>CAZFEU010000018.1:0-35764 GCA_964517875.1 uncultured Muribaculaceae bacterium | reverse complement strand
AGATGACATTGAATTTATTACTTGTTTTCATCGCTATTGCAATAACTCCGCAAACCTACAAAAATATTTCCATATATGGAAATATTTTTGTGTTAGGATAATATAAAGGAGATAGTATGTCCTCGTAGAGTTTTTTTGATTCGGTTGCAAACAAAAAATAAGGGCGCAGCCGCTGTGGCTACGCCCTATGATGTAATCAGTTGTAGTGTCTGATTAGAAAATGTAAGCTTTGCTTACCTGATTGCCGCGCTTAACGATGTAAAGACCGTTTGCGGGGTTGTTGACGCGTACGCCCTGGAGGTTGTAGTAAACAGCCTCGACGTTGTTGTCAGCTGCGATAGCTTCTACGCCACCCACGGGCTCTGTAGAAAGGGCTGAGAGGATAAGCTGATTGTAATCCCAGTTCATCCACCATGTGCCTACGAGTGAGCAGGGGATATTGGTCTGTGAGTTGTTCTCGAGAACACCTGTGTTGAATTGACCCATAGCAAGACCCTGTGATTCTGCGCCCATACCGTAGCTCTCGATCCAGTTGGCGGTAGAAACTTTGATTTCGATTGACTCGCCAGTGAATGTCATTTGCTGTTTGTAGAGACCCTCATCGTACTTCTCAAATACGTAGCTGTTGCTATCCCATGGACTCCAGTCCATTGAACCTGCGAGATACCACTTAACTTCTTCCCAAACGGCAGTACCTGTTACAAGAACAGTCATAGCATTGAGGTCGAGAGTGATATCAGCGTTTTCTACTGACATACCGGCGGCGAAGCCAAGGTTGCCTGATGAACCACTTGCTTCAACAGGAGCGGGTGTGCCGAGTTCTACAAGTCCACCACCGATGTTCATTTCAGCGTTAGACCATGTGCCGTCGTTGAACTTGAAACCTGAGATAAGGTTGTCGAGGTGGAGGGTGTAGACGTTAGAGCTGGTCTCGGTCATTTTGCAAGCGGGGTCAGCGAGAGTCCAACCGTTGAAACCTCCGATCATGTAAACATCGGCTGCGCTGGCTGTCATGGCAACTGCAGCAGCGGCTAAGAAAGCGTAAAGTTTTTTCATAAAAATTGGTTAAAAGTATGAATAAGTAATTGATATTAAGGTCAACTATTGCGTCCTGTATGGTACGTCTGGAAATTGCAGCGCAAATATACTAATTTTTTCAAACGCAAATTTTTTTTCACAAAAAAAATTACAAAAATTCCACAAATTCCGCATTTTTGCCGCTTTGAGGGTGGGAGGATGAGTCGTCGGACAATTCTGATACGTCAGATTGGGGTTGATCCGCGGGCAGTTGATTTTCTGCGCATTGGCGCAACCGTGCCATCAGCAGGATTGTGACAAGGAGGAAGGCAAGCAATATCCATGGCCTACCTTTGATGGGCTTGGGCGCTTTGTTGATTGCCATGGCATCAGTTGGCGAAGTCTACCGATAGTCCGAGCTGGAAACGTCGGGGATTCAGGGGATAGTTGGGCATTGAGAAGTAGTTGTCGCCCCCGATGATGCCTTGGTTGAAATGCGACATCATCAGGTAAAAGCGCGTCTTCGACAGCTTGAAGTTGAGGTATAGGTTCATGAAGGGGTAATTGCCCACTTCGGTCTCCTGCTGTGTGTGAAATGTCATGGTGGCGGGCTGGTAGGCGTAGGCTTTGTAGCGTGTGTAGTAGTCGCAATCCAATCCGAGTTGCACGTCGAGCACACTGGCTACCTTGAATGTGACGTAAAGGTTGGAGTACCAGGTGAGTTTGGGCAATGGGAGCACGTCGGTTTGCGATGTGGTCTGAAATGTGATGCGGTTGTCCCAGTGGAGTGCGCGGTATTTGAGTCGCTGAAACAGCTGGGCGCTGAATACCTGGATGTTGTCGCCATATTGTGCCGGAAGCGCCTCGTTGTTAAAGTAGATGAGGTTTTGTATATTCTCGATGCCTGCATTGACCTGTGTGTGGGTCAATGGCACATCTACTATGCCTCCGAGGCGGAAATGACGTTCCTTGCCGAAGTTGTTGGACCATATAAAATGATTGCTCACATAGTGTTCGGTGAGGTAAGGAGCGGCGGTGTTGGCAAATGCCCCGTAGGCGGTCACGGTGAGTGAGTCGCGTAGCACGGGCAGGTGTGTTGATACACGACCATCGATCTTTACGTCGGCTACCACTGGTCCCATGATGCCAAGCTGAGCGGTGGCGTCGTAAGTGAGGAGTGAGCCGCGCTGTTTGGTGAGCTGTGCCCCGACCCACACAAGATTTTGACCCTGCGATTGAGGTATCTGATAATCATAGGGGTAGGGGGTAAGTCCGGGTATGATGAGGTCGCGGCCACCGATTGTGTCGACAGTCTGCGTGTATTTGCGATACTGGTGTGTGATGTAGGCACCGAGGCCGGCCTTGGCATATTTGTGAAATCCTTCGAGCAGCGACACGCCGAGGGTGTTGGTGAGTGACCAGAAAGTGGTGCGGTCGCGGGTGCCTGAAGCGTCCATGTAGGTGTGCTCGAAGAAGTTGGCTGCCTCGCCTGGAGCTGAGTTGAGAAAAAGATGCTTCGCGTCATTGTAGCTCAGCGTCCAAACGAATGATGTGACCGGGATATAGGTGCGCTTTACTGTGGTATCGTTGATGTGTTCCTCATGCCAGTATCCTACCTTGTAGCGGTTGTTGAGCCACAGATCGGTGCCCACTACCTTGGAGTGGGCCGATGAAAGGTTGGTGGGTATGGTTTTGGCGTCGACCTTGGTTGAGCCGCCCTGCACCTCGGCCGGGTCGGTGATATAGCGGTCGTCGGTAATACCACCGTTCTCCTTGTTTAGGAAATTATAGTGGAAGAAGAACCCTTGAAATTCATATCTATCGCCCATATAGCTGCCCGAGGCTCCCCAAGTAAGATCTTTGGCTGCCTGGTAGTTGTAAGAGCCTTTAGAGTAGATATAGTCGAGATAAGCGCCAATTTGAGTGCGTGAGTTGATGTTGCCCGAGAATATGCCGTTAAGGCGCTCCTGCGCATCTTCCTTACCTCCGCCGAAGTTGTACGACATCAGAGTCATAGGTATTCGGGTATTGTAGAATTTTAGGGTCTTTATCGTTGGAATCCATGCGCTTAGAGCATCACGGAAGAAGAAGTCGCTCATGGTCGGGCGGTCGAAGTATATCATATTGATGCCCTCGGTCCCAAGGTTGCCGGTAGTGGCATAGGCGTTTGACACCTCCGATGGCACCGATTTGAGCGAGTAATCGATATAGTTGGTGTCGATTGTGGCCGGCTCGCGCAGTCCCAGCGGAGGGATTGCCTGCCAGGCGTAGGATGGCTCTATTACCTGCTTCTTCTTCCCTTGAGCTGGAGTGAAAGCTGCTGTGGCGAGTGCTATGATTAATATGATATGGTATGTTCTCACGTGTTCGGTTATTTCATGAAAACGAAGTATACGGCCGCAATCAGGCAGGCGAAAGCGGCAAGATGGTTCCAATGTAGCGACTCACCCTTGAACATCAGCAAAGCGAGCACTGTGAACACCACAAGCGTGATAACCTCCTGGACTACTTTAAGCTGCATCAGTGTGAATGGGCCTCCATTTTCGTTGAAGCCCAGACGGTTGGCTGGTACTTGCAGGCAGTACTCAAAGAGAGCTATCCCCCACGAAAGGGCTATGATGCCTATAAGCGGCCAGTTGGATGTGACTTTCATTTCCTGAAGCTTCAAGTGGCCATACCAGGCGAGCACCATGAAGATGTTGGAAAGGATGAGGAGTATTATGGTACCGAGAGCTCTCATTGATTAAGCGTATTGGTGAGGCTGGATGCACTTGCGAGCACCTCCTGAAGCTGTTTTTTCAGATAGTCGGCTCCACGCAGTGAATCGATATTCTTAATAAGCAGAGGCATGTATTGGTCGAGTAGCGCCGCGCGGTCGGTTTGAACGATAATGTCGGTGAGTAATTTTACAGCATAACGTGCGATAGTTTCTGTGTAATAGTATGTGCCGCAGGCTTGTATAAGTTGCAAAAAGATGGAGATTCGGGTTCCAGTAACCCATTCGATGCCGGGGTCAAACGAAGCGAAATCCTTCATGCCCTTGGTGAGCACGCTTACGCGGCACCTCATGCGGCGGTGCTTCGTGCGGTTTATTTCCTTGTAGGCTGCGTCAAGATATTTCTCTTGCAGCTTCTTGGCATCGGGTTTAATGAAAAAATCAAAATACTCCTTGACCTCACGCCTTGCTGCATAAGCGTCAAGGGTGAGGTCGATGAGTTGCTCCTTGCTCAGGAGCATGAGTTCTTTTCGCAACTGGGCTTTTGACATCAGTCTTGTTGAGACGGTTTGAGCCACTTATCAAACCAGCGGAAGAATAGGCGCTGCCAAAGAATGGCGTTCTGAGGTTTGAGAATCCAGTGGTTCTCGTCGGGGTATATCACCATTTCAGCTGGTATCCCGCGGAGCTTGGCGGCGTTGAATGCCGCCATGCCTTGTGATGCAAGGATGCGGTAGTCGAGCTCGCCGTGGCTTATCATAATAGGTGTGTCCCAGCGATCGACAAATTTGTGAGGTGAAGCGGCATGTGTGCGTTGTGCCACAGGGTTGTTCTTGTCCCAGAATGATCCGCCCATATCCCAATTAGCAAACCACATTTCCTCGGTTTCGAGGTACTGAGTCTCCATGTTGAAGATTCCAGCGTGAGCCAGGAGGGCTGCGAAGCGGTGGTTGTGATTGCCAGCAAGCCAGTACACTGAGAAGCCTCCATAGCTTGCGCCGGTAGCGCCGATGTGGTCAGCGTCGATCCATGGCTCGGTTTTCACGTCGTCAACAGCACTGAGGTAATCCCGCATGTTCTGGCCGGGATAGTCGCCTGAAATCTGAGCGTTCCACTCGGTGCCGAAGCCCGGTAGGCCGCGGCGGTTGGGGGCTATCATCACATAGCCGTTAGCTGCCATCAGCGCAAGATTCCAGCGGTAGCTCCAGAATTGGCTCACAGCCTGTTGGGGGCCTCCCTGGCAGTAAAGGATTGCCGGATATTTTTTGCTACGGTCCATGTTGGGAGGGCAAACCACCCACACGAGCATCTCCTTGCCGTCGGTGGTCTTAACCATACGCTTCTCCACTGTGGGCATGTCGAGTTGGGCAAAGATGTAGTCGTTGACCGATGTCAGTTTCACTGGTTCTTTACCGGCTGTGACGCTGAATATCTCATTGGGGTAAAGCATAGAGTGGCGCATTGTGATGAGCCCTTTCTTGCCTACTGGGCACAGGGCGGCGTAATCGCACAATCCCTCGGCCACAGTGGTGACTTTGCCTTTGAGTGTAATGGCGAATATGGGTGTGACACCCTGATGTGCGGCGATGAAGTAGAGCGATTTGGAGTCGGGGTTCCAGGCTATCTGGTCGACTGTGTAGTCCCAGTCGGTAGTGAGGTCGGTTTTTTTGCTCCAGTCGGCGGTCTCCATGATAAAGATGCGATTCTTGTCGCTTTCGTATCCGTCATGTTCCATAGATAGCCATGCCACATACTTGCCGTCGGGTGAGTAGGTAGGGCAGGTGTCATATCCCTCCATTCCTTCGGTGAGGTTCTGAGTGGTCTTGGTGGCGATATCGTAAAGATAAAGGTCGGAGTTGGTTGAAAGGGCATAATCCATGCCGGTTTTCTTGCGCGACACGTATATCAGCTGCTTTGAGTCGGGGCTCCAGGCAAATGACTCCACGCCTCCGAATGGGCGCATCGGAGCTTCATAGGGTTCGTCAATCATGATATCCTCAACGTTGGTGATGGCCGAACCGTCGAAATCGGCGATAAATGGGTGGGGTATCTCGGTGACCCATTCGTCCCAATGCTTATACAGGAGGTCGTCGATCACGCGGCCAGTGGCCTTGGGGAGGTCGGGGTAGATGTCGGCGGCAGTGCGTGCGTACTTGATGGGTGACACGAGGATAACTTTCTTTTGATCGGGTGAGAACAGGAAGCACTCCACACCTTTCTCAAGGTCGCTCACCACCTTGCGGTTGGAGCCGTCGGCATCCATAACCCACAGCTGATTTTTTTCACCGCTCTTGGCTGTGAAGGCTATGCGCGCGCCACCGTCGATCCACACTGCGTTTGATTCAGATTCGGGAGTTTGAGTGATGCGTTGCTGTGATGAGCCATCGATGTTCATAACATAGAGGTCGTTGTTGCTCTTGTTCTGCTCGACGCTTTCGTATGAGATGCCAAAAAGCACCTTTTTACCATCGGGTGAAACAACCGGACCACTTACACGGCCTAAAGCCTCAAGTGCGTCAATGCTGAAGTTACGGTCGGGAGATTTAAATTCTACACGGTCGATTATGGGCTGGTCATCAGCGGCGGCGTTGGGCGCAGACGCAGCCATCATTAGGGTTGCCATGGCCAGAATGTGAGATTGGTTTAGCATATTACGTGATTTTATCGGTTGCTTTGATATTTTATATAATATGTGGGCAAAAGTACATAAAAATCACGTGACAATCACACCCCAACATCAAAAAAACCTCGATACTCCGGCCTCGATGCTCCGGAAGAAAGACAGGTAACGTGGCTAAGCGTTTGACATTTCAACCACGTCGATATTATTTCGGGGGTTACACCGGAATTACCATCATCGGTATGTCGGCGTGAAATAACAGTTTGTGTGCCAGTCCTGGGTTGAACAAGCGGGCGAAGATATTCTTCTTGCGGTTTGGCACTACCATCATTTCGGCCTTCCCTTCGGCATAGAGCTTGTTGAAGCCCTCGACCGCCGTTTCGTTGGTGAACATGCGCAGGTCGAAGGCATAGTTGGGGTAGTGTGATGTGCAGTAGTCGATCATGGCTTTTACTCCTTGCACGGTGTTGGCGTTGGACTGGCGACGGCCAGGGACACAAACGATGGTGATATTGAAATCGTATTTTGGGAAAATGCGGTAGAATGCGTCGAGCACCAGGATGTCGCTTTGCTCCAATGAGCAGAACAGTACGATGTTGCGTATGCTGCGTATGTCGTCGAGCGTCATTGTCTCCGGGATGGTAAAGGCTGGCACTCTGCAAGAGTCGAGCACCTCGGCTGTGACGCTACCTATCAGATCTTTCTCTTTCTTGACTATGGCGCGTGTACCCATCACGATAAGGGGTGGGTTGTGGAGCTTAGCGTGCTCCAGGATGGCATCTTCGGGCACACCCTCCACTACGATGCTGCCAAATTTCACGGCTGGCACTGAGCCTTGTTTGATGCCCTGGCGAAATTTGTCGATGAACTTGGTGGTACGTCGTTTTTCATCCTCTTCGAGGCGTATTCGCTCCTCGGCATCGAGTGGATCGTAAGTGAGGGCGTCGGATAGTTGCAAATGTCCGGATTGCGAGGGGTCAATGTAGGAATGAAGAAACGTGATGGAGCCCCCAATGCTATGGGCTATGTCGAAGGCGATATGGGCTGCACGCTCGGAATAATCGGTGAAGTCGGTGGGTACAAGGATTGGTGGAGCTGAGTTGAACTCATGGCTGGCGGGAGCGGTGAAAATCTCGGCATTCTCAATGATTCTTAGGGCAAGCGGCAGATCTTCCTCATGTATGCGTATTCTCACACCCGATGACACCGATGGCTCTGCGAGGTTGACATTCTGAAGTGTCACTTCCACCCCCTCGGTTTCGAGCAGGTTTTTCACTATTGTGGCGCGGTTGAATGTGTGTATAGCAACTGTGATGAGGCGTGAATCAGCCATGATGGGTAATGGTGGGTGGATTAATTTGTAATCAGCGAAGTGTGTACCTAAGTGATAATGTGATGTTGGAGAGAGAAGATGATTGAAGTAAGCCTACATCGGAAATGGGAGCCGGCTTATTGTCGGCTCCCTGTTCCGGTGCGAAAATTACTTTGATTATTTTTCCTGCTGTTGGAGTATTTCGAGTGCCATGTCGTAGATAGTGGTGTCATCAAGCACGACGATGCCACCGTCGGGGCCTGGCTCAATATGGACGCCACAGTTCTTGCCAAATTCGTAGTTGCTGCCTCCAAAATAGTTTCTGACTGTCTGAACGGTGATATTGAGCTTATCGGCGATCTGATGCATTGAACCATCGGGGAGGCTGTCTTTGAGACGGCGCAGGTCGTTGAATGTGATTGTCTTTGTCATGGGTCTATAAGTTTGGGTTAATAATTCGAGTGCCTACTGTAAGAGGTGGAAAACTCCCATCTCATAACAGTTGTTGAACTTTGGCTCTAAAATAGTAGAAATAGTTGGCACCACCAAATTATTATGTCATAAAAATTTTATGTTTTATAACACATTAGTAGCCTACGGCCTCCTCACTCCCAAACAATCAATGCATTAGGGGCGCAATGAGTGTCGAGAGTATTTGTCGGAAAATTTTGGGGTGTGTCAGATGCGGGTATTTCAGATGCGTTCGATGTCATTTACCGATACCCATGCGCGGTGGTCGCCGTTGAACTGCACATCGTACCACATCGGATTGTAGGTGTCGGCGGGCGAGGGGAGCGAGTCGAGTATCTCCACTTTGGTGCCTTCGTGCAGAAGGGCTGCTTCCTCGCTGCCATCGCGAGGCTGGCGAGGCTGGGTGCTGAGTTGTGACGCTTCTACCACGATGATGGCTTGCTCTGCATCTGACATCCTTTTCATGCCGATCCACGCTATTATCACGGCTGAAATCGACATCACGAGAACTACAATGCCCCCGAAGAAACCTATCTTGCGCAGCACAACAGCACCGGCGAATATATATAAGGCTGCTCCACCAAGCGCTATGAAGAAAAGCACAAGGCCTATCCACGCCCATGTGTTGGATGTAAACCATGAGCACAATGTGTCGATTATTTTGGTGAATACCGAGCCTTTGCCCGATGGCTTATCGACTATACGGGCGTTGACAAATTCAAGATTGGCACGTGCATCGCTATTGGTAGGATCGAGACGCAGTGCGCGCTCATAGTTGGCGATGGCCCGGCCGTTCTGTCCCATGCGGTAATATGTGTTGCCGATATTATAATATAGGTCGGACGATGGGCCCTCGTCGGTGATTACCTGCTCGTACAGAGCAAGGGCTTTGGGAAAGTCGTCGGCCAGGAAGGCTGAGTCGGCCTGGGCGGTTGATGCTGTGAGTGTTGTAGCCCCTGCAATTATGGCTATAATTAATGTATACAGATGCTTCATGCTTTAGCTTTCTTGGCGAGTTTTAGTGATTCCATTTGGTCGATTGCGTCAGAGGTTGAGTTGTATACCCCTTCCATTCCCCCTTCGGTAGCCGCAGGTGCATAGCGAGCCATCTCACATTGGTCGAGTAATGAGATGAACTTATCTATTAGCTCCTGGGGAGCACCGTAGGCTAAGAGCTGATCGGAAACGTTGTCGCGCGTGAGCTGAGATGTGGGTATCGCGAGCTTGTGGCTTAGGTAGCCCCAAATGGCACGAGTCATCTCGAGATAGAACAGTTGGTCATTATTGGCTTTCATCAGGTCAGCTGCTTTCTTAAGTCGCTTGCGTGCTACTTTGCTGGCCTTGGCGTAGTTGCGGGCAGTGACATTGGCGTTGCGCTTGATGCGTTGCGCCGACAGCACAACGGTGGCAATTAGTATCAAAGCCAGGGTGCCCATAATGGCCCAGTAATACCACTGGCTTATGAGCATCGTAGCCTCTTTCACGCCGCGCGCATTGCGGTGTTGAGGAAGTATATCGGTATTTTTTACCTCGATATCCTTTTGGTTGGTGATTCCATCAGTATTGCCGGGGCGTGATGAGCCTTGCTCGACATTAATGGTGTAGGTGGGTAGATTGATTGTGACGTATTGCTTATTGGCAAGGTCGTAGTATACGAAATTTCCGACAGGTATGGCGTATGTGCCGGTGCGTGTCGGTGTGAATGTATAAGTTATGGTGTCGGTGCCGGTAACGTTGTTGCCCACCACTTTAGCCGATTGCGATGAGCGAGGTGTGTAAGCGTCGATGCCTGAAGGGAATTCGATTTTCGGCTCTTTGATGTAACGCACGTTGCCTGTGCCGTTGATGATAATGCGCAATACACCAGCCTCTCCTGTCTTGAGGTTTTCGGATGAGAGTGTCGATGTTGCCTTAAATGTGCCCACGGCTCCGGAGAAGTCGTCGGGTGCCGCGGGGAGTGGCGAAATGTCGATTGAAGCGGTGTTGGACTCAATGTCTATCTTGGTGTCAACGGGTCGTTGCTCATAATAGTAGCCACGGTTGACAATCTGATACTGCTGTACGGTGAGGGTGTATAAACCTGAGTTGATTGTGAGCTTACCGGTGCGCTGAGGGAAAAGAATTGCCTCCTTGAGTATCATGGTGCGGTACTCATGTCCATTATAGCTCTCAATCGATGTGCCGCTGGGCACGTCGAGCTCCTCAACCATAAATCCTTCGAACTTAGGCTGCTGTACAATCTGACTTTTTTGGCCGTCGATACCCAGGTCGGTATCGAGGTATAGCTTGATGGTGCACCTAATGGCTTCCTGTTCCACAGCCTTTGGCTTTGATAAAATGATGCGTACAAACACATCTTTATCGGTGATTTTTTTCAGCTGCGACGTAGTGTGGCGTGAGGGTGAGGCTGCTGATGCAGGTTGTGGGGTGCGGGCAGCTACTATATTGAAGTTTACGGGGGATGATGTGTAGGTGCTTCCGTCGGCTGAGATGGAGGTGGCGGGCACAGATGACGATCCCTCCTTCTCGGCAATGTACAGGAATGAATAGTCTACAGCTGTCATTGCCGTACGCTTGCCATTGATGATGGAGGTTGACGACATTGATGACGTGGCCGGTCCGTAGATGAATTTTGCGCCTTTGATGGTGGGGGCCTTAAGCCCCGAGCCCTGGGCGTTCTTGAGTCGGAACGTGACGTAGAACTTTTGTCCTACCTCCACTTCACGGTCAACATTGGCTGTGAATGACACTTGTGCCAATGTTGATGCGACGCATCCCAACAATATTGTGAGTGTAATGACTAATCGATGCATGGTGGGTGAAATTACCAAGGTTTGGCTGACTGACGTTGGCCTGCCTGACGTTTTTCCTTGTCAACACGGCGGCGAGTTTCGTTCTCCTTATCCTCAATGGCCTTGAGCATTTGCTCGGCACGCTCGGGGGTTATCTGTTGCGGTTCACTTCCTGAGGGTTGTGGCTGCTGGTTGTTTTGGTCCTTGTTTTGGTCTTTGTTCTGGTCTTTGTTTTGGTCTTTGTTCTGATCCTTGTTTTGATCTTTGTTCTGGTCTTTGTTCTGATCCTTGTTTTGATCTTTGTTTTGGTCTTTGTTTTGGTCTTTGTTTTGGTCTTTGTTCTGGTCCTGATTCTGCTGTTGTTCTTTTAGCATCTTTTGTGCGAGATAGAGGTTATTGCGAGCCTCGTCGTTGTCGGGGTTCTTACGCAATATTTTCTTGTATCGGTCAATGGCCTTGGCATAATTCTTTTGGAAGAAGTCGTTGTTGCCAAGGGTCATAAGTGAGTTCTCAACAAGTTTCTCATTTGACGAGTTTTCGGCAAGCTCTTCGAGAGTATTGTAAGCTTGCCCCTTGACATTTTTCTCATCTCCTTCAAGTAGGGAGCCTTCTTGCTTGAGGATAGACAGCGCCCAGTTGTATTTTGCAATTTCGGAGTCGGGGTTGGCGCGCAGGGCTTTTTGATACTCTGTTGCTGCGGCATCAAATTTGTTGTCGCGGAACAGGGCGTTGCCGGCTTTGATGTAGTTTCGCTCCTCGCGGGCATTGTCGTCAGCGGCGACCGATTTAAATGGTATTGCGCACGAGAAGAGCGAAATAGCCAATATAATATGTCGTGTTGAGAATTTCATTGTTTATTACGAGTGAAGAAGTTGATTTTCTTAAGCCACCCAACTTTTGTGTCGAGCACGAATGAGTCAACCACAAGCAAAATCAATGCTATGAGGGCCAGTAGGGGGAATTGCTCGGCACTTGCGGTATATGTGACTTTATCGAAGTCGGCTTTATCGAGCTTGTCGAGTGAGTCAATCACCATATCGACCGCTTCTGGTGAATTGCCGTCAACGTATACACCTTTTCCAGCCTTAGCCAGGTTGATAGCCATCTCCTCATCGAGGGCAGTGGTGACGATCTTGCCTGTGGACGGGTCAACAAGAAACTGGTTTTTCTCGCTGTTAAGAGGAATCTGCGATCCGGGATCGCTTCCCAGACCTATCACGTTAATCTGAATTTCTTCGTTGCTGAGCGACCCGGCAGCCTCCAAGGCGTCACCCATGAGATCCTCGGCATCGGTGATCAGTATTATTGCTTTTTTGTGGTCGGGATCATCGGGTGTAAATTGCTCGGAGCAGAGTGTGAGGGCTTGGCCTATGTCGGTGCCTTGGTATGCTATATCATCGGTTGACAGGTCGTTGATGAAATCACGCAACATCCAGAAGTCGGTGGTGAGAGTCATCTTCAAGTGAGCGTCACCTGCGAATACCACCATACCCACTTTGTTGCCGCTCATGCGGTCGATGAGTTTGTCCATCACCATCTTGGCGCGGTCGAGACGGCTCACGGCGTTGTGGTCGGAGGTTGAGGAAGCGAGCATCGACTTGGAGAGGTCGACCGCCAACATCACTTCAATGCCTCGAGGCACATACTTCTTATTTTCCTGCTCGCCATACTGTGGGCGTACTATGATGAGAATAAGGCACGCTATGGCAATGAGCTGAGTAATAATCTTAATCCATGGCTTATATTTCGATGCTTCGGGCATAAGATGCTCGATAATGGGCAGGTGACCAAACCGTTGCAGCTTGCGTCGACGGCTATAGCGCGCCAACAGGAATAGGCCGAGCAACACCGGGATGGCCAGCAGTAGGTAGAGGAATATGGGGTGTACTAAGTTCATAGTCGTTCGAAAGGGTGAGGGTTATGGTAGAGTGCGGAACACCGTTTGGCGTAGTACGATTTCGAGGGCGAAAAGCCCGAATGCGAGCCATGCCCACATCCAATAGTTATCCTCGGCGTGGGTGTGGTTGAATGTTTCGAGCTTAGTGGTTTCGAGTTCGTTGATTTGGTCGAATATCTTTTCAAGCACGTTATTGTCGGTGGCGCGGAAATATTTACCACCGGTCATATCGGCTATTGACTTGAGTGTAACGGAGTCAATTGTGACCGGCATTTTAGTGTAAACGATTCGACCCATCGGGTCAATAGATGTGGGCATCGGAGCATTGCCCAATGTGCCGACACCGATAGTGTAGATGCGTATCTTCTGCTGTTGAGCCAGCTGAGCGGCAGTGAGCGGTGCTATATTTCCTGCATTATATGTGCCGTCGGTTATGAGGATTATGCTCTTTGACGAAGCCATGCCATCTTTTATTCGGTTGACACCGGTGGCTATTCCGTCGCCTATAGCGGTGCCATCAATCAGTTGACCGCGCCCATCGCTCAGAAGGTCAAGCTTATAAGAGTTGATAAAGTCAATAGCTGAGCTGCGGTTGGAGCTAAGTGGCACCACACCAAGGCTCTCGCCGGCAAAAATGGTGAGTCCGATATTGTCGTATTCGCGACCGTTGATAAAGTCGACGGCCACCTTCTTGGCGGCATCCAGTCGGTTGGGCTCAAGGTCGGCAGCAAGCATTGAGGTCGACACGTCAAGCACTATCTCAATGTCCGTTCCCTCCCGCCATGACTTATGCCAATTGTCGAACGACTGTGGACGGCACAGGATGATGATAAGACACCCGATGGCACCCAGACGAAGCAGTATAAGCATATGCCTCATCACCTGCCTGAATGACCGATGGGTGTGGGTGAATGAGACAGTCGACGACAGTCCAATCGATGGGTAAGCTTTACGCTGCTTCACCACATACCATGCAATGATGGGTATGTAGAGCAGGAAAAGCCATAAATATTGTGGATTTGCTAATTCTAAGTGCATTTCTTAATCGAGGGTAGTGTTTTCTGATTGAGATTCTTCTGATGTTGGGGTTTTGAGTGCCTCTTCTCCGATGGCTGTTTCATCGATGATGGGGCGTGTAAGCTCAACGAATTGCACTGCGTTGTTGAAAGCGCGGATATTGTCGTCGGTGGTGGGCGTGTGTTTGGCAAACTTCACGAAATCGGCCATGCGGAGCACTTGCTTGAGCAGTGGTTTGCCTTCCTTCACCCCGGCCACTTGCATTGGCAGGGCAGCAAGAATCTGCGAAGATGTCATCTCCATAGCGTTGATGTCGAAACGACGCATCAGGTAGATGCGTAGTACCTCAGTGAGTGTGGTGAAATACAAGCGTTCCTGACCGGCGTTAAAGAGCTTTCGCTCGCGTATTTCCTGGAGCTTTAGCATCGCCCAGTTGTAAGGAGGAAGCTCGGCCTCTATGTCGGTTGGCTTCTTTCGGCGTTTGAGTATCAACCATAAGGCTATAGCGGCGATTACCAGCAGTACGCCTGCCAATATCCAGGGCCAATATTTAACAGCTTTGGCCACAGGGTCGGGGAGATCGTCGGTCCAGTCTACATTGGGTGGATCGAGCACGTCAATACTCTTTGCTGTCACATCCTTAATAGTGTCGGCATTGAGCGGAACGGTGACATTGAGCTCCAAAGCGTCGGTGTAAGCGGTGTCGAGTCCTTGGGCGAACGGTATTGGGGGAATGACGTGTGGCCCTGAATCGAAGGCTTGTATCGTTATATCGTAGTCGAGGCGCTTTGTGCCGTCGTCAAGCGCGGTAGTTCCTTTGTAGTCGATGGATCGATACTCCACGGTCGAGGTAATGGTATCGTCGGCCAGGAGCAGTTGTCCATCATCGCCATCGGCCACTGCCTGGATGTGGAGAGTAGTGACGTTGCCCATAAGTAGATGGGTGGAGTCAAGCCTTGCTGTGATATTGTGTATGGCTCCAATACCTCGTGGCGTGGTGACGGCTGCCAGTGCCAAGGTGGCTAATGAATATTTGAGTAATTTTCTCATCGTAGACTGGTTTCTTACGGCGAAGGGTGCGGTTGCTACCTCACCCCTCGTTGCTTGAACATTGACAACAGGGCTTTCACGTAATCTTCATCGGTCGATACCGATACTGAGTCGATGCGGTTGCGGCGCATTATTTCGGTCATAGCCTGCTGTCGTTGATACCACCACCTGTTGTAGGCGCGGCGCACGCTGCCGAGTGATGTGTCAATCCAGCGTTCACGACCGGTCTCAAGGTCGGCCACGCGCATCAATCCTACGTTGGGCATCTGTGAGTCGCGGCGGTCATATACCTGAAGCGCTATGATGTCGTGGCGGTTGCAGGCCACGGTGAGCGCCTTGGAGTAGTCATGCTCGTCGATGAAGTCGGAGATCAGGAATGTGGTGCACCTTTTTTTCAGTGCGTCGGTGAAGTATTGAAGGGCTGTAGCGATATCGGTGCCTTGGCTTTGGGGGGTGAAGTCGAGCAGTTCGCGGATAATGAACAGGATGTGTTTACGCCCTTTTTTAGGCGGAATGAATTTCTCAATCCTGTCGGAGAAGAATATCACTCCGATTTTGTCGTTGTTCTGGATTGCAGAGAATGCCAGAGTCGCCGCTATCTCGGCCATGATCTCGCGCTTGGTGGGGCCGACGGCTCCGAAGTCGCGGCTGCCTGACACGTCGATAAGAAGCATCACGGTAAGCTCGCGCTCCTCCTCATAAACTTTGATGAAGGGGGTTCGCTGTCGTGCCGTAACATTCCAGTCGATGTCGCGTATATCGTCGCCGTATTGGTATTGGCGCACTTCGGCAAAGGTCATGCCACGCCCCTTGAAGGCTGAGTGGTATTCGCCCGCGAAAATATTGTTTGACAATCCGCGGGTTTTGATTTCTATTTTCCTTACCTTTTTAAGAAGCTCGTTAGCGTCCATAAACCGTTGATGGCCTTTTAGTCGTATTAGGGTACCTCGACTTTGTCAAGGATGCTTGATATGATTTCGTCGGTTGTGATGTTATTGGCCTCGGCTTCGTAGGTGAGGCCGATGCGGTGACGGAGTACGTCGTGGCACACGGCGCGCACGTCCTCAGGTATCACATATCCGCGCTGGTGGAGGAAGGCATATGCCCGAGCGCAGCGTGCAAGGGCTATCGATGCTCGTGGTGAAGCGCCGAATGCTATGATGTTGGTGAGGTCGTTGAGCTGATACTGGTCGGGGAAACGTGTGGCGAAGACTATGTCGACTATGTAGCGCTCTATCTTCTCGTCGATGTATATCTGCTCTACCACCCCTTGTGCTTCGAGAATCTCCTGGGGTTTCACTATGGCGGCGATATGCTTCACGGCGTTTGAGATGTTCTGGCGAATGATCAGCATCTCCTCCTCGCGAGAGGGGTAGCCAATTATCACTTTGAGCAAGAAACGGTCAACCTGAGCTTCGGGTAGGGGGTAAGTGCCCTCTTGCTCGATGGGGTTCTGGGTTGCCATCACAAGGAAAGGCTCGTCGAGAGGGTAAGTCTCATCGCCGATCGTTACTTGACGCTCCTGCATAGCCTCGAGCAATGCGCTCTGCACCTTGGCTGGAGCGCGGTTGATTTCGTCGGCAAGTACAAAGTTGGCGAAAATCGGACCTTTTTTTACCTGAAATTTCTCATTCTGCATGGAGTACACCATGGTGCCCACTACGTCGGCAGGTAGTAGGTCGGGAGTAAACTGAATGCGGCTGTATTTAGCGTCGATGAGCTGGGCCAGTGTCTTGATAGCGAGTGTCTTTGCCAGGCCGGGGACACCCTCGAGCAGTACGTGTCCATTCGACAGCAGGGCTATCAAAAGTGACTCGATGAGGTGTTTCTGGCCCACGATCGTCTGGTCCATGCCATTGGTGATGAGGCTTACAAAATTGTTTTTGCTGGCTACGAGATCATTGAGCTCTTGGATATTTACCGATGAAGCCATAGTGTTGGATGTGTGCTATAGATTTGTTTATGAAAAAATTAGCTATTATATGTCGCCTTAGTTAGCGAAATTGGACGGGTTAATGCCTTTCGTGGCACAAAATTAATAATATAACAATCGCAAATGTGAAAATTAGTTGTTAAAATTATATATTATAAGTTGCAGGGATTTAACGAATCACGCAGTAAATGTAAATAATCGCCTTAGATCGAATTTATCGAGGTAAGGCGACTATTATTTTTCAGGTAATTCTGTCGTTATTGAGTGCGTGTCTGAGGTTTGATGTCGAGCACCAGCAGTTGTATTGCTCCTGATGACGAGTGTTTGTTGTCCTCGATAGTGTAGCAAATATCGAAGCGACCGCCGTCGTGGATATAGTCGAAAAAGTGCGACATATTGAATGCTATGCCATTGATTATGCGGCCGGTTGATTCATCGGTCATTTCGAGCTTGATGTGCTCTGAGTTCTTCCCTACGAGTTTGCTTGTGCCGTAATCTTTTACGCCTACAGTACGGAACACTGGCTTTAGGTTGCCGGGGCCGAACGGGTTGAACCGGCGAAGGTTGGCCATAAATTCAGGGCTGATCTGCGAGAATGTGATCTGTGCATCAACCTCGAGTTGCGGTGTGAGCTGGCTGGGGAGGATGTGATCGGCCACATACTGCTCAAAGCGGCGGGTGAATTCGGGTATGTTCTCCTCCTTGAGCGACAATCCCACGGCGTAGGTGTGGCCTCCGAAGTTTTCGAGCAGGTCGCGCTGGGCATCTATGGCCTTGTATACGTCAAAGCCCTGGACCGAACGCGCCGAGCCGGTGGCAAGGCCGTTGGTGAGGGTCAGCACCACTGAGGGTTTGTAGTATAGCTCGGTGAGTCGCGATGCCACGATGCCGATGATTCCTTTATGCCAGTCCTTATTGTAGATTACAATGGCTTTCTTGTCGTTGGTCTGCTCGCCCCGGGCTTCAAGTATATTGTTGGCCTCCTCGGTGATGCGTTTGTCAAGCTCCTTTCGGTCGGAGTTGTATTGGTCGATGGCCTTTGCTCGGTTGTAGGCATCGGTGATGTCGCGGCTTACGAGAAGCTCCACTGCCTCTCCGCCACTCTGCATACGGCCCGATGCGTTGATGCGCGGCCCGATTTTAAATATTACATCGCTGATTGTGATTTCGCGCGCGCCCAGACCGCAGATGCGCATTATGGCCCTCAGACCCATGTTGGGGTTGGAATTCAGGCGCTTCAGGCCGTGATATGCCATGATGCGGTTCTCGTCGACAATGGGCACGATATCAGCTGCGATGCTTACGGCCACCAGGTCGAGCATCCCCTCGAGGTCGGTGGTGGGTATTCCGTTGCTTATCGAGAATGCCTGCATCAGCTTGTAGCCCACACCGCAGCCCGACAGGTGGGGGCAGGGATAGGTGGAGTGTTCAAGCTTGGGATTGAGGATTGCGGCCGCGGGTGGAAGCTCGTCGTCCTGCACGTGGTGGTCGCAGATGATGAAATCGATGCCCAACGATTTGGCATATTTAATCTCTTCGATGGCCTTGATGCCGCAGTCGAGTATTATCACCAGCTTCACGTCTTGCCGGGCGAACTCGTCGATTGCTTCCATCGACACACCGTATCCGTCGTCGTAGCGGGTGGGGATGTAGTACTCGATGTTGGAGTAGTAGTTCTGCAGGTATTTGTAGACTAAGGCCACGGCGGTAGTGCCATCTACGTCATAATCGCCGTAAACAATAATCTTTTCTTTGAGCCCCATGGCTCGGTTAAGCCGTTCGACAGCCTTGTCCATATCCGCCATCAGGAAAGGATCGTGCATATCCTTCAGTGACGGATACAGGAATTTATGAGCCTGTTCCGCAGTGGATATGCCTTTCTGCCCCAATAGGTCGGCTATGGGCTTACAATTGGCGAAGCGTTTTGTCAGTTCCGCATCGGCAGTTGGGTTTTCGGATGTCTTTGGCAAGTAGTTCCATTTGCCAGTCATTTATATTTTATTTTTTATTTTTTTCAAGCAGTGGGCCGGGCTTCTCAGCCAGGCGTATGTGAGGAAAGATGAGCCAGCGGGGGGCTGATTGCTTATCTTTCAGTATGATGTGCAGATGAGCCTTAAGGGAGAGAGTAGGGGCATCCCCCTACTGTGGCTAATCTTGCGCAAATATAGCAATAATTTGTGAGAATGGGCTTAAAAATTATAGGTTATTTATTAACATTGTGCTATAATGGTTCGTTTATTTTATTTCCTGTGTCTGTTGTACAGCGTAGAAATAAGCGCTCCCGTTCAGTGTAAACCGGCTCGGGAGTACATGGAAGATTTCTGTGTTATCGGATTGTGGATGGGTAGGGAGTGAACGTGCTTATCGCGATGCAGGGAGGTGAACGTCGAGCTGGGGGAATGGGAAGTTGATACCTACCTTGGGCAACTCGGTGTAAATAAGTTCGTTGATTTCATAGAACACGCTCCAGTAGTCATTGCTCCTCACCCATGCGCGAGCTTTGAGCACCACAGAGCTGTCGGCCAGCTCGTTGACGATTACCGATGGTGACAGGTCGGTTTTCGTGCGCTTGATTGGGCGCGTTCTGTCGAAACCGAATCGCTGTGCGGCTTGCTGCACTTTCTTTTTGTTGCGGAAAAGGCGTTTGAGCCACGATGTGCGTGTAGGAGTTACTTGTGCGATGGCTTCGGGGGGTATCTCGTCGTGAGTGGCAAGATTGATGAGGCGTTGGCGTCGGGCGTCGCGGTCGTCCTCGCTGCCGTGTTGCACTATGCGGCGGTCGTTGGCGAAGAGTGAAAGGATGAGTTCGCGGGCTGCATTTACATCGTCGCCGTAAGATATAGACACTACCCAGTCAACCCGACGATACTCCTCGCGCGACCAGTTGTTGATTGAGCCGGTTGAGAGTCCACCGTTGGGGATTAGTATCGACTTGTTGTCGTAGGTGTTGATGATGGTGTGAAATATCTGTATTTCAGTTACTTTGCCTGCGAATCCTTGTGCTTCGATGTAGTCGCCTATTTTGTAGGGTTTTAGGAGTAGTATGAGTACGCCTCCTGCAAAATTCTGCAATGTGCCGCTCAGAGCCATGCCGATGGCGACACCGGCCGATGCAAAGAGTGCGAGGAAAGTGCCTGTTTCAAGACCGAGAATGCCTATGATGGTGACAATCAGGATGAAATACAGCACCATCTTGATTAATGACAGAATGAAGGTCGACAGTGAGCTGTCGGTGTTGCGGCGCAGCATTATGTTTTGCACCAGGCGATATATACGCTTGATGATGAATTTGCCCACATAGAACACTAAGATTGCAAGTGCGATCTTAATTGCGAGGTCGACTGCGCCGTTGGCGATGCGGTGAAGCAGGTCGTCGAGCGAAAGCGACTTAAGCTCATTTATGTCCGAGCTCACTTTGGTGGCTACGGAGTCGGTGGTTAATGCTGTGGCTTGAAGCAGGGTCATGAGGAATTAGAATTTGGCCGAGGCTACGTCTTTCCACCATTGCAGGGTGTCGTAACCGCGTGTTGTATAGTATTCCGCTGAAGGGAGTATGTAGGTTGAGAGCCCGCAATGGGCGCTAATTGGAATTGTGTTCCACAGATAGGGTGTTGCGTTGCTGTAAACGACGGCTTCGTTGAGGGCGGTGTGCCATCTGGCGAGCAATTCGGCGTTGATGTCGCGGTGAGCATCGATGTAGTCGGCCAAGTCAAAGAGGTAGCAGTTTGTGCCCCTTGACGGCAAGGAAAAGGGTTGGGGGGAGTAGCTGGCATCGGGCGATGTAGCTTGTTGATATACCAGGCTTGTGATTTGAGCAAGAGGCTCGAGGGCCTTTAGGTCAACGACCGACATGGCGCACGTGCGCATCATGCCCGACATTGAGTTGTAAATATTGAAAGTGGCATCGGCTGCGGCTATTAAATCGGGTGAAGTGGCAAGGAGCAGAGGGAGGTTGATGGTATAGTCCATCCCATTGGCCGGAAGCTCGATAGCCGATGCCACAGCCCAGTCGGCGCACTGACGCAATTCATAGAGTGTCTCAACGTTGGCCATATAGCAGCAGTCGAAGTAAATGTAGCTGAACTTCCACGGCTCAAGCGATGCTGCCAGGTCGGGGATAGCTATTTGTTTACCTCCGTCGTCGCCAAAAGAGCGACGCTTCGTTACGTCCGATCCATCTGTGGGTGCAAGCCACCCGTTGGCATGGCTCCAGAGCACCAGCCCATAGTCGTTGGCAGGTGCAATGGTGCGGCTGTCGCTGATAACAGTGCTGATGCGCTCAGGCGATATGGCTGATGTGGATGAATCGTAAGTGCGGAGTGTCACAAGGCCGTCGGCGGTGACTTCGTTGAGTGTCTGCGACTGGTCTCTGGGGGCGCGGAATAATAGAACTCTGCAGTTGTCGGGCAATCCGTTTTTGGCTGCCTCAATCATCTCGTTGATGTCGCGGAGATCGTATCCCTCCATGCCCAGCGAGTTGTTTGACACCATGTACACCAGCAGGGTGCGTACGGATGTTGGCGGCTCGGGTGGTGTCGGCGGTTTGTCGTCATCGCTGCAAGCGGTGACGAGTGTGGCAATGAGCCCAAATAATATTATGCGAAGTGAGTGCATGTCAACAGTATAGTGAGATTTGGTTTAAATTTATTGCAAAAGTACGAAAAATTATCGGACTGCCTGATACAATAAATGTTAATGAGCTGGATGCCGTGCTCATAATGCGCTATCGATGAAGGAAAATAGAAAGAGGAGAATCAAAATTGAATTTTGATTCTCCTCTTATAAGTGCCACATCAAAGGATGCGATGAAACTCCGACTGACAGGATTTGAGTGCTCGCCATCCTTTGTAATCCGCCTGGGTTCATCTGGAACTTCCCTCCATGGTGGAGGGATGGGGCCCGCCATCAGACGGCTAAGCTTGTCTCGGCATTTCATGTAATTTGATGAGTTTCCCAATCTACTTTGATGTGGTATACATTTGTTCGGTAGAAGTGGTTGCCGGCTCTCCGGCTTTGTTTTTATAACGCAAATTTACATCAAATGGTTGAATTTGCCAAATTGTGGACACGTTTTTTTGGCACAATCTTTGCATTGGGTTATGATACGTTTATTATATTTGCATACAATATTGAATTGACATGACCAACGAACAGATATTATCCACATGCAATGATGTTGCCTCAGCCATAGCCGATGGCCGTCTCTATGACGCTTACTCCACGCTTATCTCCTTGTCGGAAGGCAAGTTGTGGTGGGAGCTCACGGAGAAGCTTAAATCACAGGAGCAATCCTACCGCATGATGCTTGACTACGCGGCCAAAGGTGCTGACGATCCCGGGCGGCAGGAGCTGTACTTGGCATTGCAGGAAAAACTGTATACGCTACTCGATATCTTGCGCCGGCGTGTGGTGATGATCGATACTCCTACGAGCTACTTCAACACTCTACGCTACGAGGGGAGGCAGACAGCCGACACCATCGCTGCGCTCCTCGAGAAGCTACGCGAGTTGCGCTCCACGGGGTCATTGCTCGATATCATTGCCGATGGTAAGTCGTCGAATGGCGATGTGAGTCGTCGAACAATTGAGGCTGTGGAGAAGCGGATATTCGACCGTGTGTGGGTGTCGTTTCCCCTCAATGATGATACTACACGGGCTATTGATGAGGCTTTGCACGACGCATCGTTTGACGACAAATTCAAACGTATGCTGCTGGGCGCTCTGATGCTCGGCCAGATGCAATATAATGACCCGCGACGCTTGCAGCTGTTGCTTGGTGCCTACCGCGACTCCACGTCAAGTCGCATGGCAATGGTGGCGCTTACGGCAGCCGTTATAGGCATCGCGGCTCATCCTCACCGCCCGGTGCAGCAGTCGATTAAGGATACAATTGAAGCGTTGCGCGACACAACATCGTGGTCAACCGATGTGCGCAATGTGTACATCGAATTACGCGTGGCCCTCGACACCGATCGCATAACCCGTAAGCTCAATGACGAGGTTATACCTCAGATTATGAAGCTGCGCCCCGATATAGCTAAGAAAATCAACGAGCTCGACGGACTTGACGTTGAGAGCCTTGAGGAGAACCCCGAGTGGAATGATATGTGGGACCGTAGTGGCATAGGCGCTAAGCTGAGGGAAATATCCGAGTTGCACGAACAAGGTGCCGATGTGATGATGGGGGCTTTCGCTCAGCTTAAATCATACCCGTTTTTTCACGATGTGTCCAATTGGTTCAGAGCTTTTGACCCTGACAATAGTCACTTACAGCACCTTAGCGACAATCGTGAGCTGCTCGACCTCATAGAGATGTCACCAGGCATGTGCGACAGTGACAAATTCTCGCTCGGCTTGTCGATGGGATCGCTCCCCGATGCGCAGAAACGTGCGTTGAGTTCGCACTTGGCTGCTCAGTCGCAGCAGATTGAGGAGTTGAAGCTCGCATCGCTCACTACCGAGCGCGATAGTCGCCGTAGTGACGCAGCTGACTTCATTCACGATATATATCGTTTCTTCCGTCTTTATCGTCGCAAGCGCGACTTCACCGACCCATTCGATGGGGATATATACCTGAATGACATAGGGGTGTTACGTCCCGACGTTGATGATGTTGACACGTTGTTGCTCCTTGTTAATCTTGGACTTAAGGGCCAGCAATGGGAATCGGTGATAAAACTTCTGACTCGTCTGCGCGACATAGGTGAGGCAACTGAGCAGAATTTCCAGCAGATGGGATATTGCTATCAGCGAATGGGGTTGTATCTGCAAGCTATTGATTGCTATAATCAGGCTGCGCTAATTGACAGTAACAACCGTTGGACTATCAGTCGGCTCGCTGCAAGCCATCGTATGGCCGGCAACCCCGCTGAAGCTTTACATTACTACCGTGAAATAGAAAAGTCACAGCCCGACGACCTTAAACTGGCCATGAATATCGGCTATACTCTGCTGGAGCTTGGTAAGGATAAGGAAGCGGCTGAATATTTCTATAAGGTGGATGTGCTCGATGAGAAATCGCACAAAGCTTTACGCCCATTGGCGTGGAGCTTGCTGCGCAGCCGGCAGTTGGATCAGGCCGAAACATACTATAAGCGCATACTGCAAAACGAGCCCACAGCCGATGACTATCTCAACATGGGGCACCTTGCGCTTGTGAGCCGCAGAATGTCGGACGCTATTAACTTCTACCGCTTATATATAGATATGAAGGATGGTGACATATCAAGCTTCATCAAGGCTTTCACTGCCGATGCCGGTTCACTCTCGGTGATGGGGGTTGATCCGATGCTCCCGCCTCTTATCCTTGACCACATACGATATACTCAAAAATAACCACTAAATAATTCTAATTATGGTAATACAGCGCTGGCAATCAGTACTCCTCTTCATCTCCGCACTTTGCATGGCAATAGTGTGCTTCATTCCTTTCGCCACATCCGGGTCTGACCTTGTGATGCCTTCTGAGCTCACGGTGTTCCTGGTGCTTAACATCACTACAGCGGTGTTGCTGCTTGTGGCGATATTCATGTTCAATAATATGCCTCGCCAACGGTTCATCACACTGCTGGGAATCTTCCTGATGGTAGTGTCATTTTTTACAGGAGCTACGAGCGCTTATCTGAACTATGAGGATGTGAATCTTGCTATCGGCGGTTGCGCACTCTTTGTGGTGGCATTCATTACTGCCATTTGGGCTTACCGCCGCATCATAGCTGACCAGAAGCTGCTCCGTGCCGCCGACCGTCTGCGTTAGAACTGGAAGTAAATAAAGGGCATCACCTCTGCGCTCATAAACTCGATGACCAGCTGCACTGTGATGACAAAAACCAGTAGTTTCACAAGCCAGTTGGAGCGAACGAATCCGCGCCCCATGGCTGTAACCCAATGTGTAGGGAGCGAGTGTGACACCACGATGATGGCCACCATTACTGCCCAAGTGGCACGAGCTTGAAAGAATGGAATGATTGTGGCCGACTGGAAGTTGGTGAAAATGTTGTCGATTATCAGCCAAGCGTCGGTCCAGTCGTTGGCACGGAAGAACACCCACAACAGTGATACATAAAGCATTGTTAAGCTCCAGCTCACTACTTTTACCGGCCATGTGTCGGGTATGAGTTTGAGCACCGGACGGCATGCCTTGTGCACGGCCAAACCAACACCGTGCATAGCGCCCCAGAACACGAATTTCCATGCTGCACCATGCCACAATCCGCCGATGAGCATGGTCAGGAAATTGTTGACATACATGCGCAGGGTGCCTTTGCGGTTGCCCCCAAGGGGTATGTACAGGTAGTCGCGGAGCCACGACGACAATGAGATGTGCCATCGCCGCCAGAAGTCGGTGAGGTTGCGGGCCTTATATGGGAAGTTGAAGTTGATGCCAAGCCTGAATCCCATTATCAGGGCTATACCTATGGCCATATCGGAGTAGCCTGAGAAGTCGCAGTAGATTTGCACTGTGTAGCCCACGGCGCCCATCAGGCTTTCGAACCCGGTGTAACCCGTAGGCTCAGCAAAAATCAAGTCGTTGTACTGACATATGTAATCGGCAATGACTGCTTTCTTGATTATTCCCACGATAATGAGCCAAAATCCCCAATAAATCTCAGCTTTTGTGGGGCGGTGGTTGTTGCGCAGCTGCGGCAGGAAGTAATCGGCGCGTACTATCGGGCCAGCCACCAGTGCAGGGAAGAATGATAGGAAGAAAATATAGTCGATCCATCGCGAGGTAGGCTCCACGCGGCCCTTGTATACATCAACTATATAGCTGATTGATTGGAAGGTATAAAACGAAATACCCACCGGCAGGATGATGTCGAGTGGCTGAAAATTGCCCTCCACCATCTGATTCCAGTTCCATAAGAAGAAGTTGGCATACTTAAAATATCCAAGCACGCTCAACGATGTGATTATCGATAGTGTCACACACCAGCGTCGGGCAGCCGTCGACTTAAGTTTTACCAACAATCGAGATAAAAGCCAGTCGACAAGCGAAGTGCACACAAGGAGCAGGAAGAACCATCCACTTGACTTGTAGTAGAAGTAAAGCGAGAATGCCACAATGAAGATCACCATCTGGGTGCGGTGGCGTTTAATCATGGCGTAGAGGGGCATCAGCACGATAAACAGGCACCAGAATAATGCGCTCGAGAATATCATCGGCGCATCTGGGCGATACTGCAAGTGGTATAATATGTTTTCCCAGACGTGCTGCATCATTTGTCGGTAGGTTGAAGCACCACCACCCTGTCGGCGCGTGCGCTCTGCTGGTGAGGGGTGCTCATTTTGATTGGGTGGGAGCAGTGTAGCGGCATCCATCGAGCCACAGAGTCCATCCACAATGCCGCTGATGAGCGTGTGGGGTGAGCTCCATCGCTGCTTCGGTCGAAGTGCATACCGTCGCTCAAGAAGAATGTGCCGGGAGCTGCGTTGCTGGCTATAAGGCGGTTGATGCCGGTATCCTCCTTCCAGTTGGGTGGGCCAATCCACACATAAGGTATGGGCTCGATTTCGCTGAGGATTTTTTTCACATACTTGTCGCGCTGTTTCTCAATATCCTTTACGAAAAGCTCATTAGCGCCGAGGCTGATAAATACGTAGTCAGGCTCAAATTTTTTGATGAATTCAGGTATTCGAGTCGATTCGCCCCATACTTTAGAAGTGGAGCTATACCATATTACGCAATAGAGCGAGTGGCCGTTTTCCTTGGCATAGGCTGCAAGTCGCGGGTACAGGCCCTCAAGCATTGAGTCACCAATAAAGAGTATGCGCTTGGGCAGAGTGTCGGTTTCCACCTCCTTTATCTGGGTTTGTGATATCGCCAGTATTTCTTCGGTAGTAAGTGTTGATGATGCTTCGTCGGCTTTACCCTGGGGTGTGTCGAATATTTCGCTCCATAGCGATGTAGTTTTCAGCTGATATGATGCGAATGCTATGCTATCGTGCTGCGATGCGAGCAGCACGACGGCAAATGTAATGACAAGTATGGCCCATAGGCCCAGGTAACCGCGTCTCATGGTGGGGTGTTGAGGTGAAGTTGACCCCAAAGATACTCCATTTCCAGCAAATTCAAGTCAAATGACGATGAATTTCGGGAAAAATCTTAGAGACTGCGTAAATATGGTGATTAATATCTCTTATCGGTTGGTTGCTCTCATTGTGCACGACGTGTATCGCGTATTACATAGTGGCGAATCATGGCGAAGGCTATCTGTTGTACGGGAGTGAGTTCAAATGTTGGGGCCCCGAAAAGCATCTCGTCGGCCAAGGCTCGTGCTATGATGGCGCTTTCACCCTCGGGGAGCGACTTGATTGTGTTAATCACGCGGGAACTTAGTACTATCGTTGAGTTCATAATGGTGAGAGGATTGGTGGTTAATACTACACCGCAAAGGTATCGGTGGGGTAGGGCATAAATGCATGCACACCAATGTTAACGATGGTTAAGCCTCGGCCAGTTTCTCCTTGAGATAGCGGCCGGTGTAGCTCTGTGGTGAAGCCGCAATTTGTTCGGGTGTGCCGATGGCTACCACCTCGCCTCCTGCTTCGCCACCCTCGGGTCCGATGTCGATGATGTGGTCGGCACACTTTATCACATCCATGTTGTGCTCAATGATGATGACAGTGTGACCTTTGTCGATCAGTCGGTTGAACGAATCCATCAATGTGCTGATGTCGTGGAAATGAAGTCCGGTGGTAGGTTCGTCAAAGATGAACATTGTGGGTTGAGGTTTCTCTTGCGCAAGGAAGTAGGCAAGCTTCACTCGCTGGTTTTCACCACCGGAGAGTGTCGATGATGATTGGCCGAGCTTGATATAACCCAGACCTACGTCTTGCAGCGGTTTGAGCCGTTTAACGATTTTACGCTCTGTTGAGCCTTCTCCTTGTCCAAAAAATTCGATGGCCTCGTCGACTGTGAGGTTGAGCACATCATTGATATTCTTGCCGCGGTAGGTTACGGCCAGTACATCGCGCTTAAAGCGCTGCCCCTGGCACTCCTCGCATGTGACAGTGATGTCGGCCATGAACTGCATCTCGATGGTGATTGTGCCTTCCCCTTTGCACTCCTCGCATCGACCCCCTTCGGCATTGAATGAGAAGTAGGCGGGAGTGAATCCCATCTGCACTGATGCTTGCTGGTCGGCAAACAAGGCACGTATCTCATCGTAGGCTTTGAGATAGGTAGCAGGGTTGCTTCGCGATGACTTGCCAATGGGATTCTGGTCGACAAATTCTATTGCTGAGATACGCGACGTATCTCCTGCGAGTCCCAGGTGTGCGCCGGGGGCATCAATCGGTTCACCGAGCTGTCGCACCATAGCTCTGTAGAGTATATCCTTAACGAGTGTTGATTTACCCGACCCCGAAACACCGGTCACCACTGTGAGAATCCCCAGCGGAAACCGCACATCAATGCCTTTGAGGTTGTTGGCCGAAGCGCCTTTTACCTCAATGTAGGAGTTGGAGCGTCTGCGTCGTGCGGGTACCGGTATCGACTTTGCGTGAGTGAGGTAAGCGCAAGTGAGGCTTTGGGATGCTTCCTGATCTTTTCCTTCGAGCAGCCGCTTTACCGGACCTTGATATATAATATTTCCGCCATTGCTTCCGGCAAGCGGGCCAACGTCGATGATGTTGTCGGCGGCACGCATTATTTCTTCATCGTGCTCAACTACAATTACGGTGTTGCCTATTCCTTGCAGACGACGCAAAACACCGATAAGTCGTTGGGTGTCGCGTGAATGGAGCCCTATTGACGGTTCGTCGAGAATGTACATTGATCCCACCAGCGAGCTGCCGAGCGAAGTGGCAAGATTGATGCGCTGGCTCTCGCCTCCCGACAAGGTAGATGAGAGTCGGTCGAGTGTAAGGTAGCCCAATCCGACTTCGTCGAGAAATTGCAATCGTGAGTTGATCTCGGTGAGGAGTCGTCGGGCTACAGCTGCATCATGCTCATTAAGGTTGAGCTGTGCAAACCACTGGCGCAGTTGTGTTACCGGCATCTTCACCAAGTCGGCTATGGTAGCACCCCCAACCTTGACATACATGGCCTCCTTTCGCAGGCGGTTGCCGTTACATTCAGGACAGATGGTCTTGCCGCGGTAGCGGGCGAGCATCACCCGATATTGAATCTTGTGAAGGTTGCTCTCCACCATCTTGAAGAAGCCGTCAATTCCTGGGAATTGAGAATTGCCATGCCACAGCAGGTCTTTTTGTTGCTGCGTGAGCTCATTGTAAGGTCGGTGTATCGGGAACCCAATGCGGGGTGCTACGTGTATCAGATCGCGCTTCCATTCGCTCATCTTCTCTCCTCTCCAGGGCATCACAGCGTCGTCGTAGACCGACAGCGCGGGATTTGGAATCACCAGACTTTCGTCGATGCCAATGGTGCGTCCAAAACCCTCGCATCGTGGACATGCGCCGTAAGGATTGTTGAAATTGAACATAAGGTCGCTTGGCTCCATGAAAGTGATGCCGTCGGCCTCGAAGCGCGTCGAGAAATCATGTCGTTGTATCGTTCCGTCGGCATCCCACAAGAGCACCGACATAGCGTCGTGTCCTTCGAAGAAAGCTGTCTCCACAGAGTCGGCAAGACGGCTCATCTCATCACCTTCGTGAGCTACTGCGAGACGATCGACCACAAGGTCATAGCCATCGGAGTTCTCGGGTAGATTATCATCGGCCATAAGATCCTCAATCAACTTAAATTCACCATTGTGAATCACGCGTGAGAAACCTTCCTTGAGGAAAATGCCTAATTGTGTGGAAAATTTTCGACCATCGGGCAGCGATATGGGCGAAATCACGGCAATGCGTGTGCCCTCGGGGTATGAGGTAATCGTGTTGACTACGTCGTCGACACTATGGCGGCGTACTTCGCAGCCGGTCAATGGTGAGTAAGTGTGGCCCACGCGGCCGAAAAGCAGCCGAAGATAATCGTAGATTTCTGTAGACGTGCCCACTGTGCTTCGAGTATTGCGTGTATTGACCTTTTGCTCGATAGCTATCGCCGGTGGCAGTCCCTTGATGAAGTCGCACTCAGGTTTCTGCATTCTGCCCATAAATTGGCGGGCGTAGGCAGAAAGGCTTTCCACATATCGGCGTTGACCCTCGGCGTAGAGGGTGTCGAATGCCAGCGATGATTTTCCGGAACCTGAGACGCCTGTTATGACTGTGAATTCGTTGCGGGGTATTGTGACGCTCACGTCGCGGAGGTTGTTGGTGCGGGCGCGGCTCACCACTATATCTTCGGTGTGTATTGGTCTTATATCTTTGAGGTTGGGCTTCTTCATTTTGGTTGATGGCTGTATGTTGTGTGTGCTTGTTGTTCAAGCGACGCATTGCTTTAGCGCCGGTGCTGACTTACAAAGGTACGAAGATTATCGCAAATAAATGTGTAAGAAAATGTTATTGTTTATTGATTATCGTTATCTTTGTGGTCTGATACCTTATAAAGTTATCCCACCCAACCTCTATTGATTATGGACATGAAGGCACTCACGGCTCAGATAGCCAAGCGTATGCGGCGACAGCCGGCCGATGTTAACGCTTTGTTCGAGGGGATGTCGCAGGTGATGCGACAGAGCTTCGTGCAGCTCGATTCCGTTGCCATCCCCGGTTTCGGCAAATTTGAGTCGGTCAAGGATGATGAGAAGATAGTAACTGACCTCACCACCGGGCAACGAGTGCTGCTTCCACCGGCCATTAATGTCACTTTTCAACCCAGCTCACTGCTTAAAAAGCGTGTGAATCAAAGTAATAAAAAATGAATACTACGATTAATCTCACACACTTCTCTGCACTACTGAGTGCTGCGACGGGCTTTCCTGAAAGTTCGGCAAAGCAATTTATCATAGAGTTTGCTGAGGCTCTGTCGCAGGCATTGGCCAAAGGCAACGAAGTGAAAATCAAAGGGCTTGGTACATTTGCACCCAGTGATGATGAGATGGTTGGGGTGGTTTTCATTCCCGACGAGGAGATGGCCAGCGAGGTCAACGCTCCATTTGCCATGTTTGAGGCGGTGTATCTGGATGAGGATGTCACAGATGAAATGATAAATGAACCGTTGACTGAGTTAAACGAGTCAACCTCCCCAGAATCTGATGAGACTTCCAAGCTCGAGGAGACACCTGTGCATGAAGATGCACACGAGCAAGAAATCGAGGTAGCGCCAGCCCAAGACGAAGAGCCGGAATCTGAGTCAGAACCGGAATTTGAGTCTGAGCCAGAACCTGCGACCGAACGTGAGCCTGAGCATGAACGTGAGTCTGAGACCGAAACGGAATCGCAACCCGAGCCTGAACCTGAGCCTGAACCTGAGCCCGAACCTGAGCCCGAGTCAGTGCCAGCGTCTAAACCTGTACCTGTGTCAACACCCAGGCATGCTCATAAGCCAAAGGTGGAGGAACGCATCATATATATGGAACGTCGCGGCCCGGGCTGGGGATGGGTGGTGGCTGCATTGCTGGCCGGTGCCGCAATAGGATACTTCCTCCCCGGGATAGTCAACAAGCTTATTCAACCCGAAGCGCAAACAGCGCAGGAAGTCATAGTGAAGGCACCTCAGTCCGACCCTCTAAATGTGGCGGTGACTCCGGCTGTCAGTGCAGCTGCCTTAAATAGTGATAAAGAGGAGCCGGAACTTAATCAGGCAGAAGATGAGGTGGAAGATGTGACCGAAGTACCCCAACCCGTGATAACCGAGGTGGTTGACGGGCGAACATATCTCACCACCATCGCAAAACGATATTACGGCAACTCTGATTTCTGGTCGTATATCTATGAGGAAAACAAGGATATACTCGGCCATCCCGACAAGGTGCGGTCAGGAACAACTGTTGTGGTGCCTCCGAAGTCGAAGTACAATATTGATGCCAACAACCCGGAGAGTGTGAGAGCTGCAAAGGCACTGCAGACCGAGATATACGCACGATTCTGAGGTGAAAAAATTGTTCAAAATCGGAGGTAAATTGCCCTATTATGCTTAAAAATTTGGCAAAATGTGGATTATTTGCGTGGAAATGAGCGCAATTTGATAAAAGTTATATACCTTTGTGTTGCAAAATATAGCTTTAGGGCATATGTTATGTTGCTCAAGGCACATTACCCAACAGATTGAAAAGATAATAATGGCACACATAATACGACATGCACTTGAAAAGGTAGTCAGCGAGGATATGGCTGATATTTGGTCGTTGCTCGACAGCAACGAGAAGCGTCGTATTGCCGACAACCTCACAATACATCATTTCAAGAAGAATCAGATAATCTACGCCGAGGGTGATAAACCCGAATACCTGTGGTGTCTACTCACGGGCAAAGCCAAGCTGTATAAGGATGGCGTAGGTGGCCGTGAGCAGATATTGCGATTGATTCGCCCTGTGCAGTATTTCGGTTATAGGGCCTACTTCGCCAAGGAGACATATGTGTCATCGACAGCCGCAATTGAGCAGTCGGTGCTTGGAGCACTCCCAATGAATGTCGTCGAGGAGCTGGTGCACAACAACATAGAGCTTGCATGGTTTTTCATCCATGAGCTTTCGCGCAATCTTGGCGGCTCGGACACCCGCCTTGTCAATCTCACCCAAAAGCACATCCGCGGTCGTCTGGCAGAGGCGTTGATGGTGTTGAAGGAAAATTATGGGTATGAGGATGACGGGGCCACTCTGCGTATCTACATGTCGCGCGAGGATTTGGCTAATCTGTCCAATATGACTACATCCAATGCCATCCGCACCCTCACGGGGTTTGTCAATGAGAAAATAATCATAGTTGACGGGCGCCGCATCAAGATCATCAACGAGCCCCAGCTCCTGAAGATCTCCAAATTCGGATAACCCTCCCCTTCATAATGTATCCCGGCCACAGCGAGAATCCGCAGTGCCCATCATGTTTTCTGATATTAGAGTTGTGAGAGTTACAGCTGCGGAGCCGCGTACGACTTAGCCGCATCGCATCTTCGTTGCAGTAACTATGCAGTCGGGGTCAACGCACTAAACAAAAAGAAATATCTACTGATCCAAAGCGGATGGCAATCCACTCCTGTACACCTACCTCAGTTTTTGCGCTATGTATCAGTTTTGCAAGTCTAAATTGCGATTTTAGGTTTGCAAATGTTGGATTTATAATCGCCTAATTATTAGATTGCTAAATTTCAGTATTTTGAGATAAAGTAAGCAGCCCTGACCGATGTGGTCAGGGCTGCTGATTAATAAGGGTTATAGAAGCTCAATTTATATCATTATTGATTGTGAGCGTTTAGGATTACATGTTGGCGAGCTTGAAGCGGATGGGGAGGGTATACCATACGGCCACGGGTACACCGTTGTTACGGCCGGGGGTAAACTTACCAAGCTTCTTCACTACGCGTACTGCTTCCTTGTCGAGGTCGGGGTCAACACCGCGGGCTACTACAACCTTACCGATAGTACCATCCTTCTGAACGACGAATTGTACTACTACCTGGCCCTGGATGCCATTCTCAGCAGCCATGGGGGGGTAACGGAGGTTGTCGTTGATTGCCTTGTAGAGGGCGGCATCACCACCAGGATATGTAGGCATTTGCTCAACTGCGCGGAATACCTCCTCCTCTTTCTTCTCTACAACCACAGGCTCCTCAACTACGATAGCGTTTTGTGGAAGTGACTCGGCGCGAAGGTCGGTGTTGTCACTCTCTACAGTTTGCTTACCGATAGCTGAATCATCCTCTTTGCGTTCCTCGATGGTCTTGATGTCCTCTGTCTCCTCATTGGTTGAGATAAACTCGGTCATCTTCTGCTCAGCGAGTACGTTCTCCTCGGGGATGACTACTTCCTCAGGTTCGATATATACGATTTCTTCTTCTTCGGGCTGTTCTTCCTGCTGAGCGGCGGCTGTGCTGAGAAGCTCCTGGTCAGCGTCGGCGTTGATGTCGGCCTCAGATGACTGGATTGACTTCACACCGAATACGATAGCGAGTAGCACTGCTATAGCTACCACTACAGCGATCATAGCCTTGTTGTGACGGCGGTCGGACGTGGCGCGCATTTGATATGCGCCAAAATCCTTGTTCTTACCATCGAAGATAAGGTCACGCCATTCTTTTGATGAAAGATCTACATCTTTTGCCATTTTCTTTTGGATTTTCAGGTTAATAAATATAGATCATTATCACTGGGGATGATTAGTTTTGTAATCCTTGATCATAGCTTCGTCGAAAGGCTTGATTTGCTCGATCTGGTATACGGAGATACTGTTGATCTGCATTTCGTCGAGAGCTGCGATAGCTGCTCCCCATGATGCGTCGTCGGCGGGCTTGATGGAAATGATGGGTCGAGATTTCTTGTACTGTTCGTCGCTCTTGATTTCCTTAGCAGCTTGCTGGAACTCCTCTTGAGTGATTTTCTTCTCACGCCAGAGTTGTTTCTGCTCATTTACTTTGTCAAGGATTTCAGAGTTGCGCTCGGCAAGAATCTTGCGGATACCTTGAGCTACATTTCCGTCGTTACCGATGAATTTCTCAGCTTTCATGGGGTTGGCTGAGGTGAGGTTGCCGTTATCATCAATTGTGGCAGGGTTGCCAAAATAGTAATATACGGTGTGTTTAGGCTTACCTTCGCCGTCGTGCATCACATTACCATTGTCATCGCGCTCGGTATCAATCACAAGGGTGATGAGCTGATTTTCATTTACCTTTGTGCTTTCATCCTGAGTTTGCTCAGTGGTATTGTTGGGGTCGGGCTTGGCGGGAAGGATCACTGACAGGGTCTGTGACTTGATCATCGTAGTACATAGCATGAAGAACGTGATCAGTAGCATGTTCATGTCCACCATGGGGGTAAAGTCCACGTGGATTGCCATCTTTTTCTGGGCGCCTTTTTTCTTTTTACCGTGGTCGCCACCTTGTTCTATTTGTGCCATAATACTTAATCTTGTTCAGTTTTCAGAGCTGTCATGACGGTAAACTTGTTCATACGCATATCCTGGAGGTTGTCAAGCACGTTGTGAACAGTTGAGTAGGGAGTGTCCTGGTCGGCTTTGATGGCGAGACCAGTACCTTCATTGATAGCTTTGTGGAGGTTCTCATTACCGGCACCGTAGATTGCCTGTACCCAGATTTGGAATTCGTTGTCACTTCTTCCTTTCACACCATTGGGTATGTGGGTCATGGGTATACCTACTTGCGGGTTTTCCATATTGCTGAGGAATTGATCCTGCTGCACCTGAGTGAGCTGGAAGAATTCGTGCATGTTAGCCAAAGGTACACCAAACATGGCTGATTTGGCGAATTTAGCAACGTCGTCCTCGGTGATGCCGGTTTTTTGTCCGGTTACTTTCTCATATTCTGCCACTGCGGCTGTGAGCACTTTGGCGCGCATGGCTTCTGTACCAAACTCGTCCTTGGTCTCCTCGTCAGCGTCGCCGGCGATTGACATGAACACCTTACCTTCGGGGCTTACGAGAATGGTGGCCACATCGGCCATCGGTACTTTCTCTTCAGACACTGAAGAAGGTGTGATCACGGTCACGGGCTCCTTCTGAAGGAAGGTAGAAGTCAACATGAAGAAAGTAAGCAAAAGAACGGTAACGTCGCTCATCGCCGTCATGTCGATGAGTGTACTCTTTCTTTTAATTTTTACTTTTCCCATATTTTACTTGTTGTTTAAAATTTGAATTAGGTTTAAACTGTGGTAAAACAGTGGGATTAGTGGGTAGCTGCGAATGTTTGAACGATAGAGTAACCGATTTCGTCGATTGCGTAGGTGAGGTTATCGATCTTGTTGGTGTAGAAGTTGTAAGAGATTACAGCGAAAGCACCGGTGGCGATACCGAAGGCGGTGTTTACAAGCGCCTCAGAAATACCGGTAGAGAGTTCGGTTGAGTCGGGTGCACCTGATGCTGAAAGGGCCTGGAATGACTTGATCATACCGATTACAGTACCGAGAAGACCGACGAGAGTAC
>CAZFEU010000017.1:0-36816 GCA_964517875.1 uncultured Muribaculaceae bacterium | reverse complement strand
ATGCCTACGCTATCGACAAGCTACAGGATCGCGGCCGCTTCTTCATATTCCCGCAAGAGGAGGTATATGCAGGCCAGGTGGTGGGTGAGAATGCCAAGGATAACGACATAGTGGTAAATGTCACTAAGTCGAAAAAGCTCACCAACATGCGTGCCTCGGGTGCCGACGATAAAGCCCGCATCATTCCTCCAGTGGTGTTCTCGCTTGAGGAGGCGCTCGAATACATCAAGGAGGATGAATATGTTGAGGTAACCCCCAATCACCTGCGACTTCGCAAGATTATACTTGACGAGCTGGAGCGTAAGCGCGCCAACCGATAATCAGCGGCTATACACTCACAATATAACGGCGAGGAGCGCGACATCACATCGCACTCCTCGCCGTTATATTGATTTAAATAAATGGGTGGAGATGGCGGGAATGGCTCAAAATTGCTAACTTTGTGGCAAAATCGGCTAATGAGCTTTTATGGCACGGCATCGTAATTCATTTAAATACACTGTTGTTAAATTCCTGGCATGGCTGGGGGTGTCCTCCGGCATCGGCCTGCTGATGAAAATGCTGTTTATTGTGTTGAACTACAGCATTTACGGGGTATACACTTTGGCCGACTATTTACGTGTGCTATGGTACGGATTGCCGATGGATCTGTGTGTTGGAGCTTATATCACCGTAATTCCGGGAATGCTCCTTATATTGCGTCAATTTGTTGATTGGAAGCGATTTGAAGCAGTTGAGCGTATCTATTGCATAATAATGGGCGTGATACTTGGATGGATTTTTGTGGCCGATGATATGCTCTATGGTTATTGGGAATTTAAGCTCGACACAACACCTATCTTTTATTTCACCACATCGCCCGGAGCTGCCATGGCAAGCATAGAGTGGTGGCAGTATATAGTGGGTATAGCTCTGTGGGGTGTTTTGGGGTTTGGAATCTACGCTGCTTTGTGGTGGGGTGCGGCACGGCTTAAGGCTCCTGTGGCGATGAATGTGGTGTCGCGCTGGCGGCGAATTGGGTGGCTGGTGTTGATGACCGCAGCTTTATTCCTGCCGATACGTGGGGGTGTCACTGTATCGACTATGAACCTTAGCAGTGCTTACTTCTCAACCGATCCGCGGCTTAACCATGCAGCTGTTAACCCGGTGTTCAGCCTGCTGTATTCGATTACTCACAGTGGTGGCGATCTGGAGCAATTCACATATTACGACACTAATGAGGCTCTGCGCATATTCGATGATGTGATGTCGGCCAATGCCATGCCGACCGACACTCTGGCTCCGTTGTTGCGTACTGATCGGCCCGATGTCTATATAATAATTCTCGAGAGCTTTTCGGCCCATCTGATGCCCTCGCTGGGTGGAGAGGAGATAGCTGTAGGTCTCGATTCAATAGCTAATGAGGGAGTTCTGTTCACACGTCATTTTGCTTCGGGATTTCGCACCGACCGTGCGATTCCGGCCATACTAAGTGGCTATCCGGCTGTGCCCACGGTGAGTGTGATGAAAGATGTGGCGCGATGTGAAAAATTACCGTCGATAGCACGTGAGCTGGCCTCGGAGGGTTATAAGGCAACTTATTATTACGGCGGGGATGCCAACTTCACGAATATGAAAGCCTATCTGCTGTCGGCCGGATTTGACCGTGTGGTGTCGGATGTCGATTTCCCTGTGTCCGACCGTATGTCGAAGTGGGGGGTGCTCGATCATAGGTTGCTGGAGCGTGCCATCACCGACGTTATCGATGATAAATCTCCCACCTTTACTGTGATTCAGACATCAAGCAGCCATGAGCCCTTTGATGTGCCGTATAGCAACAAGAAGTTAGAGTACGACAAGGCGGCTAATGCCTTTGGTTACACTGACAGCGTAGTGTCGCAATTTGTCAATAATCTGCGCAGGTCACCTCGATGGGACAATGCGCTGGTAATACTCGTGCCCGATCATTACGCCGCATATCCGCGTAATGAGGAGGATTTCCTAAAACGTCATCACGTGCCGCTGGTGATGACCGGAGGGGCGCTTGCAAAGACTCACCGCCGTATTGATGTTCCTATGTCGCAGAGCGATATTGCCGCCACGCTGCTGGGAGCGATGGGTATTGACCACTCGGTATTCCGATTTAGCCGCGACGTGATGCAGCCCGGAGCCGGCGGCGCGGCATTCTTCTCAAGTGTTGGTAATGCAGGATGGGTAACTCCTGATGACACACTTGTATATGAGTATACGGGTGGTCGTGTGATTAACGACAATGCCGACCAAAGTATATCGCTGCCGCAGCTTAAGGCATTTATGCAGATACTCTACACCGACTTTGAACAACCACAATTGCTAACCCGCTGATAATGTCGCTGATTGATTACATAGCAGAGATTGACACCAAGATATTTCTTGCGCTCAACGGCATGCATACACCGTGGCTCGATCCGGTGATGTGGGTGTTGACGGGTAAGTTTACCTGGATACCGCTATATGCGCTTCTGTTGTGGTGGCTATATAAACGGTATCAATGGCGTGAGGCTACAGTATACCTGGTGGCTGTGGTGCTTACTATCGTAGTGGCCGACCAAGTGTGTGGCGGAGCGTTGCGCGGTTACATCGGAAGGCTGCGCCCGGCCAACCTCGGTAACCCGATTTCTCACATGGTGCACATAGTCAATGGCTACCGTGGAGGCAACTTCGGATTCCCATCATGTCACGGTGCCAACTCATTCGGACTGGCAGTGATAATGAGTTTGATTATGAAGCGACGTTGGTTCACCCTGAGTATATTGGCGTGGGCTACACTCAACAGCTATACACGCCTGTACTTAGGAGTCCACTATCCGGGCGACATCCTGGCAGGAGCCACGATAGGCTCACTCGCAGGGTGGGGCCTGTATTCGCTGGCTCAGTGGGTAATCCGCAGGTGCATTAAGGCTGGTCGATCAGGGGGAGGCAGCGCACCAGATAGTTGCGAGCCTCATCCCATGGCAGATAAATGCGGTCGTCGTTAGGTATCAGCTTTATGGGGTGCTCGTTGAGGTCAAAGCGCACATAGTATTTCCCATTTTTCACGCCCTTGAAGAGTATCATCTGCAAGTTGGCTGCCATTGGCACGTTCTGAAAATCCATCCAGTGCTGACCTACAGTGTCGAAATAGTTGGTGAGGTAGTAGCTGCCTGATACACGCATCAGCGACAGCAGCGGGAAGAGGGTCTCGGCGTGGCCAAAACGTAGGTTGACAGTGGCAGGGTTGGTGCCGGCTATAAATTCATCGGTGAGGGTGATGATGTTAAGCAGCAGCTTTGATGCGATGTCGGCCGGAACGGCAGATAATGTTGATGCGGCGCGCTGCAGATATTGACGCAAATTGAAAATTGACCATAGTGCATTGTACTCATCGATTGTAAAGTAGTCAAGCGCATTGGCCTCGACACTCATGGCGCTCAATCCAGCGATTACATAGTATTCGGTCAATGAGAGGTTTTTGGGGTCTTTATCGCCGTAGTCAAATCCCTTGCCCACTACACGCTCAATTGGGCCGGTTGGGGCGGTGGCGTTGAAATATGGGTCGTAGGCTTCCTTCCAAGTGCCACCCTTGATATATGCGATATAGTCTTGATCTACGTCGAACGGGCGCATCAGTGGTGAGTTCTGACGCCCTGTGGTTGTGTTGATTTCCACATGATTGTTAAGCCTGTCGAGCTGATGCACAAAGCTGAACATGCTCATCATCGCTCTTGGTGAGTATGAAGAAATGGCATTGACCACGCCGTCGGTGAAAGGTGCGGGGAATGTGACGAACATTCGTGACGCTATGCCTCGCTGCTCGGCCATGCCCAGGGAGTCGAGCGCTCCCCAGCGGTTATGACTTGTATCGATCACGTAGTCTACGAGTTTTGCCAATTTGGTGCCGAGGGGAGTGATTGTACCCTGCTGGCGGGCTGACTCCAGTACTTGCTTTAGCTCCACGTTGTGTGTGGCTGCTGCGGGGTAGCGTGCGCCGTGTCGCCCCACATGGCTGATATATACGGGCTTGAGCGAATCGGGTGTGGCTGTTGATGTCTCAGGCACCGGGTAGGGCTTGAGACTGCCTTGGCAGTCGGCGGCTGAATAGTGTGTGGCGGTGGGGTTGGCTGCATAAGTTGATGCCATCGCGGCAATCAGCACGCATATTGACAGGATAATTTTGTGCATCGTCGTTTAGATTTCGTAAATTTGAACCCTCAAAAATACACAAAATTATGGATACCACAACCATTAACGCCTATATATCGACAAATCGTCTTGACGAAGCTCTTGATTTACTGAACCAAACGTTGGTCGATAACCCTGCTGATGCCGAAGCTCTATTTGCCCGCGGCCGCATCAACTGGCGCAAGGGCTTGCGTGGTGAAGCCATATCAGATTATGAGGCTGCGGTGGCTATAGACCCCGCGAGCCCGGCGAGAATTGCACTCGACCAGGCTCGCGATATAATGGATTTTTTTAATCCGGATATCTTTAATCCTTAGAGCGGGCTCTTAATAGTAACGGTGGATTACCGAAGGCTGTGCCTGGGCTTTTCTCCGCTTTGAGCGATAAGTGATCATGCCGATTACGAAGATCGTGGTGAGTACTATGCCGATGCCGATAATGCCGGAGATGCGCGATGAATAGTCGGGTATTACCACAGTGAACGTGCGCGATGCCGGTGCCAGGTTGGGAAGCTGCCCCACGTTGGCCGCAAGCCAGTTGAAACCCTCGGGATTGTGTGCTGAAATCAGGGCGAAAGCCACACCCATAGCTATGGTAACGATTCCGAGGGTGAGCAGGGTGAGATGACGGTTGTGTGTTCTCACTCTCTCAACAGCAGTGTTGGACACACCCCAGGGTGATGAGTTGTGGAGCATGTCGGGTGATGTGCTCTGCACGAAAATCAACACCATGCCGGTTACGACTCCCTCGCATATTCCTATGGCAAGATGCACGGGAAGTGTGGCGGAAAGGAAGCTGTATAGCGAGAGTGAAGTTGTGGCCGAAAGGACTGTTTCAACGCTCACGGATACTGCTCCGAGTTCGAGAGCCACGGTGGATGCAAGGATTGATACACCCATGAGCTTGGCCTGGCTGGCGGGATAGCGCATCAGTGGGCGGTAGAATAGGGGATATGCTACCAGGCACCCCATCACACCCATATTTAAGATGTTGCATCCAAGAGCCATGAGGCCACCGTCGCCGAACAGCACACACTGAACGATCACCACAGCGCAAAGGGTCAGGAAGCCGCACCACGGACCCAGTAAAGCTGCCAGGAGCACGCCTCCAACGATATGCCCGCTTGTGCCGGTGCCGGGGATGTTGAATGTAATCATCTGTGCTGCGAAGATAAATGCCGCCATGATTGCCATTAGTACTATGGAGTTTCGGCGGTTGCCAGTAACTGCGCGCTTGGCTGCAAATACTATAAGGGCTATTGAAATCGCTCCTGCGACTATAGCTACGGGGGCTGAAACGAGTGTGTCGGTGAGGTGCATAGTTGAAACTTGTTTAAGATAAATAAAAAATCGAGAGTAGATATTATTTAATCTTCTCTCGATTTATTAACAATGCTTATACTTATTTAGTTCGAGGTGGGTGTATCCTTTGTGAGACCGAGAATGCCTCCGAATATCCAACCTATTGCCGCACCGGCCAGCATCACACCTATCGATATCCACAGCACCAGGGTCATTCCTCCCGACCGAAGCCACATAGGCATGAAGAACACCCCGGCTACGGCTCCCACCTTGCCAAGCATTGATGCTATGCCGGCTCCTGCTGCGCGATCGACCACCGGAAACACCTGTGATGGGATGACGAACGTTACCAAGTGAGGCCCGGCGTTGAGAAATATCTCAAATATCACCAGACCGCATATCATCACCCATACGGGCCAATGCCATAAGTAGCCCATCATCAGCACCACCAGACCCATGGCGCAAATGAGAAATCCCCAGCACAGAAGCTGCACATGGTTTATCTTGTTGAGGAGCCACAGACCCAGGGCGAATCCCGGGAGTATGAAGAAGTTGATGACTGTGGTGAGTTCGACTGAGTAAATTACGGAGTCTATTCCATGCATATTGCTGGATCCGATGCCAAGTGCAAGCAGCAGCACCGGGAGAAAAACACCGAAACCGTAGACTCCCAGCCCTTCGCATGCCCAGGGGATGCCACTGTAGATAACTCTTATCAGGTTGCGACCGCGGAATAATTCACCCCATGTAGCATTTTTTGTGTTGGTGCCCTGAGGTAGAGGGGTGATTACAACGTCATCGCCCAGGAAAAACTTTGTGGCCTGCTGGGCCTCGGCTGTGCGCCCCTTGAGCATGAGCCAGCGCGGTGATTCAGCCCAGTGGATGCGCATCAATAGAGTCGCCACGCCCAGGATTGTGATGATGAGCATTGTATCGTTCCATATGTGGGGATTAGGGTCTCCGTCAAGCATCAGGTAGCAAACGCCGGCGGCTCCCATGAATCCGAGAGCGCACGTACCCTTGGCTATTCCCACCATGGTTTGCTGCCACCGCTTGGGCATTATCTCAGATATGTACGACAAATCGAGCGAATATCCGCCTCCAACACCAAATCCAGCGATGAAAAGGCCGATCACGGTGCAAGGGATAGTTGGGAAAATCCAAGTCAACAGCGAACCGACAATGATAAACACAGCGCAAAGTCTGAACCATATTAAGTATCCCATACGATCGCTCAACTTCCCAATGATGGGTGAACCTATCGATATGCCCACTAAGGCCGAGGCTCCGAGTATGCCTTGAGTGGCTGTGGATAGCTCAGGGCGTGAGATAAGATTGATCATTGGTATCATTACTCCGGCCACGGTTGACAGCGCTGTGCCGATAATCTGCTCCATCGAGCTGACAATCAACACCCACCAATCGCCGCGGCGAAGAGGCATCGTTTCTATATTGACTTGTGGTTGCATTTATATGGTTCTAAGGCTTATTTTTTTGTGTCAGAATGCCAGTTGGAATGGTCGGGAGCAGAGTCTTCCTTCTTAAATGTGTAGCGAGGTAGCAGGAACAGCCATGTAGCCACACAGAATGGACCGGTCAAGGTAGGGAGTCCCCACGGCTCGAAGAATACATCCATGCAAGCCTGAATAAATACTGTGGCGATTATGCCTAAAATCGCCCAAAGCGCCGATTTATAATTTACGGTATAGAATGTGCAGCCAAGGGCAATTCCGGTAAGCACAGGGGAGAAGCCAAACAATCCGGCTGAGATATCGGCTCCGTTGGCTTGGAATAGTATTGCGACGGCAAGGGCGATGGCCGAGCCGATGGCGGCCCAAGCTGCGGCCCATAGGCTGCTCACAGCGAGCGCAACGAGGAAGAACACGCCCGTAACCCATGAGTCAACGAGGAATACCTGCGACACACCGCGCAACCAGTATTTTACGAGCTCACCAAATGAAGTGTCGAGCGTCATTGTCGTAACGGCGGGGAGCTCGGGGGTTGAAAGTGAGGTGGAATCAAGAGCGTCAAACATTCGTGCGGCAAATAGGAAGATCCATGTGAGCATGACGAATGGGAATGTAAAGGAGTTGACTTTCCACGGAGCCATTACATTGTTCAAGCCTGTACGTACCCAGGTAGATAGCATGGCGGTGAATATCATAGCTGCCCACATGAGCCATGTGTTGGGGAGGAATGTGGCGAAGCCGCAACCTACCAATACGCCGTTGAAGCCCCACAAGCCTTCTTCGCCATCGGCCTGGGGCTGACCAACCAGCCGGCCTGCGAGAGTAGCGGCCAGTGTGCCTACAAGGCCTGCCCATGCCACTTGGGGTGTGTGGGTTTCATAGCTGCCCCAGAATATACCGGCCATGAACAGTAGACCTGTCCAGGCATTGCACTGAAACATCACTTGTCCGATGCCGCGGAAGAATGTGCGCGGACATTTCGCTATTGCTGACGAGGGATTCATAATATAAAGTTAAATAGATTAGTTTTTAATTATTAACGCCAAGGGAACTCCGGGGGGAGTGGTACACCTTTCACGGCTTTGCGCACACGCGAACAAAAATCACGTACCACAGCCTTCACGGGGCCGGGCTCCATGCCGAGCACTTTGAATAGTAATCCGGCTCCATTGGGCAGGTGGGTTATGCCTGCAGCGAGTTGCCGCTCATTGTCGATGAATGGCTCGGTGGCATCGTATATCTCCTTTGCTTTATCCTCGGGTGTTACTACAATGACGTTGGCAAACACATCGTACGGGCCCATGGTGCCAAGGCATCGCATATCGAACTCTGGGGGAGAAATTATGAATTTCTCGCGAAACAGCTGACGCCCATCGGGGCGTTCCCCATGAGTGCATACGCTCATTATGTCGTAGGCGAATATCTCGGGTCCGAGCCCTTCGCTCTTCGCTCTTTCAGGCCGACCCTGATAGTGCTTGCGGCCGGGCATATATATCTCGGCATAGAAAGCGGTGGCCGATGGGGCTATAGTCATTGTTGTGTCGCAGGCGAAGCGGGTGTGACGACACGGGATGATGGGCTCGGGAAGTACTTCGAGATAACCGTCATCCTCCACCGTGAAGTGCTGAATCATGCCTGAATAGTTGCGCTTCATCTCAGCAAGCTTGGTGGCGGCACCGGTGCTTATGAAGGCCATGGCTCCGGTATGGACTGTGATATTCTGCACATAGCGGTCGCCATCTACGTTGGGACCTCCCGACGACAGTATATAGACGCAGGGCATGCCAGGTAACTCCTCGTCGAAGTACAACTCCTGCTGCACTATCAGCGGAGCACGGCGATCAAGTTCGCGCATTATCGACTTGCCTGTGCTGTCGAGCTCAAATCCCATGTTGAGGTATCCATGTTTTCCCGGACAGCCTACGTACATAGCGTCGGGTTGACTCAGGTAAGGAGCCATTTCTGGGAGATGGTCGAAATTTACCTCAGGTGCGTCGGAGTAGAAGCGCTTCATTTTTTAGCTGCTTTATCGGCTTTGTCAAAAAGCGCCATTTTAAATATCAGGTCAATGAGCTGGTCAATACCCTCGCCTGTCATTGAGTTGGTGAATACAAACGGCTTGCCGGGGCGCATAAGCTTGGAGTCGTGATCCATCACCTCGAGCGATGCGTGCACGTAGGGCGCAAGGTCGATTTTGTTAATCACCAGGATATCGCTCTGCGATATGCCGGGGCCATCCTTGCGAGGAATCTTGTCGCCGGCAGCTACATCGATTACGTAGATGAAGAAGTCGACAAGCGCCGGGGAGAATGTGAGCGTGAGATTGTCGCCGCCCGACTCGATGAGCACTACATCGGCATCGGGAAATTTAGCCTCCATATCCTCCACCGCAGCAATATTCATCGAGGGGTCCTCGCGTACGGCGGTATGGGGGCACGCTCCGGTTTCTACACCAATAATACGGTCTTCCATCAGCACTCCCTTTAGGGTTTTACGCACGTGTTTAGCGTCCTCGGTGGTGACGATGTCGTTGGTAATAATCAGCACGTTCATCCCTTTTTCCATAAGGCGGGGTGTAATGGCTTCAATTAGGGCGGTTTTGCCCGATCCTACGGGGCCGCCGATGCCTATTCTGCAAGTTGACATTATAGTTGACTCTATGATTTGAAGTGTGAATATTCAGTTAGTTCATAAACATGCGCATCGTGCCTTTTTCGTGCATCGATGCGAAGATATCCATTTGAGGCACGAAAGAATTCATGTCCTCAAATTTCATGGTGCTGGCCTTGTTGTAATATGCGGGTACTTCTGACGACAGCTTGAACAGGATGCGCTGGGTGTCATAGTGCGATACCCTCACGCAGCGTAATGCTGCCGAGAGAACCATATTGATTACCCCATACTGGTGCGAGGCAAAAAGTTCTTCCTCCGATAATCCGGCTAAGGCGAAAGCAATCCCTTGTGCCACGGGGTAGCTGCCGGGAGTGTAGCCAGCGTTGATGTCGGCAATCCAGCGCGAGAAGATTTCATTGTCGCTGAAAAGATGCACCCCCAGCTCGGCAAGCTTCTTGCCCATGCGCGAGAGCATCAGGCGTGCTTCGTCGTTCATCTTGAAGAGCATGATCTGTCGGTCGACTTTCACCACCGCGTCATAGTCGCCCGCCATAATGGCTCGATAGGCCAGGAGTGCAGCCACACCATCGCTGTAAGCTCCTTGACGGGCCACTGAGCGTGTGTATTGTTCGAGTGTGTCGGCATCGTGCACAATCCCCAGGTGTGAGGCTGTCTCAAGTCCGTTGGAAAATGAGAATGTTCCCACCGGGAAAGCTGAGTCGGTGAATTGCAGCAGGTGCATCAATAGCGAAGTGTTGTTCATGGCGATGAGGCGCATTAATGTACGTGAGAGTGCGACTCGTGTGATGCTCCGCCAAACAATCGGCGTATCTCGTGGGGCGCCATGTAAGGAATCACCTCGATGCCTTCGTGGAATGTATATACAATATCCTCGATGTTATGTGTTTCCATCACCGATAGCATCACCTTCTTGTCGACTGTAAGTGGTACGTACACTTTTGTGCCCTTAACCACAGCCGGCCAGTGCTGGTTGCCTATGGCGTGACCGAGCTCAACGGCAATGCGTATTATCTTTTCTGACGACTCGCTTTCAAGGCGGCTCAGGTCGATTTCGAGCACGGGATTGAGGGCAAGGCGTATCACCACGGCTGAGTTGTTGTCGGGGTCGAAGGCCACTACATCGCCGTCTTTCACCTGGCTCTGACGTTTGAGTGCTATTGGAAATTCACGGTTGTGGTCACTTTTTGCAAGGAACCGGCTCTTTTGTGCTGTCCATTGATCGAGGTAAATCGACTCAATATGAGCATCTTTTAGCTTTTCGGCCCATTCGGGTTGATTGGTGTTGCCTAAAATTTCGGTAATGATTTCCATAAGGGGTTAAATATAGTTGAAATGCGGTTGTGCAATATTAACACTTTTTTATCAATATTGTTGCATTATGGGGGTAATAAATGTGATGTCGTGTGCCTTGTGGCGAAATGATAAGCAAAGCCCGGCATTGTGGGTGCCGGGCTTTGTGAGCGGATGTATGCTGATTAGCTGAACCAGTAGAGTTGAGCAAGAGCCACTTCCTTAGCGGGAGCTACGTAAGCGAGTTTGCCGTCTACGTAGGTGTCGAATGTTTCTGGATTGACCTCGATTTGAGGTGTGGCGTTGTTGAGCACCATGTCGGCTTTGCCTATCTGGCGTGTACGGCGCACGGGGTAGAGTATGTTTTCTGTGCGCAGTTTCGAGGGAAGGTCGTTTTCCATCGACAGACCCGACACGAATCGTACGCAAGTGCGTGGCATAGCCTTGCCGAATGCTCCGAACATCGGGCGCATGATCACAGGCTGTGGTGTGGGGAGTGATGCATTGGGGTCGCCCATCTGAGCCCAGTTGATCATACCACCCTTGATGACCATCTTGGGCTTGGTGCCGAAGAATGCGGGCTCCCACAGTACGAGGTCGGCCATCTTGCCGGGGGCGATTGAACCAAGAATATCGCTGATGCCGTATGTGATAGCGGGGTTGATGGTGATCTGAGCCAGATAGCGGAGCACGCGGAAGTTATCGTTCTGGTCTGAGTCCTCAGGCAGCTTGCCGCGGGTGTCCTTCATATACGATGCCATCTGGAAAGTGCGCATGAATGATTCGCCTACACGGCCCATTGCCTGTGAGTCGCTTGATACCATCGAGATGACGCCAAGGTCGTGCAGGATGTTTTCGGCGCTCTGTGTCTCGGGGCGTACGCGGCTCTCGGCAAATGCCACATCCGACGGAATCTTGGGGTTGAGGTTGTGGCACACCATAATCATGTCGAACAGCTCAGCCTCGGAGTTGATACCGAATGGGAGTGTGGGGTTGGTTGATGATGGGAGCACGTTTGACATGGAAGCTACCTTAAGCAAGTCGGGTGCGTGACCACCACCGGCACCTTCGGTGTGATATGTGTGGATGGTGCGGCCATCGAAGGCTGCGATGGTGTCCTCAACATATCCGCTCTCGTTGAGAGTGTCGGTGTGGATTGCCACCTGCACGTCATGGCTTTCGGCGCATCTGAGGCAAGCGCGGATGGCGCTCATCGTCGAACCCCAGTCCTCGTGAATCTTGAAGCCCATGCAGCCTGCTGCAATCTGCTCCACAAGTGTGGACTGTTGTGATGTGTTGCCCTTGCCGAGGAAGCCGAGGTTGATGGGGAGTCCTTCAGATGACTCGAGCATCTTCTGCACGTTCCATGTTCCTGATGTGATGGTGGTGCCATTGGTGCCGTCGGTGGGGCCTACACCGCCGCCGATCAGTGTGGTGATACCGTTGCTCAAGCAGTTGTAAGCCTGTTGTGGTGCGATCATGTGCACGTGGCCGTCGATGCCGGCGGCTGTAAGTATCATGTGCTCGCCCGAGATTGCGTCGGTTGAAGGTCCGGTGCACAGTGTGGGAGTGACACCTTCCATGATGTTGGGATTACCGGCTTTACCGATACCGGCTATCTTGCCGTCCTTTATACCCACATCGGCCTTGATTACACCCAGCAGTGGGTCGATGATGGTGACATTGGTGATAACCAGGTCGAGCGATCCGGCTTTTGAGGTGATTTCGTTGGCTGTGCCCATACCGTCGCGTATGGTTTTACCACCGCCGTATACCACTTCATCGCCATATACGCGGAGGTCTTTCTCAATCTGCACATACAGATTGGTATTACCTAATCTGATGCGGTCGCCGGTGGTGGGGCCGAACAGATTGTTGTATTCTTGTCTGGATATTGTTGCCATGAGGAATAGTAATTTTAAATGGGGTAATGAAAGGGATTACTTTTGGGGAGAAGCGGGCGTTGAGGTATATTCGGCATCGGCCTCTTCTTCACTTATATTCTTGAAGCCGTACTCATTCATCACGCGGAAGGCTTCAATCTTCTTGGGATAGAATGTGGGAGTGTCCTCATAGCCGGTGTAGCCGTCGACGAGATTGTTGAAGCCGATGGCGCGCTGCTTGCCGGCATACTGCACGAGCGATACTTCCTTCTCCTCGCCGGGCTCGAAGCGCACGGCGGTGGTGGCGGGGATGTTAAGACGCATGCCGAAGGCTGCCTTGCGGTCAAACTCGAGATAGCGGTTCACCTCGAAGAAATGGTAATGCGAGCCAATCTGTATGGGGCGGTCGCCTGTGTTGCGCACCTTCAGTGTGACGGTGCGGCGATTAATATTGTATTCTATATCGCCGTCGGCAAGCACAACGCCACCTACGGGTACGGGCTGTGCTGGTTGATAGGCGGGGGCGTTATATGCGATGGGTGGCTGACCTTGATATACACCGTTAGGGGTCGTATAGGTGTTGTTATTGTCGGTAGTGCTCATAATTAATGGTAATTAGAAGGTTGGTGTTGTTGAGCTTTGTTGACTTACTTAATGGGCTGGTGGATTGATACCAGGCGAGAGCCGTCGGTAAATACGGCTTCAACTTGCAGCAGACCGATCATGTCAGCTACTCCGTCCATCACTTGGTCCTTGGTAAGGACATTGGCTGCGTCGTGCATTACTTCCTCTACGGTCTTACCCTCGCGGGCACCTTCAAGTGCGGCTGAGGTGATGTAGGCAACTGACTCGGGATAGTTGAGCTTCAATCCCTTGTTGAGACGGCGCTCAGCGATGATTCCTAAGGATAGCAATTTGAGCTTGTCCTCTTCTTTGGGTGTAAGATGCATACTGGTTGTTGTTTTTTATGGTGAATAAAACTTTGCCTAAAAGTAATTTTAATTATATTTGCAAATATAAACAATTCCAAGAAAAAATTGTTTAAAAAAGGAGGAAAATTTTGGTAGATGTGTTTCGAGTAAATTTCGAGCATTCTCATGGGTTGACTATCCTTCTGTACATTAATTATTTAACGATTCATCATGTCCTGCGGAACAAAAGGCAATAGAGAGTTTTTTAATGAGATGGCTCCCGGATGGGATTCATTCGCCGTTGTTTTTCCCGATAAGATAAGGCGTATACTTGGTTTGGCTAAGATGGAGCCATGCGATGCGGTGCTCGATGTGGGCACAGGCACAGGTGTGCTTCTTCCCTACATTGAGGAGGTAATAGGGGATAAGGGGCGCATTGTGGCCGCCGACATCTCTGAAGGCATGCTTTCAGTTGCCAAAGGGAAATATCCTCAGTATACCAATGTAGAGTACCTTAATATTGATGTGGAGAGTGATCCGATACCCGGGGAGTACGACTGCATGATGATGTATTGTATGTTTCCACACTTGGAGCGTCCGTACGAGACACTCGAGTGGCTCTACAAACTGAATCTCAAGCCAGGTGGTCATATTGTCATAGCTTTTCCCGAGCCTAAGGAGGCTATTAACGGCTTGCACCACCATAACGATGGCAGTGTCCACTCGATGAAACTCAAGAGCGGGGAGGAATTCGCACGCGACCTCAACGATTGCGGCCTTAACGTGGACCATGTGCTGGATGATGCAGAGATGTATGTGATACGCATTACAAAGCCCAAGGCATGAATCAGTTGCCCCGGCTCGAGCAGGTACTAAAGGCTCAGAAGCTTGCGGCCGACAAAATAAAAAGGGCCGCAAAGGTTGACCGTGCCATACCGGAAGTTAACGACGAAGATCAGCTTACCGTAGTATACGGCCTGCGTGGAGTAGGAAAAACCTGGTGGGCAATTGATCATTGTTCCAAGCAGGGTGTAGTAGCCTATGTCGATGCTGAGGATGAGTCGTTGAAACAGATGAAGGGATTGACCGCTGCGGATATTCTGGAGGCTGTGGTAATGCTCTATGGCGATTGCCGAATGGTGATAATTGACGAGTTCAAGAAGCTCGCCATCTGGGGTGAGGTGATCGAGGTATTTATCAGCAGCGGTTGGCGCGTCATAGCCCTAAATTCGGGTGATAAACCCGGGATAACCACCCGGGAGGTGATGATAAATCCCATGTCATGGCCTCAATATTGCAGCTGGCACGGTGTGGCTGAAGATATGGCGACACCCACAGGACGCGGGCTTTTGCGTAAGGCGTTTGATGACTATCTGATACGTGGTGGCATGCCGGGAATGCAGTCGCGACGTAAAGGCGCCGTCGGAGTCCAAGCACTAATCGGCGATATAATAGCGCGAGACACTGCCGGTGGAATACGCCCGGCGCTGGTGCCTCAGATGCAACGAATTGCCTTGCGTATTTTAAATCAATCACCGGTAGTGCTCAATTATAAGGAGTTGTTACCCACAACCGATGTCAAGTCGGTGAATACGTTGCGAAAGTATGTTGATGATATCAATACCACTGGGCTTTTCCGGCCGTTGGTGCGCCTTTCGATGTTTGACAACGTGCGAAATTTTATGGAGAAACTGTATGCTGCCGACACGGGGTTGATGGTCGAGGCTCATATAGGGGAGCGGATCGAAACCGCGGTTTATCTCCATCTCAACCAATATTGCAACAGAAATGGTTACATGATGCACTATTACGGCAATCGTGACCGGCAATGCCACTTTGCGGTGTGTCGCGATATGCGCATGCGTGTGGCCGTGGAGTATGTGCCTTACACCGACGATGCTCAGGTGATGCAGGGTGTAATGTCGGGATTTATGTCGCTGTCGCGGGCCACCGGATGCGGTAAGTTGATTCTGCTCACCGACAATAATCATGATTTAATGCAGGTCAATGGTATGAAAGTGGAGGTGGTTCCCGTATATGAGTTCCTGTTAAGTCTCTCGCATTTCATTGATTTATAGGGGTGTGTGGGTATTGCCGTTGCGAGTCTAAAATTGTTTTGACAAAAAAGTCAAAATAGAATAATAAAATAGATACAAAAAAGTCAAAAAAAAGTCTTGGGGATTGGCGAAATTTGTCTAAATTTGTCGCATCGTATTATTCCAGATTATTAACCGTTTCAAGTATAAATAAAATGAGAAGAGTGATTGCATTGCTGATGTTGGGCTCGGTAGCCATTGGTGGATATGCGGTGTCGTTAAGAGATACTATGCAGCTTCATGAAGTGGAGGTGTTCGCAACACCTAAGGTTTCGGCCGAATTGCTCCCAATGAGCGTCAGTGTCATTGATGATAAAATGATTGAGAAGAGCTCAGAGACAAATATTCTGCCCGTGCTCGCCAACCATGTGCCGGGCTTGTTTGTGACCGAGCGAGGTATCATGGGCTACGGTGTTTCGGGCGGAGCAGCCGGCACAGTGAGCATCCGCGGCGTAGGAGGAGGGTCAAAAGTGCTCTTTATGATTGATGGCCAGCCTCAGTGGGCATCGATATTCGGTCATGCGCTTGCCGATACATACACATCTGAGGATGTAGCCAAGGTGGAGGTGGTGCGCGGCCCGTCGTCATTGCTCTACGGCTCCAATGCTATGGGCGGCTCAGTAAACATTATCACCAAGCATGCCACTCAGCAGGGCTTCAACGGTAGCGCACGTGCCGAGTGGGGTAGCTATGCTACTCAGCGCTATGGGCTTAATCTGGGGTATAATGAAAATAAGTTGAACGCATTCGTTAGTGCCACATATGAGCGTACTGACGGATCGCGAGGGTATAATAGCCGCACGTGGCTGGCCAGTCAGTTTGCGTCACTGCAATATCGGTTCTCACCTAATTGGAAAGCCGGTGCCAATGTAACCATGACTGAAACTAAGCCCCATAACCCTGGCTCGACCGACGATCCGCTGCTCGATATGTGGACAAAGATTGTGCGCGGAACAGCAGCGGTGTACGTCAACGATACATACAGCCGCACGTCCGGACAGTTGCAGTTTTACACCAACTGGGGGCGGCATGACATAAATGATGGATATTCGGCATTCGGAACAGCCACAAACAAAGGTGTACCACGAGATTATATTTTCCACTCCAAGGATGTGAATATGGGAATCAATGCCTACCAGAATGTTGACCTGTGGGTTGATAACGTAACCTCGGTGGGAGTTGACTTCCAGCATTGGGGTGGCCGCACATGGAATTCGATGCTCGACGGTAGCCCCGATGTTCAGGGTGTAGATGAGCATATCAATGAGATCGCCGGCTACCTGATGACACAGCAGGGTTTTATTAACGATATGCTTTCGGTCAACGCCGGGCTACGCGTGCAGCACTCATCGCAGTTTGGCAACGTACTCGTTCCGCAGGCAGGTTTCATATTCCACCCCATCAACACCAATACCGTTAAGTTCTCATGGAGCAAAGGTTTCCGCAGCCCCAATCTGCGCGAGCTCTATATGTACCCTCCCCACAATCCCGACCTCAAGCCTGAGTATATGTGGAATTATGAGGTGGAAGTGCGTCAGCGTTTCCTCGATGGACGACTCGATGCCGGTGTGTCGCTCTTTTTCATCGACGGTCGCGACATGATTCAGACCGTGGCAGAGAAGAATCCAATCACCGGCGGACCCATGACAAATAAAAATGTGGGAAGCTTCCGTAACAAGGGCGTGGAGCTCGACGCTACTTACGCCATCAACAGTCAGTGGAGCATCAACGCCAACTACAGCTATCTGTGGACCACCGATAACGTGCTCTACGCCCCCAAAAACCGCCTTTTCGGCCAGGTGAGCTATCATCCCGGTAATTGGCAATTCTCGCTGGAGTCCAACAACGTGTGGGGCTTGCGCAACGGTGGTGCGGAGAAGGAGAATTACTCGCTGCTCAACGGCCGTGTAGCTTATGACTGGAAGGTGGCACCCAAGTGCAATGTGACATTCTTCACCAAGGTGGACAATATCACGGCTACGCGATACGAGACAATCAACGGTTTCCCTATGCCTCGAGCAACAGTCATGGCCGGTCTGTCCGTTAAGTTCTGAAATATAAACCATGTCAAACGTCAGTCGTATCTTCATTGCCCTGCTGCTGGCAATCTTGCCAGTGACTGGGATGTCTCAGGCCTTAAAGACCGATTCGATACGCTTATCAGTGTTGTCTCTTATCAACCAGTATCCAAAGGCTACACTGCTCGATATATATAAGTCCTCGTTTCAGGACCGTTTTGGACCAGGACACATTATTTCGAATCGTAAGGGGGCTGAAGGTTATCTCCGCAAGGAGTTGGCTAAACCCATTGATGGGAGCTATTCCCTATACGAGCCTACCACCTATCAAGGCAACTATGTGAGAGTTAATCTCATAGTGCTAAAGGATAATGTTGTGCCGTTCGACAAATTCTTCGATGCGTTTATTCGTAGTGCTGACCAAGTAACCACGCCATCAATGGATCAATGGGTGGATGAGTGGAAAACTATTCTTGCCGTGGTAGAAGATATGAATCTAAATCTTCCCGATTTTGAAGGTGATAAAGCTGCCATAGCCGACAGACTCAATAATGGAATATACTGGGGTGAACACAGCGAAGACTATGTTAAGGCTTACGACCCACATTATCGTATCATCAGTAGAGAAATCTTTGAAAAGGAGATAAAGCCCTTGATTGAAGATGGTTACTACCCGTGTGGACAAATGAGGTTATAGAATGATGAGATGTATTAAAGCACGACTTTCGTTGATGTGCGCCCTGGAGTTTGCGGTCTGGGGCGCATATCTTACAAGTATGAGCAACTATCTGGGAAGTGCCGGGATGGGGTACCTGATTGCCTGGTTTTTCGCTATTCAGGGGCTTGTGTGTCTGTTGATGCCGGCGCTGGTAGGTATAGTGGCCGACCGATATGTGGCACCGCATCGACTGCTTTCATTATGCCAGCTTATAGCCGGCATGGCTATGGGGTGCTGCTGGTGGATGGGATATGAGACGCCATATCCCTCTCCGCTATGGTTCACACTGGCTTTTATTGTTAGTTCGGCTTTCTTTATGCCCACTGTGGCTTTAAGCAATTCACTAATATTCCGATTGCTGCGACGTGCTGGCGCAGATACTGTGAGCGCATTTCCTCGTATAAGGGTTTTTGGCACGATTGGGTTCATCGCGGCAATGCTATTTGTCAACTGCGCAGGATTTGATGATGGGCGACTGGTGATGTCGTTGTCGGGCACCAACCGTTTTCAGTTTCAATATTGGCAATTCCTTGTGTCGGCTTTGATAAGCTTGGTGTTGAGCGTATATAGTCTTTCGCTTCCCGATGTTGGTGTCAATCCCAAGTGTGGCGGTGATAGTCTATACGATCGCTTGGGACTTAGGGCGTTGAGTATATTCCGCTCCCCACAGATCGTGGTGTTTTTCATCTTTTCGATGCTTATGGGGATGTGCGTGAAGGTGACCAATGGTTTTTCGGGTCCGTTCATCACTTCGTTCATGGCCGATGTTGAATATGCCGCGTCATTCGGCGCTTCCAATGCCACGCTGCTCACATCCATATCGCAGGTGGCTGAAGCTGTGTGCGTGCTCCTGGTGCCTTTCTTTATGAAGCGATACGGTGTGAAGGTTGTGCTCACAATAGCGATGCTCGCATGGGCATTGCGTTTTGGCTCATACGCTTTGGGCAACCCCGGCGACGGATTATGGCTGCTGATATTCTCTATGATAATTTATGGTGTGGCGTTCGACTTCTTCAATATTGCAGGCGCAATCTACTTGGAGGGGGCTACTGATAAGCGCTTCACGGCATCAGCGCAAGGCTTGTGGATGATGCTTACCAACGGAGTGGGGGCATCGGTGGGCACAGTGCTTGCCGGATATGTGATTGATTATTTCTGCCACTGGGTGCCTTCGCCTGTCAATCCCAATATGTCGTTGTTGGTGGGCGATTGGCCGGCAGCATGGCTCGTGTTTGCCGCTTTCGCTCTGCTCACGGCAGTGGCTTTCATGATTACATTCCGCTCTACAAGAAAATAGAAAGAGGGGGACACGCAATGCGCATCCCCCTCTCTTTCTATTGCTTCAAAATTTAATTTTCAGGATCTATATCTTCATCCCACATATATTCGTCGTCATACTCATCTTCGTCGAGCATCTTGCCGCCTGCATCTTCTTCCTCCTCCTCGACTGGTTCGGGAGTGAAGATGAACTCATCCTCCTCACGCACACGGTGGTGGCCATCAAGCGGGCGGTGTGTTATGGTTACTGTGGCGAGTTGGTTGCTCTCGTCGGTGATAGCTCCCCAAAGCACATCCTTGAGCTCGGAGAGTCCTTGGCCGGTAACCGATGAGATGAATACGTGCGGTATGTCGGACGGTAGTGATTTCTCAATTTCTGCCTTCAATTCATCGTCGAGCATGTCGCTCTTCGATATGGCGAGAATGCGGTGTTTGTCGGCGAGCTGAGGGTTGAACTGTTGGAGCTCATTAAGCAATATTTCGTATTCTTTCAGTATATCGTCGGCATCGGCGGGTACCATGAAAAGGAGCACGGCATTGCGCTCGATATGTCGTAGGAATCTAAGCCCAAGGCCTTTCCCCTCGCTTGCGCCCTCTATTATGCCCGGTATGTCGGCCATCACAAAGGAGCGGTTGTCGCGGTAGCTCACAATGCCCAGTTGCGGCTCCATTGTGGTGAAGGGGTAGTCGGCTATTTTGGGCCTTGCGGCTGATAGTGACGACAGTAGAGTGGATTTTCCGGCATTAGGCAATCCTACCAGACCTACGTCGGCCAATAGTTTAAGTTCGAGAATCACCGATCGCTCCACGGCAGGCTCGCCAGGCTGTGCATAACGAGGAGTGCGGTTGGTGGCCGATTTGAAATGCCAGTTGCCTAAGCCTCCGCGACCACCTTTCAGGAGCTTTACCTCCTGTCCGTCCTCGGTTACTTCGGCAAGGTATTCACCGGTCTCGGCATCGAATACCACAGTACCTACGGGGACTTCTACAATCACGTCGTCACCGTCTTTGCCGAATGAGCGGCCACCCGAGCCGCTTTGACCGTTGCCGGCGAATATATGACGACGGTATTTGAGTGGGAGCAGTGTCCACATATTTTTGTTGCCCTTGAGAATGATGTGACCGCCACGGCCGCCATCGCCACCGTCGGGACCACCTTTGGGCACATATTTTGCACGATAGAAGTGTCGTGATCCGGCACCTCCTTTGCCCGAGCGGGCCAGTATCTTCACATAATCAATAAAATTGGAGTCTGCCATATTTTGTTGTTTTTTAAGTTTAGAAGTAATTATTATTTTGGCATGTTGAGATGCTTTGCATGTTGCATTAATTCTTGCGCCTGTTTGAAGTCGGTAGGTGATCCTATGTCGATCCAAGTGCCGTTTATCGGGAAGTATACCACCTTTCGGCCGTCGGCAATAGCGTTCTTGATAAGATCGGTGGCATCGGTTCGGCGGTCGGCAGGGAGTGAGTTGAGCAGGTGGTTGGAAATGATGTATATGCCGGCATTGGCATAGTAGGAGTAAGAGGGTTTTTCTTCCAGGCCTGTCACCTGTTGGCCATCGGTGGTGAGGATGGCGTAGGGTACTGAAACTGAGTAGGGGATGGTGGCAATTGTAATATCGGCCTTCTCGTCAACGTGTTTCAGGTACATCTCCTCGATTGAGGCAGTAGTGAGTAAATCGGAGTTCATAACCAGAGTCGCTCCATTAGGATTGTCACGTTTCACCAGTGAGGCTGCGCCGATGGTGCCTAACGGTATATCCTCGCGCACGGTTTTCACCTGAATGCCGCATACCGGGTGAGAGAAATGGTGGTCAATCTGCTCGGCGAGATATCGGGTAGTGACAGTGATGTCGTTAATGCCTACTCGGCTGAGTGCTTCAATGTTATAATCAATAATGGCTCTGTCGCCGATTTTGAGCAATGGCTTGGGGGTGGAAAGTGTGAGTGGACGCAATCGTTCCCCCTTACCTCCGGCCATGAGTATCGCCGTGAGGGGTAGGAGTGTTGTGACCTTGGTCAGGTCGATAATTCGTTCGATGTGCCCTTCGGAGTCGAGCAAAGGGAGCAGTCGTATACCTTTACCCCTTATCTCTTTTATCACAATGGGGGATGGACTCTCGCTAACGCTGTAAAAGTGGCGATTGATCACCGCACTGATAGGATCGGTCAGACTGACTCCACGTAGCAGCGCGCGGCGCACATCTCCATCGGTGATTGTTCCCACCATGGCACCATCGCTGTCGACTGCAAACAGAGTCATCACATCGCCCGAGAGGCGGTTGAGCTGCTCCAGGGCTTGTATTACTGTTGATTTGGCTGATACTATATGTCGATCCATGCTATATTAACAATTGTTGGGCGATGAGGGTTTAGATTGAACGGCGTTCATTTCGCGACCCACCGTCTCGGCTATCAGCCAATCGAGAGGGGAGTCGAGGTCGACACTACGCTCTGCGGGCATTTCCACTGCGATACGGCGCGAGAATCGTGACATAGGCATGGCCCGAAGCGACTGTGGATTGATTACATATACTGCTCCATTTAGTTGCCACGTTTTTGGGGCATCCTGGCGTCGGGTGAAGTTGCCGTCACCTTTAGCTATGTGGATGTAACCGTCGTCAAGGGTCTCGAAGCAGTCGTAGTAAGGATTGGCCGATGAGGGCTTGACGGTCACGGCCATGTCGCAGTCGGGGGTGTAAGCCTCGAGAGTGCGGCGTATGTCGTCGACGGTGCGCAGGGGAGATGTGGGCTGGAGCAGCACAACCTTGTCGTAATGTATGTTTTGACTGTCGGCCCAGTCCATCGCGTCGATGAGGGCATCCTGCGTCGAGGCCTGGTCGGTGGCCAAAGCGGCAGGGCGCCGGTAAGGTACTTTCAGCCCTGTGAGCATTGCGCATGCCGCAATCTCATCATCGTCGGTCGAAACGATAATACGGTCATCGCTTGCAAAGTGCCTTGCACTTTCAATCGACCAGTGTATCAGGGGCTTGCTGAGAAATTCCTTGATGTTTTTTCGAGGTATGCCCTTAGAGCCTCCGCGGGCAGGAATAATAATCAGCGTGTCGTGCAATCTCTCCATAACAGTTAAAATTATCGCAAATTTAACACAATTATGCGAAAAAGCACGAACCAGCATCGATAACTTCAGACATACGCCGCAAAATCAACTTTTATTTTCAAAATGCTGCGCAGCACTCACATTAAAGGGTCTGCAGGTTATTACTCCATACTTGGAGGTAGGTTGCTGCAAGGTGATGTAGAGAAATGGTGAGGCGACGATTGCGAGTGTGTTTTGATTATATACAATATATTGTTTATATTTGCAATTCGAGAATTGCAAATATATTATGTATATGACTAAAAATCACAATGGTATGAGGCCACAGGATATAGTGATTCTATTAAAGAAGGTCACTGACAAAGGGCGTTATTTGCTGAATGTACAGTTAGCGAAAGAGTTAAGCATTAGCCCTTCAGAAGTATCGGAGGCATTGGAACGTTGCCGCATAGCTAGATTGGTTGACGCACGCAAGCGAATAGTAAATATACTTGCGCTTGAGGAATTTTTGGTGCATGGATTGAAATATGTGTTTCCGGTGCAACCTCAAGGAGTTGTACGCGGGGTGGCCACTGCGATATCAGCATTGCCGATGAGAGAAAAAATAGTGGGTGGAAAAGAGCAATATGTGTGGCCTTGTTCACATGGCAATATGCGAGGGGTGGCCATTACTCCATTATATAAGACTGTTCCGGAATCAGTAGCAAATGACGATATGCTTTATAAGCTCTTAGCGCTGGTAGACACTTTGCGCATCGGTCGAATTAGGGAGACGGAAATTGCCAAAGTTGAACTTAAAGCAATTCTGGCGGGCTATGATGTCAAGTAATATAGAGCGGCTGAAGCGCGTTGCCAAAGGTCTCGGCGAACTTAATGAACAAGTTGTATATGTCGGTGGCTCTGTAGCAGAACTATATGCAGATAATCCTGGTGCTTCTGATATTCGCATGACCGAGGATGTAGATTGCGTAATTGAGCTGACAACATATTGCGGACTGCATAAGTTGGAAGATGTAATACGAAAGATGGGTTTTACTAATGACACTACTCCCGGTGCGCCTATATGCCGATGGAAGTATAAGGGAGACACTGTTGACATCATGCCGGATGATCGTGGAGTGTTAGGGTTCACCAACCAATGGTATAAAAAGGCTTTTGTGCATCGAGTCAGGATTGAACTGTGCGACGAAATGTCAATATACATATTTCCTGCACTCTATTACGTTGCTACCAAGATCGAAGCAATCAATGGACGTGGAGGTTGTGATTGGCGCTTGTCACATGACTTTGAGGATTTAATTTACGTCTTGAATAATTGTGATAAAATCGTCGGCTTGTTTGACTTGGAAGATGATAGGGAGTTAATATCCTATTTAGCAATATGGGCTAACGAAGTGCTTAGAAGACAAAATATTCGTGAAGAGATAGAATGTGCTTTGCCTTACGGGGACTATGAACGCGTGGACTATATCATTGAAATAATCGCACATTTTGCAAAGGGCAACCGTAATGTAATTTAAATGAAATGGTGAAAAAGTGTTCAAAAGGTGAGATTTTCAAGAAATATGAGTAAATTTGCGCTTTATTGCTCAATATGGGCTTGCAAAAGAACAAAAAACAGGTACAAAATATGAAAAAATTACATTATGTTTTAATAGCCATGCTGGTGTCGGCGCCAGCCACGATGGCTCGACAACTCACCCCCGAGGAGGCTCTGCAGGCGGCAAAGTTGTCATATTCGGCACCGGCCATGATGAAGTCGCAATCGGCGATGAAATTGTCATACACCGCAACAGTCGACGGTGTTAACGGATGCTATGTATTCACACGTGGAGAAAACAATGGCTATGTGGTGCTTGCCGCCGATGATGCTGTGGCGCCAATTTTGGGTTATGCCGATCAAGGCCGCTTTGATAGGGAGAACATGCCCGAAGGTATGTCATGGTTGCTTGATATGTATGCCGGACAGATAAAATATGCATCCGAGAATCCTGAGGCAGCTGCGATGGCACGTGCCTACAAGGCTCCGGCAAGCATGACATCGGTTGCTCCTATATGCACTACACTGTGGGATCAAGGAAATCCCTATAACGCTGATTGCCCCAAAATCAATGGCAATCTCACTCTCACCGGATGTGTGGCTACTGCCATGGCACAGGTGATGAAAGCCCATAATTGGCCTGTGAAGGGTGCCGGTTCAAAATCATACTCATATTCACGCGAGGGTACAACTGTACAGGTGTCGACCAACTTCGGACAACATACCTATGCTTGGTCGGACATGCTTGATACATATAGAACTGATGATTACACACAAGCTCAGTCTAATGCTGTAGCACAGTTGATGTTTGATTGCGGTGTGGCTGCTAATATGTCGTTTGGAACCACCTCGTCAGGCGCTGTGACAATGCGCGGCGCTCAGGGTATGATTGAATATCTGGGCTATGACAAGGGAATGCAGTGGGTTTACCGCGATTCAAAATACCTGCCCGAATGGAATCAAATGGTTTACAACGAAGTGAAGGCCGGACGTCCGGTGCTTCTGTCGGGTCATAACCCCGAGGGGGGCCACGCTTTTGTGTGCGACGGCTACAGCAGCGACTATTATTTCCATATCAACTGGGGCTGGAGCGGATCGTCAAACGGTTATTTCAAGCTCACATTGCTTGATCCCTTCGATCAGGGTTATGGTGGCACATCGGGAGGCTATAACACAGGTTCGTCAGGACTGTTCGGCTGCAAGCCGGCTGTAAGCGGCTCTAAAATCAATATGTCAGTTTTCGGGCAGGGAGGTCTGCGCATGCTGCGTTACACGGTGATGCGCACATCCAATGTGGCAATCGGCGACAACTCTCTTGGAACAGTTTATACCAACACCACACTGTCTAATTTGTCAGCCACTCTCGGTGTAAAACTGGAAAATGTGGAGAACGGTGAGGTGAGCTATATAATGTCGGGTACAAAATACAACAATGCGTCACCAGGATCGGGCTTCTATACTTTCAGCGTCTCAGGTCAGAAGTTCCCCACCTCAGGCACATACACCATGACCGGTGTGTTCCAGACCTCAGATGGCAGCATCTATCCTATCACTATGGATGTTGGTGGCCCGCAGGCTCAGACGGTGAAATGCGCTAACGACCGAATGTTTTTTACCCCAGTATATGTTTCAGGCGATACAAAAATCACTGAGTTTAATGATTACGGCGGTATAGCTCTCGGACAGCCCGCTGTGTTCACAACCGTTATTTCAACTACTGCGCCAGAGTTCCTCAGCAATGTGACCCCTCAACTTCTCAACGCAAGTGGCAGTGTTATTGCTTCCGGGTCGGCAGAGTTGATTGATGTGACATCGGAGGAGCCACTGAGCTATAACTGGTATGTAAACTTCCCGCAGACATCGTTGGCCGAGGGTGATTATACCGTGAGATTCTACAGCGCCGATCGCAGCCTCGTGCTTGGCTCTTATCCTGTAAAGATTCTGCCCAACCCTGGCACTCTTAGCTATTCGCCGGCCACGGTGAGCTGCTCAATCGACGGTGGCAAGTGGTCGCAGACATCTCCAGCGGTAATCGATCGCAGTACTGATGTCACTGTGAAGATTCCGGTGACTTCGGGTCAGTTCAGTCGCCCCGTGCGCCTGGCCTGGGGTACAACAACCTCAAAGATCGCAGGACAAACCGACGCTGCCATTATTGTGGCACGAAGCGGTGAGACAGGCACCTACACATTCAAGGCTCCTTTTGCCAATGTTGAATCTCCAGCCAAATATTATGGATTGATGGTGATGTCGGTCGATGACAATAATAAGGCGGTATGCCTCAATGACTTCGGCGTGTCTAAGCGCGTATGGTTCACGCTGACCGGTGAGGCTGGCGTGGATGATGTAATAGCCGATGGTGTAGATGCCGTTGCTCTTTATCCCAACCCCGTAGTTGACACATTTGTCCTTGAAGGGAACGGCATAGAAGATGTCAACGTTTACTCTCTCGCCGGCACTCTGGTGATGAAAGCCAACGGTGGAGGTGAAAACAATGTGACAGTTGACGCATCAACACTTGCTTCAGGTCATTATATCGTTACAGTGGCTACAACCGATGGCACTGTGGCAAAGCGCATGATTAAACGATGAGAATTAACAACCATATATTGATTATAATAGCTATGGCAACCGCATTGTGCGGTTGCCATAGCAGTAAAAAAGGCACAGCTATGAGTGGTGTGACGGATGGAAGTCAGGCGGCAGAGATGGTGAGCCTTCCCGAGGCTTCGGTTGGAACGCAATCGGCTTTGCCTCGGGCTGTGGTATATAAGATGAATGGCGACTATGCCGACAATGTGCCGGTAACCGTCAGTGCTGACGGGGAGAGCATAGTGTCGTACCCTGCGCCTACCGATCTTACCACAGAGTCAACTCCGATACCTGTGGCTCATGGTTATCTGCTCGACCGCCGTGGCGTTAACGCCAACACACGGTTTCTGAAGCTCACATACGATGAGTATCGTGCGCTACCCCAACCGCCGTCGATCGAGCAGCTCAAGGCCGATATTATTCCTGATGCCAGAATCATTGATATTCACCGACTTCCGATTACGCTGAATCAGGCAGTAAATGATCTGCCCTTGGTAAATCAACTTATCAACGAATTTAAATGACGGTCAAATCACCCACTGACACCATCCGGGCGGCTATGGAAGCCGGTTGTAATAAGGCAACCGTGACTACAGACGCACCTGGACGACTACTCACCCTCTCAATTCTTGCCGGAGCCTACATAGCTCTTGGCGGAATATTGTCGCTGATAATAGGTTATGGATTCCCGGGCATCACAGCTGCCAACCCAGGGTTGCAGAAGCTGTTGAGCGGTTGCGTGTTCCCAATAGGTCTGATTCTTGTAGTGGTGCTTGGAGCCGAGCTCTTCACAGGCAACAATGCGCTGCTTGTGCCTGCTTTTATGACGCGGCGTTGCTCAATCTGGGTGGTGATGAAAAACTGGGTGATGGTCTACGTAGGCAATTTCATAGGTGCTATCGCTTTTACCTGGGCACTTGTTTATGCCTGCGGGCTCACCTCCGCGGAGCCCTATAATTCGGCTATCGTGGGAATAGCTCAGGCAAAAGTGTCGATGTCGTGGTTAACTGTGTTCCTCAAAGGTGTTGGCGCTAACTGGTGTGTATGTCTTGGGGTATGGCTTGCATTATCGGGTCATAATCTTGTGGAGAAGATGCTGGGGTGCTGGTTCCCGGTTATGGCCTTTGTGGCGCTGGGTTTTGAACACTCAATCGCCAATATGTTCTTCATCCCGCTTGGGATGATGGAGGGCGCTGACGTGAGAGTGTGTCAGGCGATTGTTGATAATCTGATACCTGCCACTTTTGGCAACATAGCCGGGGGAGCGCTCCTGGTTGGAGCAGTGCACGCCCGGCTACATTTGAAATAAATTGTGTGAAATAAATCGAGTTTATTTGCTGAACGCCTCGTGAAAGTACAGGAGGTGGTAACGAACAGCATTACGCCAGTAGTCCCAGCTGTGACGGCCGGGGCGCGAATAGTAATCGTGAGGAATTTTAGCCTCTACCATCGCCTTATGCACGTTCTCATTAACGGTTGCGAAGAAATCATCTATTCCACAGTCAACAATGATATTCTGACCTGGAGTAGCGTCAGGAAGTATATTGATCACCGAGTGTGATGCCCAAATATCCTCATTGCCCTGTTGGGGGCCCAGCGCTGCTGCTATGTTCCACTTGCCGGGAAACGGGGTGATGTCGAGACCTCCGCTCATCGAGCCCATTGAGCCGAAAAGCTCGGGATGACGCAGCCCCAGCCACAATGAGCCGTGGCCTCCCATCGACAAGCCCGTGATGGCACGGTGCGCAGGGTCGGCATATGTGGGATATTTGGAGTCGATAGTGGGTATAAGATCGAGGGTAATGAAGCTCTCCATCTGCATTGTCGGATCGTGGAGTGAGTTGTAATACCAGCTGTTGCGCCCATCGGGGCATACAATCATCAGGCGGTATTGATCGGCCAGATCCTTGATGTGAGGAGCGCGGGTTACCCAGTCGTCATAACGGCCACCGTGGCCGTGAAGAAGGTAGACAACAGGGTATCGGTCGCCTGGGATCTGATTGTCGGGAGATATAACCACAACCCTCATTTCGGGCTCAATGTATGAGCTTGCGATGCTGATGGTGTCGACTACGGCAGCCGATGCGGTGACAGATATAAGTGTTAATAATGCCGCTATGATTTTCTTCATGGTGTGGTATGTTTGTGTGATTTAACATCAGTGTTTTAACTCAACCTTTGTGGTGGGTGGCAGGGTGGCCTCGCGATGCTGCACGGCATCAATCACTTCATGGGCCAAGTGCATAAACGCTTGCCCGGTGATAGTGTCCTCAAGGGCTATGGGATGGCCGGCATCGCCCGAGTCGCATATGGTACCAACCACAGGGATTTGCGCTAACAGAGGCACACCCATCTCTTGGGCCACTTTCACCGCACCTCCGTTGCCGAATATATAATAACGTTCATCGGGGTGTTTCTCGGGTGTAAACCATGCCATGTTTTCTACTATGCCGAGTATGGGCACGTTAACTTTTTCGCCGGTAAACATGGCAATCCCTTTGCGTGCATCGGCCAGGGCTACCTCCTGGGGTGTGCTTACTATCACAACCCCTGTGATGGGGAGGGTCTGCACGAGAGTGAGATGAATATCGCTGGTGCCGGGAGGCATGTCGATAAGGAAGTAGTCGAGCTCGCCCCAATCGGCATCATTTATGAGCTGCTTGAGGGCATTGGATGCCATGGCTCCACGCCATAGCACCGGTGCATTTCGATCGACAAGAAAACCGATAGAAAGCACTTTAACTCCGTATTTCTCGATTGGAATAATCAGATCGCGTCCGTCGACATTATGCATATAAAGCTCAGCATCCTCCACACCAAACATCTTGGGCACCGATGGACCGAAAATGTCGGCATCAAGCAGTCCTACGCGGTATCCCTCGCGAGCCAGGGCAACGGCAAGATTGGCGGCAACAGTGGACTTGCCTACACCTCCTTTGCCCGATGATATTCCCACGATATGTTTAACGCCTTGGAGTGGTTTGACGGTTTGGGCGGGTAGGGCTTGCCGGGTTTTAACGTTGATGTCAACCTCCACTTCAGGTGAAATGATGTTGTGTATTGCGGCCTCGGCCGATTTAACAAGCGACTTCATAAACGGGTCGGTCGGCTTGTCGAAAATCAGTGAAAATGACACCTTGTTGCCGTTTATGCGTATGTCGTCTTCCACCATCTGGCTATCCACGATGTTCTTGCCTGAACCTGGGTAGCGCACGGTCTTGAGGGTGTCGAGTATGAGGTTGGGGTAAAGTTGCATATGCGATGAGAATTTTAGTTATTAGTGTGGGGCGTAGGGTTAACCGACATCATGCGTCTGTGTCGATACCCATTTGTAGCTGTCCGCGTGAGAAGGATCGGTATGTGTCGTAGGGTATTTCGTCGGTTGGTTCCTCAAGTGTCCCCTCTGCAGGAAGAAGCCAACGTAGATACTTGATTGTTAGACCGCGGTCGAGCCATTGCTGCTCGTAATAGGTCCGAATCTCGCGCAGTCCTTCGGGCTGGCTGGCATCGATTGGTGTGCCGTAAAGGTCGGGTATATCAGCCTTCAGAGGTAGGCGGTTAAGCTCTATCATCAGCTTGGTGTAGGTGTAGAGAAAGGGGGAGTCGCTTTTTAGATTGACTACTCCTTCAGATGCGAGTATGTTGCGATAAAGATTCATAAACCGGGTAGAAGTGAGGCGTTTACGTACCTTCTTCATCTGGGGGTCGGGGAATGTGATCCATATCTCTGCCACTTCTCCTTTCTCAAAGAAGTGGTGGATTAATTCGATGTCGGTGCGCACAAAGGCTACATTGGCGAGCTGCTCGTTGTGGGCTTGTTTTGCGCCGGTCCATATGCGTGCCCCTTTTATGTCGACACCTATGAAATTTCGGTCGGGGAAGCGCCGGGCAAGGCCAACGGTGTATTCACCTTTGCCACATCCAAGTTCGAGCACGATGGGGTTGGAGTTTCTGAAAAAATCGCTATGCCAACGCCCCTTTAAAGGGAAGCCGCTCTCTTGGAGAGCGGCGAATGGATACTGGTGGACGAAGTCGAACGACTCCATCTCTTTGAATTTTTTGAGTTTGTTCTTGCCCATTGTCGGTTAATGTTTAATGGCGGGCGAGCTTAAGTGTGGCCGGTGTTCCGTCGCTGAGAATCACACGCACTATGAAAATTTGGGTGGTTAAGCCGTAGGTGTCGATAGTTGCGATGTTATTGGCGGGTTCAACACCCAGGAGTTTCATGCCGGCAGTGTTGTAAATCTCTACCAAGGCTATGTCGGTTGACGACTCAATGATAAGGTCGTGGTCACGGAAATATCCATTGACTGAGTTGCCGCCGTTGGCATCGGCTATCACATTCTCGACTCCGGTAGAGGGTGTGATGTCAAACTCCTGCCATTGTGGAGAGTTTTTGTAATCATCAGCGGATTCTTCGGGCACAAAAAGCTTCACTTTGGCTTGGTCGACACCAGCCCAGACTTCGGTTCCAAGTTCGGGAATCTCGTTGATTAATGCTGTGAGCTTTTGTACGGATGTCCAGTTCTCCATTGCACCGTCGCCGAGATATACGAGATTGGCTGGGAAATAGAATTCCTGGCTGTTCCATCCTTGTAGTGCGAAGTCGCCAATAGTTTCTACATAGTCATTGAGCTTCGATGCCTTCATGGAGGTATTGCCGGTGAAAGTGTAGTCGGCAATTTCTGTAACGCCTGTAGGTAAGTCGATGTTGGTAAGACCGACGCATCCAAAGAAAGCGCCGCTGCCCAGTGCGGTTAAAGATTCCGGAAGCGTTACGCTGGTCAGACGGTGGTTGTCGGCAAATGCCCAGTCGCCAATGGATGTGAGCTTATTGAGCTGCTGCATGTTGACTTCGGCAAGGCCGGTGCCGCGGAATGCTGATGCGCCTATGCGTGATACCGACTGGGGAAGGGTGATTGCTGATAGTGCCGTGCATCCGCTGAACGCTGCCGAATCAATTGCTGTGACGGTCGACGGCAAGGTGACTGTGGATAGCTTGGCATTACCGGCAAATGCTGCGGCGGGCACTTCGGATATTGGTGCCTGAATGTCAACAGTCGTTAACTCGGGCATATCCTTGAATGCGTAGTGGGCTATCGATGTCACTGACGCAGGTATTGTGATTGTGGTGATGTTGCGGCACCCGGCCAATGCGCCCATGCCGATGTTTTTAACCGAGGCGGGAATCGACAGTGCCTTGAGGGAGCTTCCGGCCAATGCGCCTTCAGCAATTGAGGTGAGGGTGGAGGGGAGGGTGATGGTCGATGCCTTCAATCCGGCAAGCGAGTAGGGCGCAAGTTCGTTGGCGTTGGCCGAGCCGGCTCCAGTGATTAGAGCATCCCCCTGATATGCGGCGATTTTGGCATTTGACAGGTTGAGGTTGCGCAGCATTGGCATCTTGTCGGCTATAAATTGCAAATCGACGGCGTTGATGCTCCCCCTCACTGTCAACTCACTTACGGTGGCGGGGTCGACAGTAACGTGCGATTCCAACTCACCCGGCAGGGTGGTGACGCTTAAGCCCCAGGCTCGAGAGGCCAGGGCTATGACTGAAAACAGTGTAAGATATCTTAATTGCATGTGTGTTTGTGCTTTGAAGCGCAAAAATACACAAATATGTTGATATTTAGGCGGTCGATGACGTTAAATAATCGAAAACTTGCGAATACGGGCTGGCGCCCGGCTATGTGTGAATCATGAGTGGTCACGACTGCAACTCGCAATGTATTACGGCTTCTACAAGGAACAGGCCTTGGATGTCGGAGCGGTCTACTTCCATGTCGTCGTAGTTGGGGTTGGCGCTACGCAGTGTCAGCTTGGCCGGGTCGTCATTGCGGCGTAGGTATTTTACCATACGATAGTCCTCCATTACCACTACATACATTCGTCCCCAAAATATGTTGCGCATATTGGTGATTGGGCGTATTGACACGAACCCACCGTTGCGTAGCACCGGCTCCATCGAGTCGCCCGACACACCAACTATGATACAGCCGGTGTCGAGCTGTGGCAGATTGACATAGCCCCGTATCCTGTCCTGGGTGAGCATCCGGCTCAGTTGCATACATCCGGCGGTGACATCAATGTCGTAGACCGGCACTCCGACCATAGCGGGACGCACCTCAACAGGCTTTACATCGTCGATTACCGTAAGCTGGTGGTCGCGCGGGAATGGCACGTCATCGCCATCGCGTAGCCACTGATGTGATACTCCCAGATTGACCACAATTCGGTTGATCAGAGAGTCGTTGACGGGTAGCCGCCCGGATAGGTATTTCGACAGATTAGATGGGTTGATGTCGATGCGGCGCGCCAGCTCGGCCTGGTTGATTTTCAACACCGACATCAGATGGCGTATGCGGTCGACAATGCTCACGTGAGTTGTCGAGGATGCTAATGCTGGTTGTACCGGTTCTTTTTCCATGCTGCAAATATACAACAGGTCATGTAATTTTACAACTATCGGACGTGAATTGTTGTACAAACCGACATGGATGGAGTGAGTGGGGGAGTTAATGCAATTATGGTAAGATTTCTGTGATAATGGGGAAGTGTGTTTTCAATTTGTTGGGTAACTTCTTCACCACTTCGCTATAGCTGTGGCGAATAAGGCGTTTGATAAGGTCGTCGGCGAGTGTGCCGTTGAGGCGCAGTTGGTTCCAGTAGCGTTTGTTCCAATGCCATGCCGGCTCGATGTCGGCGTATTGGTCGCGCAGCTCAATGGCATAATCAGGATTGCATTTCAGTACAAAGTAGTCGGCACGTTCGAAACCTATACATGCGAAAATTTTACCGAATACCCTCAGCAACAGATATTCTTCGCCAAAGGCGGTATCCTCGCTGGCGTAGGGTAAAGACAGGCAATATTCGCGGAAGGATTCTATATTCATCACATAGTTTGTTACTTGTTGAGGCTGTAATTGCATTATATACACTAAGTGGCCACGTTAGTGCGAGTATATTTCGTTCATTAATTTTGAGGCGAATGGTGGGCGATAGTGAGTATTGTCGTAAAGCAGTGTGTCATTTTGAAGATACGGGGCGTAGATTTCAGAGAAATCGTGGACTCTTGAGGGCTCAAAGATCGTTTGAAGTTCTTTAAGGTCTGTTGGAGATAGGGACACGCCGCGTCGGTTAGGAGAGATGATAATTTGATAGTCGGAGCACTGTTGCGAAAATATTTGGGCGATTTTTTGGAGTGCAGCGCGCTTAGCTCCATTGATGATTGAAGGACCGGAGGTGACACTTGTGGCAGGGCTGACCAAGGGATATTTCGAGTAGAATGCCTTAGGGTCGTTGGTGATAATGGAGTCCCACATCGGAATTGTCTCCTGGTTGGTAAGCATGTTGTGTACGATGGGTTGATATTCAAAAATCGGGCTGTGACCGATATTGTCTCCACGGCCTGTGAAGTGGGCAGCAAGTAAGTTTTTGATGAAATTGGCATTAGTTGATGCCCGGAAGAATGTGTAATGATATTTAAGTCTGTGAATGACCCCAGGTTTGAGTTCAGGCGGGTCAATGGCGAAGGGTGAGTCATTGTCGTCATTATTCATTATAATTGGGTCTAAGACTAATAGGGCATAATCAATTGATGCTCCCCTACTGTTTAGATATTCAATCTTTCGTGCCATTGACATTAGGCTTTCTGAGGAAGAATCAAAATGGATTGGCTTGATTTGCGATGACGTTGAATCCTGACAGAGTAAACGACACCATTCATCGGCGTCGTAATAGCATGAGATTGACGAGCCGAAAATAAAAGCGTTGTTTCTGATACCTCGGCGGAGGTTGTCAATATATGCATTGATGGTCACCATCCCTTTATTTAAGCCAATTCTTGCGGGATAGATTTGTGGGTCATCGTAATAATTTTCGTAATGATACAGTATCTTGAATGGGTCAGCGTAAACATACCACACCAAAAATGGGGCAATTACCGCCAGTGCCATCAAAAGTGAGCGGCAAATAAAGTGTAGGATGTTGCGGGAGGTAGGACTCATAGTCAAAATTGGAAGTAAATAAATGTCATTTCGGTCGGCTCACTGAGTATAATAAAAGTGGCCATAAGCCAGTAAAGCACAAGCCTCTGGCTGCGTAGACGAGGGACGAGTGCAAAAGGATAGTTGTAATTACGGGAGCTCCATTCGATCAACGCCACCGTCATTGCCGGCATCAACCACCATAATTTTAATAAGAATAAACTCTTTCCAATTATCGCTGTTGCCGCAATGACAATTACCAGACCGGAGATTATGATGGCAGTTTTATGGATGTGACCCCTAAAGCATTGCCATATACTCACGACCACAACCCCAAAGAGCCATGCCAGTCCGAACCCAAACACATATATCCATAGGCTTTTTAACCCCCAAAGGATAAGTTGGGTGTTTGGACAGCGGAAAATAAAGAATCCAAAGGCCACAATGCCAAAAGTGAGGAGTATTTTGGGTAAATCGGAAAAGGTGATTTTTTGATTAGGTTTTCGTTCGAGTTTCAGAAAATATCGACCGATGACGTAGCAAATGGCCCAGTAACCGCCCCAAATTACGAAATTCCAGGATGCGCCATGCCATAGACCTGAGAGGAGAAAGACGATGGAATAGTTGATAATAGTATGCAATTGGCCTTTTCGATTGCCACCGAGCGGTATGTAGAGATAATCACGGAACCAAAGCATAAGCGATATATGCCAGCGCTGCCAGAATTCGATAATATTGCGTGAAAGGAGCGGAAACCTGAAGTTGACCATAAGATTTATCCCTAACATTGAGGCGCATCCGCGGGCGATTTCGCTATAGGCCGAAAAGTCACAATAAAGCTGGAACGTAAACATAATACCTCCGGCAAGGATATGAGTCGGTCCCAACTCGGGAGAGTCAAAAATACGGTCGACATAGATCGCAAGCATATCGGCAACGCAAAGTTTCTTGACCAAGCCAAAAAGTATCATTCTCAGGCCGTTGACGGCTTTTGGGGTATTCCACTCTCTCGTTCGTAGTATCTGCGGTAAAAGATTTTTGGCGCTCTCAATAGGCCCGGCGACCAGTTGGGGGAAAAAGGCGATGAATACAAAAAATCCAATGATATTGTTGGTGGGCCGGATGTTGCCGCGCATTACATCGATGGAATAACCGATTGCCTGAAAAGTGTAGAAAGAAATTCCAACTGGCAGTAGTACGTCTAAAGTAAACCAGTCTAATCCAAATCCGAATAGCTCAAATAGTCGCGACAGGTTTTCTCCAAAAAAGTTGAAGTATTTGAAGACTACCAGTATCCCAAGGTTGAGTATTATGTTAGCGCTGATAATCACTCTTTTATGTTGACGCACATAAAGCAGAGCTGAAGCGTATGTGCTGAATGATGTAATGATGATGAGCAGCAGAAATCGCCAGTCCCACCACCCGTAAAACAGGTAGCTTGCACCTAAAAGGAGGATATTCTGACAACGCAGTTTGTTGCGAAATGCAAACCAGTATATGCAGAAGAAGAAACCAAAGAATAATGCGAAAGATATTTCGGTAAACTGCATTCTATTAGAATTAAATTGAGTCAAGCGGTACTCAATACCTCACATGACCTGATATTTCAGAAATCTGTTTATGCGCACACAAAGATGGCTATAATTCTCCTGATTTCAATGATTATCGGCGATTTTATTTCCGGTTCTTATTGAAAGATTGCAAAAGCTTGGTTGATATTGATTAACCAGCCGCACTTTTCACAATGTACTGTGAATCATTTGCGCAGGCAACAAAAAAAGAGACAACCTTGCGATTGTCTCATTCTGTGACCCCGGAGGTTTTGGAACCGAGGGATATATCTTGCTGTTAATCACTT
>CAZFEU010000016.1:0-37192 GCA_964517875.1 uncultured Muribaculaceae bacterium | reverse complement strand
CCGCCACCGAGGTCGAACACGGCAATCTTCTGGTCCTTGTTGGTCTTGTCAAGACCGTAGGCAAGGGCAGCTGCAGTAGGCTCGTTGACGATACGGCGCACGGTAAGACCAGCGATTTCACCGGCTTCCTTAGTAGCCTGACGCTGCGAGTCGTTGAAGTATGCAGGCACTGTGATGACGGCCTCGGTAACGGGTTGGCCGAGGTAGTCTTCAGCTGTCTTCTTCATCTTCTGGAGAATCATTGCCGAAATCTCCTGAGGTGTATATTTACGGTCGTCGATTTCGATACGGGGAGTATTGTTGTCTCCACGCACCACCTTATAGGGCACGCGCTCTATTTCTTTCTCTACCTGGTCGTAGGTTTCACCCATGAAACGCTTGATAGAGTAGATAGTGCGTTTAGGGTTGGTGATAGCCTGACGCTTGGCGGGGTCACCCACCTTACGCTCGCCGCCATCGACGAATGCTACTACTGATGGTGTGGTATTACGTCCTTCGCTGTTGGGGATTACCACTGGATCATTACCTTCAAGCACTGCAACACATGAGTTGGTAGTACCGAGGTCAATACCTATTATCTTTCCCATAATAAATTTTGGTTTTTGAGTATGTTTATTTATAATTCGTTTACTTGTTTTCTTGTCACTTCTGTTTTAGAAACAAATGTTGTGCCAAAAATGTTGACACCGACCCGCGATATACTTTTAGCGCATCTCCTTCACGCCAAATACTGACATTATTGTCACACTCCCTGCCATATATGTCATGTTTCAACCTCAACCCCAGCATCCACCAGTATTTCCTTCGTGAGAGATGGCAGATTGCCCTCAAAAATTATCCGTGTTTTTCCGCTCGACAAACGCCGTGGATATGGAATTTTTCTTAACTTTGCGTGATATATACATCGACGACACCAATCTGTTATCCGAAAGCAAAATGGAACGCATAAAAGTAAAAATCATAAACCGCTCACATCACCAGCTCCCTACTTATGAGACATTCTCGTCGGCAGGCATGGATGTACGCGCTTTCATCGATCAGCCCATCACCCTCCAGCCCATGCAGCGAGTGCTCATACCCACCGGCCTGTATATGCAGCTCCCCCACGGGTTTGAGTGCCAGATACGCCCACGTAGTGGCCTGGCCCTGCGCAACGGCATCACCGTTCTCAACACACCGGGCACTGTCGATGCCGACTTCCGCGGAGAGATAAAAGTGGTGCTCATCAACCTGAGCGACACTCCCTTTGTGATCAACGACGGTGAGCGCATATGCCAAATGGTAATAACCAACTACACCCATGTGGAATGGGAGCCCGTGGAACGTCTCGACGAAACCAAACGAGGGGATGGCGGCTTCGGTCACACCGGACTTAATTGACCCTGAAATGAGGTGCCACAACCTTTCATCACACCGCATCGGCTTAACATTGGTTGCCTTTATTGCAGCCATGGCTGTGTGTGTCAACCTCAATGGGCGCAACAACCGCTGGGAGCAGGGCACTAAAGAGCGTCTTGCCGACTATCTGTATATGGACGCCCTGCACAATCTGGCAATGGATTCGCTGAGCAACGGATATGAGGCAATGAGGATTGCATATGACCTCGATTCGACTATGAGCGCTAAGACCTATCACCTGGGATTCTTGCAGCTGTCACTGGGCTCCAACGCCGACAACGTCGACCTATTCACAAGCGGCTATGCCAAAATGCGCCGGTATGTCGACTCACATCCTCACGACTTTTACTCAGCCTATAACTATGCCAGTATAGCCGATCAGCTGGGCAATACCGATGAATCGATAAGAATTTGGGCAATGCTTGACTCGCTTAACCCGCAGAATGAGAATGTGACTTTCAAATACGCCGAAGCACTCCACCGGTCAAACGACTCGACCAACATGGTGAAGTCACTCAATCTTTACAACCGCCTTGAAACTGCTGAGGGCGTGAGTGTAGGCATCACAGCACACAAAGTGCGCACTTACTTCCTGCTTGGCGACACCGCCGCCATCACCCGAGAGCTCAACCGACTCTTTGAAGCCACTCCCGGACAGGCCGAGACTCACAATTACGCCGCCAGCCTTTATGAGGCCATGGGAAAGCTCGATCTCGCGATGCAACAAATCAACATCGCCGCGAGCATCGACAGCATCGATGGCGACATACTCAACCGCCGCGCCAACCTGATGCTGAGTGCGGGCGACACCCTGGGGTATAGCCGTGAAGTGTATTACCTGGTGCGTAACTCCGACCTACCTTTAGAGTCGAAAATCGAAACCGTAACCAACTTCGCACGCGAATTTTTATCCGACACCACCCGACTTGAAGTCACCCACAATCTCTACAAAGCGCTCCTCGAGAAGCATCCCGACAATACCGACGTGCATGATGCTTACATCTCATTCCTCCTGGTAAAGAACGACTTAACCGATGCTGTCGATCTCGTGCTCGAAACAATCGACCTTGACCCCGATAATCCCAGCCGATGGACAGCTGCTATTCAACTATACAGCAACCTGGACGAATACGATAAAGCGCTTGAAGTAGCCCAACGTGGACGTGAGCGCCTGCCTGATTCAAACATAAACCTATATCTTGCCAACATATATCAACACCTTGAGGACTACGACAAGGCAATCGATGTATACCAGGACATGCTCGACCGGCATCCCGATGCCGATGCCGAAACCCGTTCCAACCTGCTGTCGGGCATCGGCGACTTATACCATCAGAAAGGTGATAAAAAGAAGACTTACGAATACTACGACCGCGCACTTGACCTGTATCCAGGCAATACGATGACCCTCAACAACTACGCTTACTTCCTGAGTCTTGACGGCGTGGAGCTCGACAAGGCCGAGCGGATGAGCGCCTCGACCGTGCGCACCAACCCCTACGAGCCCACATTCCTCGACACATACGCCTGGGTACTTTACGTGCGAGGTGAATATGAAAAGGCCCGCGAATACATGGATATCGCATTGCAATACATGGACGCTGAAAACAGCACAAAGGAGTTTTACGAACACGCCGAAGCCATTTATACAAAGCTCGGCAATAACGAAAAAGCTGCCGAATTTCACCAACTGGCCATCGAATCCGAGTCATCGGAAGCAGCTGACGAGCCTTAACAGCATCACAAGGAGCACCAATCAACTTATAGCACACAGATGAAACACCTCACCCGACTCCTCATAATACCGTCAATTGTAGCCGTCATGGCTATAGCCATGGCCGGATGCTCAAGCCACAAAAACAACACCAAGAGCACACCCGCGGCCACCGATACGGTAATTGACACCACAACACAATTCAACAATCTTGCCGAGTCCTACATATTCGGCCTGTCTTCCACATATGCCGGGTGGCAATACATGTCGGTGCCGGTTGATCTCGAGTTTACCTCACCCAATAAGCTTAAAGTGAGCGGACGCCTGTATATGGTGCGCGACAAGAGCATCTATCTGTCGCTGAGAGTGCTGGGCATGGAAGTGGCTACACTCTATATTACCAACGAGATGATTTACGCCACCGAAAAGCTACATAAATACTATGTAGCCGAAAGCGTTGCCGACCTGCTGGCCGGATGCGACGTCACCGTTGGCGACCTTCAGAACCTGCTGTTGGGCCGTGCATTTGTAGCAGGGCGCGGACTTCTTAACAAGGATATGACGCCTGATGTCAAAGTTACCACTGACGCTGACGGCACCGACTGGACTCTAACCCCACCTGCAATCGGCAACATTACATACCAATTCGACATTGAGCCCAATCCCCAGCACGTGCATTCGGTGAGCTTCGTCAACGATGGAGTGCACCGCGTGAAGTGCCTTTACTCCCAGCCCACACGCACCAAGGGGGGCATGATGGCCAACTCACTCACCATAAAGGCTTTCACCGGGGGCACCAGATTGCAGGTCAACGCCAACCTCAACCTCAAGGATGTCAAGTGGCGCGAATCTGACATAAACCAATGGAAGATGCCCAAGGGCTACAAACAACTGAGCCGAAAAGAGTTGATGAACATGTTTACATCTTTTTAAAATTTCCCTGTCAATAAGTCATGCGTAAATCGCTGGTCACAATAATCTGTGTGGTTCTTGCTGCGGCAATGCTCGCTGTTGCCAAGCCAAAGAAGAAGAAACAGCCTTCAAAGCCCGTCACATCGCAGTCGGTCAGGGCTCAAAAGAAGGACAACGACCGTGCCATGCGCGAAACATCGCGAAAGCTCCAGGCCAACGAGACCGCCACAGCCCTTCAGCTCGACTCACTCAACACCCTCCGAGCCGAAATCAGCGACTTGGACACCTCGATACTCCAGCTCAACGCATCAATCGACTCAATCAACACATATATTGACACAATCAACGCAGGCATCGCAGAGAAAGAGCAAGAGCTGAAGCTGCTAAAAAAACGCTATGCTCGCGCCATTCGCAAGTTCAAGGGTCACCGGCAGTCAATGACTAAAACATCATTTCTGATGTCGTCAGCATCATTTGCACAAGCCTATCGACGCATGGCCTATATAAAGCAGTATTCACGCTGGCGCGAGCGTAAAACCCGACAAATACTCAAGGTGCAAGAGGATCTTGCCATGCAGCGCAACGAACTGTCACAAGCCCAAACAGAGCGCGAGGCCACACTTACCAAAGTCAATGCCAGCCGCACACGCATGGAATCGATGCGATCCGACCAGAGCCGGCTCGTCGCATCGCTTCAGCATGAGGGGTCGGCTCTTCGTAGCGTGCTTAAGAAGCAGGAACAGCGAGCCCGCGAACTCGACCGCGAGCTCGACCGCATAATCGTTAAGGAGCAGCGTCAGCGCGAAGCCGAGGAACGACGCAAGGCTGAGGAGCGACGCAAAGCCGAAGAAAAGCGTAAGGCTGAAGAAAAACGTAAAGCCGAAGAAAAACGTAAAGCCGAGGAGAAGCGTAAGGCCGAGGAAGCCCGAAAACGTAAGGAGAATAAGCGCCAGGGCAACAAGCCCGAGCAGAAACCTCAGCAAAAACCGCAGCCCGAAGTGAAACCAGAGGTTAAGCCCGAGCAGAAACCCGAGGCTAAACCACAACCGCAGCAATCACCCGATGTAAAGCTATCCAACTCGTTTGCCGACAACAAGGGTAATCTCCCATACCCTATGTCGTCTTACCGCGTCTACAAGCGCTTCGGCCGTCACCCTCACCCCGAATTGAAATATGTAGAAACCAACAACAACGGTATCGACCTCGAAGGGTCGGCCAACGCACCGGTCAGAGCCGTGTTCGACGGTGTAGTGTCAGCCGTATTCTCACGCGAGGGCTACAACTACATCGTGATGATAACACACGGCTCATATATCACAATCTATGCCGGCCTCACAAAAATCAACGTTAAGCAGGGCGACAAAGTCAAGACCAAACAGAACATAGGCACACTCGGGCCTAATGCTTTCGAGAACGGACGATACATACTTCACTTCGAACTGCGTAAAAACCGAGACAAACTCAACCCCGAACTATGGCTCAAGTAGGTAAGTCGGACATACGAGGCAATCGCAAATCGCTGTCAACCACCGTTTTGAAAACCATGAGCCTGTTTGGCGGATTACAGGTGGCTCAAATTTTATGCTCGGCTATACGCATGAAGCTCGTAGCATGGCTCATAGGGCCTGCCGGCATGGGACTTTTCGGCATCTTCAACAACATGGTGGAGATGATCGGCCAGATCAGCGGCCTGGGAATGCGCACGGCTGCAGTGCGCGATGTGGTCGACTCCCGAGGGCAGCGGCTCGCCGTCATAGCAGCTGTGATACGCCGCTGGGGAGTGGCGCTGGGCATCGTCGGAGCCATTCTTACACTCGCATTGGCACCGGTTCTTAGCCGCTTTTACTTCGGCGACAATGAACACATCCTTGGCATATCCATGCTCGCATCCGTGCTTTTTCTCACATCCGTGCTCAACAGCGAGCAGGCTATAATGCAGGGCACAAAGCACCTTAACAAACTCGCAGTGTCATCGCTTTGGGGCGCAATAGGAGGCTTGGTGGTGTCTATACCAATGTTTGTGCTATGGCGCATCAACTCCATCGTCCCCTCAATCATAGCCTATGCCCTTATTACCTGTATAGCGGCTCTTATATGCCGCGTCCCCACAGGAGCGGCACCAGGTTCACTGACGCTACGGGCCACATTTGACGAGGGGAAGCAGTTCATTACCTTAGGTTTTTTCATGACCATCGCGGTTTTTGTCGAGATGCTGTCCAACAATATATTCCTGGCCTATCTCAACACTACGGCCGACACCGACATGGTGGGCTACTACCAGTCGGGGTACACACTTTTCAATCGATACATAGGTCTCGTGTTCGCAGCCATCGCAATGGAGTACTACCCTCGCCTTACACAGGTGCGCAATAGCCCCTATCGCACATCGCTTTTTGTAAGCCATGAGCTCTCGCTGGTCACATTGGTGCTTGTGCCGATTATAGGAGTGTTCATAACCGGAGCCGAGCTGATAGTGAAAATCCTGTATACCAACGATTTCATGGTGATTATCCCATTTATGGTGTGGGGCATCACCGGCACTGTGCTTCGCGCCTACTCCTGGTGCGTAGCCATGACTATCCTGGCCAAGGGTGATGGTCGCATCTTTGTAGTCACCGAAAGCTTTAGCGCTATTTCAGGACTTGTGCTCAACGTGCTGTGTTACCACCAGTGGGGTCTTACCGGCCTTGGATGGGCTTATACTATTTGGTATGCGTTCTACAGCGTTGTAGTCAGTATAGTATACGTACGTCGCTACGGGCTTAGCGTAAGCGGCCGCGCTGTGGCGATGGTGATAGTGGCATTGCTCCTGTCGATACTGATGGCCTTCACATACCTGCATTCAGGTTGGATTATACCGCTTGTTATCACAGCGGTGGTGTCGGTTGTGAGCTTGCGACGACTTATACCTATGTTTTTGGCTCGCAGATAAGTTGATTATGTATCAAGAGCGACGGGGATTACGCGGAAACCAACCGCGCTCCACGCGTTTCTTCTGCTCAAAAATTTCCCCGATAGTCCAAAACGACGAGAATGCAAAAACGCCCAGAAGCGACGACCACAGCACATCGTATACCGCAATTGAGGCCACCACGGCTATCAGCCCAAGCACAAGAAACCACCACCAGCATTTGGTGCCGAAATAATATTCGCACTTGATGCATATGGGATGAAACAGTCCTATTATCAAGAATGTTGCAATACCTATTGTGAGTCCAAGCAGGTGGTGTGCGGCAAGAAATTCAGTCATTTTTGCTATGAATAATGGGGGCAAGTTTATTTTTTCTTCTTATACTTATTATAAGCGGTGGCCATGCGGCCATGATAATTGCGCTTTTTGTATCCAGGTCCATTATAGCGCAAGGCAAACCCGGCCCAATCCTTTTTCTTAAGATATTTTACAAGGTCTTCGTTCTTTATGAATTGGGCAAACATTTCAAGCTGTTCGCTCTCCGACAGATTCATGCGGCGTTCAAAATCATCGATCGACTCTGCGCCACACTTCTTCCAATTAAATCCCCCGATCTGGAACATTCCCCAGAATGTTCCCTCTATCGCGGCATCGTGGTTGATATTCTTAGCCTGTTCGAGTCGAGCGTGTTGGGCAGCCTGGTGCGACCCATAACGCTTCACGTTGGGAGCACTAAACACTGTGGCGTGACTCTTTCGATACTTCCCAAGATTAACTCCACGCTTCTGCGAGAATTTGCGGAACATCGATAAATCAAAGTTAATCAACGCTTTGCCTGGTGCCCCAAACCCTTCATGCTTTATACCGGCTTCGATGTCGACCACGGCTTTGATAGCAGCCACATCCACACCGAGCTCCTGGGCAACCCTGCGGTAGTCGTCATCAGTGAGCCGAGAATACTGGTCGGGCAGATCGCACCCCACGTCACCGGTCTCGCCATTGACGCTATCGTCAGCATCAGCCGCCACTGCCTCCGTATGGGGTGACGCTGACACCGAGGCCGACTCACTGGGAGTAGCTGTGCACGATACCGCGGCAAGCAAACTCACCGCTATGTTGAGCAACTTGATTCTCATGTTGAAAACACCCCAACTGACCGGCACACAACCGGACAATTGGGGTGAAAACGGATATTATTATTTCTTCAGGTCGGCTACGCGGCGGAGTATCTCGCAGAGTTGACCCCAGAAACGTTCAACCGCAGGTATATACATGCGCTCAGATGGTGAGTGTACGTTCTGGAGCGTCGGGCCGAACGACACCATGTCGAGATGCGGGTATTTCTCAAGGAAAAGACCACACTCCAGACCGGCGTGAATAGCCTTGATGGCAGGAGTTACACCGTAAAGGTCGCGGTATGCGTCTGACGCTATCTTCATTATTTTTGAATCCATATTCGGAGCCCATCCGGGGTATCCATCACCATGGGTCACCTCGGCTCCGGCCATAGTGAACAGGGCCTCCACCTGATTGGCGATATCCCACTTGCGGGAGTCAACATCTGAACGCTGGCTTGTGGTGACAAGGATATTTTGGTTGGGAAGCATCTTCACTGATGCAAGATTGGTCGACGATTCAACGAGACCTTCGATAGAGCGGCTCATCGACATCACCCCGTGAGGTGCCGAGTAGATGGCACGCACCAGGTTGGAGGTAGTATCTGCGTCGATGCAGTATTCCGGACGGTCAACGCTCTCGAGTTCAATACGCAGGGTGTTTTCGAGCCCCGCATATTCTGCGGCAACGATAGCTGCATACTCGTTGAGCATTGTGCGAACTTCCTCCTTGTGGGCTGTGTGCACGCCAAACACGGCATGAGCCGCGCGAGGAATGGCATTACGCAGATTTCCGCCGTCGATTTCCACGAGCGATATCTCATGTTTTCGGCTCACATTCCACAAGAACCGTGCTATCAGCTTATTGGCATTGGCACGACCAAGGTGGATGTCACCTCCTGAGTGTCCGCCGAGTCCACCTTCAACCCACACCTTGAAATAGAAGAAGTCGGTGGGAGCTACCGAGCGGTGGTAGTGGAAGTTGCAAGTGGTGTCGACACCACCGGCACAGCCCACGAAGATTTCGGCATCATCCTCTGAGTCAAGATTGATGAGCATAGTTCCGGTAATCATCCCCTCGCCAAGGTTGTTGGCGCCGGTCAATCCGGTTTCCTCGTCAACGGTGAAGAGAGCCTCTACCGGACCGTGAACAAGATCCTTATCGGCCATCACAGCCAGGGCGGCTGCCATTCCGATACCATTGTCAGCACCAAGTGTGGTGCCGTCGGCATGCACCCAATCACCATCGATAATCGTGGTGATAGGATTGTTGTCGAAGTCAAAATTCTTGTCGTTTGACTCGCACACCATGTCCATATGACCTTGGAGTATCACGGTGGGCGCATCCTCATGTCCTGGGGTAGCAGGCTTTACCATCACCACGTTGCCTATCTCGTCGGTGCGTACTGCGATATTATGTTTGGCGGCGAAGTCGAGGAGGTATTGACGTATCTTCCCCTCCTTTTTTGAGGGACGGGGCACTTTGGTGATTTCGTCGAAAATCGACCAAATCAGAGCGGGTTTCAAGTCTTTGAGTGTCATACTGTATTTGGTTTATGAGTGATATTTGGGGGGCAAGTTAGTAAATTATCGCCACAATCCCCAATTTTTCACAACCTTTAACCCCTGCATCAGGCTCGATGCGCCTATTTCAGCTCGGGAAACAGCGGGGTGGTTAGCATCCGTAGCCCCCCATGCTCGTCTGTGTCGACAAGCAACGCCGACGCCCCAGGCCAGCTCTCTATCAAGGTCATTGCCCGCTCTGCGGGAAGGGCCATGCAGGCCGTGGCCAGTGCGTCAGCCTCCATGCATGTCGGGGCGATCACCGTGGCACTCAGCGTGGTGGTTGCCACAGGCAGTCCTGTCAGCGGATTGATTGTATGCCCCACGCGCCCCTGTCCATCATAGTCACGATAATTGCGATAGTTGCCCGAGGTGGCTATGCCGCAATCGGTGATTTCCACTACCGCCATGCGCTCCGATGTGGCACCTGTGTTGTCGGCTATCGGTGCGTCGACCTGTATGCGCCAAGGCTTACCGCCGGGGTTGTGTCCGCGCAAGGCTATTTCTCCACCGATTTCCACCATGTAATTCTCCACACCGTTGCGGGCAAGCATCTCACCCACGAGGTCAGCGCCATACCCCTTGGTTATGGCCGAGAAATTAAACTGCGTCCCTACGTTACCTTTCACCAAGTGTTGATCCACAATCTTGCAGCGGTCGATTCCCACCGTTGCCAATGCGGCATCAATATCCTTTTGTGAGGGTGAATGGTCAACAGATTTATCAGTGCCGAAGCCCCATAGCTCCACAAGCGGCCCCACCGTGGGGTCAAACATTCCACCCGAGGCGGCGTTAACCCTCTGCGAACATCTGAACACATTTATTATCAACGTGTCGACCTGTGGGTTTTCGCCCCTATTGATGGCCGAAATGATACTATTTTCGTCGAAAGGCGACAGCGAACTCTCCACCCGGCTCATTTCGGCTACAATCGAGTCGCCAAGGTCGCGGTCGGCCTGATATGTCACATGGTAAACTGTCCCCCACTTGGCCCCCGAGGCTTGTCGATACTCATTCGACCCACAGCCCCACAGAGCCGTCACTGCCAGCACGGCTATTAGTATCTTGCTGATTTTCATGGAGTAGCCCAGAGGGGGATATTTGGGCGAAAAACAGCGGGTGACGGCGAGGGCGTGATGGGTGGCTTTGGGCTGATATTGAGGGCGTTGGCGTTGATTGATGTTGGCGTTGGTTTGCATAGCTTTTTATTAGTTTGCATTTAGCGCACCCCCGTTGCACCCTCGTTTGCCATAATTTATTATCTTTGCGGAGCAATCATCAACATGGCCTGCGCCCCGGGTGAGCGTGCTTATATATAACGCTGGTCGCCACCCATTTATTGCAGGCGCTTAAGGATAAATATGGCATATATCGAGCGTATACTGTTGAAGCGCCTCGACCCCGAGGGGCGCGCGGAGGTGCAGCTGCGGGTGGTGGTCAACCGCCAGCGCAAGTTCAAGGTGAGATCGAGGGTGCGCATCGCACCCCGCCGATGGCGTGCTGGCGAGCCTGTGCGCCTGAGGCTCGACACCCCCGAAGCCCGCGAGCTCGAAGCGGCGCGGACGCAGCTGATCGAGCTGGAGCGCGCGCTGCTTGACGAGTGCTGCCGCCCCGGCCCCGAGGTGACGCGCCAGCGGCTCGAGTGGGCCGTGGAGCGCTACTACCACCCCCTGGGCCACGGCGGGGGGGAGAGCGTGCACGCCTATGTTGACCGCATGCTTGAGCGCAGGGAGCTGTCGAGGGTGCGCACGCTACAATACCGAGCCATGGGGCGGATGCTGCGCCGATATGAGGCGTATGTGGGGGAGCTCCGGGGCGACTCCGCCTACATGCTGCGCCTCGACGACGTGACCGCCGACGACCTCCACGGCATAGAGCGATTCATCCGCAACGAGCATGAGATATACGACTCCCACCGCTGGCTCTACGAGCCCAACCCCCTCGACTCCCATCCCGCCAGGGGGTCGCGCCGCCCCGAGGCGCGCGGCGACAACACCGTCAACTCGATCATGCGCAAGCTCCGCGCCTACCTTAACTGGTGCGTGGCCGAGGGGCTCACATCCAACCGCCCCTTCGACCGCTACGGCCCGATCAAGGCCGAGCGCTACGGCACCCCCTTCTACCTCACGCTGGCCGAGCGCGACGCCATAGCCGACTTCGACCTCACGGCCCGCCCCGCGCTGGCGGCGCAGCGCGACATTTTCGTGTTCCAGTGCATGGTGGGGTGCCGCGTGGCCGACCTGCTGGCCCTCACCCCGGGCAATGTGGCCGGCGACACCCTCGAATATGTGGCATCAAAGACCCGCCGCGACCGAGGCGACACCGTGAGGGTGCCCCTGACGCGCCGCGCCCGCGAGATCATCGAACGCTACGCCGGGGCCGACCCCGCCGGGAGGCTGCTCCCATTCATATCGCCCCAGCGCTACAACGACGCTATCAAGGAGGTGCTCAGGGTGTGCGGCATCGACCGGGTGGTGACCGTGCTCAACCCCACAACCGGGGCCGACGAGCGCCGACCCATCCACGAGGTGGCCAGCAGCCACATGGCCAGGCGCACATTCGTGGGCAACCTCTACCGCCGGGTCAAGGATCCCAACCTCGTTGGCGCGCTGTCGGGCCACAAGGAGGGGAGCCGCGCCTTCGTGCGATACCGCGACATCGACGACGGCCTACGCCGCGAGGTGATGGGGCTTATCGAGTGAGCTGGCGGCGGGTCACTTTTTGTTTAACATAGCGAGCAGCTGCGCCGTGAGCTCACTGTTGGTGGCCTGGGCTTGCCGCAGCAGCTCCTGCGTCTGCTCCACCACCCGGCGCTGCGCCGCTATCTCGTCGAGGGCCTTGCAGAGGGCCTCGGTGGAGGTGTTGTTGCTGTTGTTGCCGCTGTTGGGCGAGTGGGCTATCTGCATTATCCGCGCCCCCGAGGCTTGCTGCCCGGGAGGCTGCGCCCTGAGCATCTCCCCCTCCCCGGTCAGCAGCCACTCTATATTAAGGTCGCAACTATTAGCTATTCTATTCAAGGTGCTTTGACGCGTCGATTCACGCAATCGTGCAGCCGTTCCATTACTCAATCCACACATAAGCTCAAAATCCTTAAATGTCAGGGATTTTGAAATAAGATATTGCTTAAGACGTGATTGTAAATCCATAATCAAATAGGGTTAAATTTTGTTAATTGTTAGCACAGCTATTGGTAATTACTTAGCTATGCTATTATCTTTGCGGTGTCTTAGTAAGATTTCGGTGAAATCTCAGTGAGTTCTTACCTACATGACGGCAAAAGTAAATATTTAATAATTAACAGTCAACTAAAAATGAAAAGACCCATCACCCCCCCCGCAAAACCCGCAACGCCATGAAGCGTGACACCGAAGGGCCGAAGATGCCCCGGGGATGGAGCCCCATAGCCAAGCGATTTCAGCGGGCATGCCCCACCCTGCCATTTGACGACCACCAACCCGATGACGACAACCCCATATACCACAACCACAATGACAAAGAAAAGCATAACGCGACTGCGCCAGCGATGCCTCGAGATGGCGATTGAAATCTCGCTCACACAGCTCAAAAAAAGCTCCTTTGAATATAACTGTTCGCCCGACGCAGTACTATCAGCTACAGTGCTCGCGGCCTATATATTGGAAGGGGAGCACCTGGAACTAAGCCAGGATAGAGACCGCATCAATCACTACTGGGAAAATACACGGGCAAAGAGAACCTCAAACGGCTCGTGGTTGTCGCGACTGCTTCCTTGGCTTTTTTCCCGTCAAAGGCGACACCAACGACCTGAAGTTTCAACGCACCGCCCGCCTGTGCCGACTGATTGACACCGACGCAAATATCAAATTCAACTGTTGACGCCCTGCCTTTACCGCCATTGGACTCTGAGGGTCTGACCACAGCAGGGTTGACATACAGCCGACTGGTGGAATGGTCGCCATTGAGCTCGACAATGGCTTCGGAGATTTGGCCGATTGTGGCCACGATAAATTCCTTGATATCCATATTTCACTATTATTGGTTAGACACCGCGAAGATAGTGAAACATCGCCCCCCGACAAGCGCGAGCGCGGAGTCGAAACCGCCGGGGGGCCACGAAAACCAAAACCGAAAACCACAACCACAATGACAACGACGATGACAAACACAACCAACAAGCACCGGCCCATAAGCCAGGCCGAGCTGATGAGTGAGCGCGAGCTGAGGGCCCGCGCCGTGATAGCCGACTACCGGCAGGCCATACGCCTGGCCCGGGCGCAGGGGCGCGTGAGCCCCACCAGGGTGATGGCGGCCATCGCCGCACGCTACGGCCTCACCGAGGGGGGCGTGCGCTACATACTCACAAGCCGCGGCGAGTACACACCCCTGTCGGCTCAGACGCTAACCCCAAACACCCACGGCCATGATGAATGAAGCAGTATGCCAGGCCATAGTGGCCGGAACCCCCGGGGTGGCCGTAACGGTCAACGCCGCCGACCTGCGCCAGGTGCTGGGCGAGATGATGGAGGCCGAGCGCATCAGGGCCGCCAGGGAGATGGAGCTGGAGCGGCAGAAGGCGTCGCTGACCCGCCGCGAAGTGATGGAGCGCCTGGGCGTGTCGGAGACCACCCTGGTGCGCTGGGACAACTCGGGCTACCTCCGCCCGGTGAAGGTGGGCCGCAAGGTGCTCTACCGCCCCCAGGACGTGGACAACCTCATGCGCCGACGCGCCAACCGATAAACCACCTACAGCCATGAGACAAGGATGGATCAAGCTGCACCGGTCGGTGCTCGACCACTGGATATTCGACAACCCCCGGTATCTGAAGTGGTGGCTGTGGCTGCTGCTCAACGCCAACACCGGGCCAAGCAAGGTGATGGTGCGTGGCAGGGTAGTACAACTCTCTGTGGGTCAACTCGTTACATCAGTGCGCTACCTGCGCAACTGCTGGGCCAACCTGGATGCGCTGAAAAGGGGACGAATTTACCCCACGAGATCCGCGGTTGCTCGCTTTTTGCATCTACTGAAAAACGAGGAAATGATAACATATGACTCCAAAAATATATCAAATTTTGGGACAGTGGTAACTATCTGTAATTTCGAGCGTTATCAAGGGTTTTTGACCCCACCGTGGGACAGTGACGAGACAGACAGCGGACAGCCAGCGGACAGTGACGAGACAGACAGCGGACAGCCAGCGGACAGCGACGATGACACCAACGAGACACCAACGAGACAGACAGCAGACAAACTAAAGAATATAAGAAATAAAGAATATAAGAATATATATGGAGGAGGAGGTGACGCGCGTGCGCGCGAGGAAATCGAAGATTTTGAATATTTCCAGGAAGTGCTGCGCCAATTCTTCGCCCCCGCCAGGCAGGCCACGATCGAGCAATTGTGCATGAGCATGAAAGTCACCGAAGCCGAATTGCGCGGCCTCGCCATCGAGGCGACATCGGAATGGACGGGCCGGCGCGAAAACATCGGAGCGGAAATGGCGCGGCTCACGAGCCACCTGCGGGCGAAAAAGGCGGCGAACGACCGCGACGCCAGGGCGGCGGAGCTGCACCAGGCCCGGATGAACAAGATCACCGGGGGTGAGACCCGCGAGCAGGCCCAGGAGCGGATGCGCCTCAACGCCCTGCGCCGCCTCAACGAGAGCGGCCACGACCCGGGCTTCAACGAGTTCGCCTGACACCACACAACCAGCCCAACAACCAACAACCGACACATAAACCAACCCACGAAATGGACAACAACATCAAACCCAAAGACAGCGGCACGATAAAGGCATCGGACTTCGCCCTGCTGCTCCTCGACCTCGCGTCGACCATACACACCGAGATCGACAAGGTGCACCTGCACTACCAGGACTACCACATAGAGGCAACCTGCGAGGACATACACATCACCATCGACCTGGCCACCCCCACATCACAGCCGAAAGGAGGTGAGCAATGACCGACCCCCACGCCGCGCCCGCCCCCGAGCCCCAAAAGCCCGAGGCCGCGCCCGGCCGAGGGATGAGGACCGACAAAGAAATGCTATTGCTCGGCGCCGCGGCTATTTGTGTCGGTATCGGTCTGATGGTTGTGACGATTCTTTATGCCCATGAGGAAAACAGCTCCCCACAAAACGAGGCAGCAGCCACAATTGACATCGAAGAAAGCCGAGGGACTGCTCACCTTGCACAGGACACATGCGGCTGTGGCCAATGCGAAAGGGAGCACGGATGGGAATACATCGCAATCTCCATAGCCCAGCCCCAGGGCCCGGCGGCAAGCGAGGTTGAAGATGATGCCGCCCATGGCGAGCAGCACGGCCACGCCACTGGCAAGCGCGACCTGAGGGAAGATGTCGAGGCAGCGGAAAGCCGGGTAGCACAGCCAGCAGCCTACATAGGCCAGTGGGAAGTCGAGGCACAGAATGATGAGCATGGACTTAGTGTTGTCGTTAAGCGACGCAAGAAATGATTCAAAATTCATGGTTTCACTAAAATGTTAAATGGTTTGGCGACCGCAAAGATAGTGAAACATCGCCCCCCGACAAGCGCGAGCGCGGAGTCGGCACCGCCGGGGGGCCAAGTAAACCAAAACCGATGACAAAGACAATATGGACATGAAACTTACAACCCGCAGCCGCGCCGAGCTGATGGTGCCGGCGCAGCTGCGACACTGGGGGGAGCTGCAGCGCAGGGAGCTGCCAACGGCCCTGTTCAAGGGATGGGCCGTGATATCCCCGTCGGCGATAGTGCGCCGCTACGGGTCCACGCTGGGCCCCTCGGAGCTGCCAACGCTCACAGTGGCGAGGGCGGCCATAGCCTACGGCGGCGCCGCGGCGTCGGTGGTGCTGGCGCACCTCACAGCCGCCCTGACCGGCCTGGGCATCACCATGCGGGAGGGAGACCCGGAGTACATCGTGGTGCAGATGCTCCACAACAACCGGGTGCGGGCACTGGCGCTCGAGACGCTGCTGCTGTGGATAGCCCAGCTGGGACAAGGGGAGGTGAAGCTGTACGCCGGGGCCGACATAGCCCCCCGCCATGTGCTCAACGCACTCCACGACGGCCTGCCGGCGCTGCGAGCCATAGAACATGAGGCACGCCAAAGGGTGCGGGCCGAAGCCGCCGTCGCCGAGCGCCGCCAGCAGCAGGCCCAGGCAATGAGCTGGGAGGAGTACGCCGCGCAGCGCGGCCTCGACCCAAAAGCGTCGCCGCTGAACCCTGTGAAATTGTCACACCCCTTAAATGATCATGGCGATGTTTAGGCGACGGATAAAGATACGCATCGAGCCGATGCGGGGCGGGTGGATAGTAAACACCACGCTGCCCGGGGCGACCTGCAAGATGTTTGTGGGGGTAGAAAACGGCCTCACCAAGCGAGCGGCTCAGGTGAGGGTGTTCCACTCGGCCGATGATGCCTACCGGGCGGTGGAGCGGCTGTCGGTGTGGCTCGAAGGCCAATACCCGGGCTTGGCCCAGGAATGGGATGTGGGGTGCTTCGCCCGCGAGGTGAAACGGATTGTTTTAGGCTGATGACCATGTTAATGATAGGTTTATCCATACGCCCGGCGGCGGTCAGCGATGATAGCCCCGGGCACACACTGGGAGCCGGAACTGCCGCGGAAATGCCGCACGGCCGCAGATCGAGGACGGTTGGAGGGTCGAACCTCCCGATCCCGCCAAGAAAGTCCGCAAGAGTGCGGCGTATATTCCCAAATTTATCCACATGCCCCGCCGCGGGCCGGCGGGGCTTAACTAAAACCATAGGAGAATGACAATGATCAAGTACAACAAATGCCGTTACTTCGGCAAAGGAGGATGGTGTGGAAAGTACCATGACCGTGAAGTGACGGTCGCTCATAAGGGTACGAATAAACGCATCGTATGTCTCCGTTGCTCTGAAGTACTACGCCGAAAGAAAGGAATTTGTAAAGCATTCGAACAGAAAGGACAATGAGATATGACTTACTCAGAATGCATGGAAATATTCGGTATAAGGGACATACTCGATTTGCCGGGTGCCGCACTCGATGTGGTGCTCGGCGAGAGGGATCGCCGCGATAAGATATATCGAAACTTGCTTGAGGCGAATAATTACGATATGGGCATTGACTGGTTTCAGCCGATATATGAGGCGGAGCTCAGCGAAGGGAAGCGAAAAGGACAGCACTTTACCCCTGTAGGCGTGTATGAGCTCGTGTCTTGTTTAACCGGGCGAGACAATGGGTCGACCCATGAGCCCACAGCGGGGACCGGGGGGCTTGTTATCGGCGACTGGTGGCGCAAATGCAAGCAGGTGCTCCCATGGGAATTTTTCCCATCGGACAACTACTACATGATGTGGGAGCTGTCAGACCGAGCGGTGCCAATCCTGCTGCTCAACCTGTCGATACGAGGTATAATGGCAACCGTCTATCATGGCGACGTGCTCGAGCAGGCGATCATCCATAAATACATAGTGATCAACCCCAGCGATAACGCGCTCGGATTTTCCGACGTAGTGGAAGATGTTAACAATACAATGAAAATAGTTAAATTAAATTAGCATGACACTCAATGAAGTATGGGGCGCTTATATAGCCCACAAAAGAACGCATGTGCGTCCGTCGACAGTTGCAGCTTATACGGGCCTGTGGCAATCAATCTCAGGCTACTTTGGCCCTATGGACGTGGATGGAGTCCGGACAAAATCCGTAGAAAAATGGTGCATGGAACAGCTGTGCGCGCTTCAAAAAAAAAGCATCATGGACCGGCTGGTATTAGTGAATAACATTCTTGATTTCGCGGAGTACGAGTATGAAATCCCAGTAACAAAAATCCAGCTCAAATACATCAGATGGCCTAAGAGCGCAGAGCCTAAGGCACAGCTCGACGAATCGAGCACTTACACCCCCGACGAGCTTAAGCGCATAGTTAACTATGTGGCCCTTAATCCTTCACCGTCAAATATACTTATATCAATAATGATAGCCACGGGTATAAGGATAGGCGAGGCTTGCGCCTTGACGTTCCGCGACATTGATTGCTCGGTCGGTGGTATTGTGATATCTAAAACATTGGAACGAATATGGTGCCAGGGTGACACTGAGCTATTGTCGGAGGCTCGCCTCGCTTCTTGCGGGATTAGCATACTCTCAAAAGGCAAAAAAACAGCGCTTCTGCTTGGCGCCCCAAAATCAAAGGCCGGGTTCCGCACGATTCCACTCCCAAAGGAGCTGTTAAAGGTGCTGAAGGGGTTTAAAGCACTTCTGCCTGAGCATTACTACATAGGCACACATCGTCCGAAGCCGATTGAACCCAGGGTGCTACGCAGCCACTATCGCCATATGGTTCGTGACAAGGTGGGGCTAAGCAGATGCCTCAAGCCTCACGCTATGCGCCACACTTTTGCTTCAATTTTGGTGACTTCGGGCACAGATGTGCGTACTGTGGCCGAAATCCTCGGACACTCCGACATGTCCACAACACTAACTGTGTACAGCCATGCTTCAGTCGACAGCAAGAGGAAGGCCATTGGCCGCACAATAGCTCGCCAATTTCAATCATCTAAATGGGATGCAGAAAATAACAAAAAATCCTGATGGCAAAATGAACAGAACAATCAAATTCAGAGGCAAACGCTCGGGTAATAAGGGATGGGCTTATGGTGACTTACTTAACCCCTGCACCACTACTCGAATTGTAAATTACATCGAACAGGACAATGGCAGTGTCAAACGCGCCGATTATCACTATTCCGATGTTGACCCCAACACCGTAGGCCAGTTCACCGGGCTAAAAGACTGCAACGGCAAAGAAGTCTATGAGGGTGACATTGTGCTTCTCGGTGACAACGGGAAAATCCCTTATGTGGTGAAATGGCAAGAGGCTGCGGCCATGTTTGTGATATCCACGCAAGGATTTGTGTATTGTGGATATGCCAGCATATGTGACACCAGCGACTTCAGGCAAGTGGAGATTTTCGGAGGATGCCGAATAATCGGAAACATCCACGACAATCCTGAACTCATCAAGACCAACGAAACCCAGCAAGCACCATGAAAATCTACATCTCCATCCCCATTACAGGCCACGACATTGAGGAAGTCAAGGAGCGCGCGGCCATGCTCAAGCAGCTTCTCTCAAGCCCGTGGAACGAAGTGATAACCCCATTCGACATTTGCCCTGAAAAAGATAAGCCATACTCATTCTACATGGGACGCGACATCGAAGCCCTGCTTGAGTGCGACGCGATCTTCATGGCCGATGGATGGGAAAGCTCACAGGGCTGCAACCTTGAGTATAATGCCGCCGTGATTTACGACAAGCATATCTTCACTGAAGTGATGCTGAAAGACTCAAAAACGATACTCCTATGAACTACGACATCACCTTTTGCCGTAATGACGAATGCCCTCTGCGCCACGATTGCAACCGATGGCTGCACGATCAGGCATATCTACGAGATCATAACAAGAATAAGGAACCTCTAATCTCAATGGTTGTGGGCGAAGGTGGAGCAGATTGCACATTGTTCTCGCCAGCGGCGCAAGCGCGAGTTGCGGCAAGATCCGGCAACTGATCAATACGACTCTCTGCCTTTTATACGTCCACCATCGCCGCAATGAAAAATGCACCTTTCTTAATAAATTTTTCTGAAAAAATTTTGATATTAAAAATAATATCACTAACTTTGCATCGTTAATTAATCAGAGACCGAAAATGAAATACAAGGAACTCCACAAAATCCTCCGAAAAGCCGGGATGATTGAACTGGATGAGCAACGAGCGGGGCACCCGCTATGGCAAAATCCTCAAACGGGCGAAAAGTTTACGACAAGCAATCACGGATCGCATGAAGTCGCAACAGGAACACTGAAATCAATTCTCCGCGCTGCAGGGCTTGAAAACAAAAAGTAAAAACGATGAGAGGGGCTGGTCCCCGCCCCTCTCATTCAATACTCAAAATATGGAAAAAATGAAAAAAGTTAGAGTATTTATTGAACGAGCTAAAGATGGCTTTTATAGCGCATATATGCCCGATAATAACAATCTCCACTTCAATGCGATTGGAGAGGGGGCATCAGCCAAAGAAGCACACGATGATTTTTTAGCCGTAGTCGATGCTTTCCGCGTGGACTTTCCCGAAGAAGTGGCTGGCCTTGAATTTGAGTTTTCTTACGATCTCGCTTCGTTCCTGGCCTATTACGGCGGCAAACTCACTCTCGCCGGATTATCGCGTATCACTGGCGTGGCGCAAGGTCAGCTTTCCCACTACATCACCGGCCATCGCCACCCTTCACACCGCACAGTTGAGAAAATCGACCACGCACTGCATTCTTTTGCATCCGAATTAAATCAAGTTCATTTCGTCTGATTAATTAACACCTTTCGACTTTTTGGTCTTGATTCAGCCCTCGCCATCGCGGCGGGGGCTTTTTGCCTCGGGACGGCTCGGGGCGGAGGCTCAGGGCTGTCACATTTCACTAAATTACCGCCGGTGATTTCCGCCGCCGTTCTCAGCGGCGCGGCCTGCGCTGCGTGAAAAAAAGCACCTTTGCGCTATTTTTTAAGCGTTAAGCGGTAATTTACAGCGCAATATCGGAAAACGCACCAAAATTCGCCCCCGTTTTATTGAAAATTGCGACATAATACCCGCCATTACATCACGAAAGTGATGGGGACTTTTGCGGAATTGGCTGTGAAATGGTATATTTGCAGTGGATTGATGGGAATTTTTCAATGTGCGATTTTAAACAAAAGCTATGGTAAAAGTGACGATAGAGGTCGAGGGTTACGTGGCCGAGTGGGCGCGGCATAAGTATTTCGACGTGGAGGCGGGGGCCGTGAGGTTCTCGCCCAGCAGCGACATATACGTGCTAATCTATGACCTGATGCAAAAACGCCCCGCGAGCAACCCGGTAGACAAGGGCAACCTTGAGTTCTGCCTTCCCGACCGCCGCGAGGGTAAGTCGCCCGACTCCTACAATTACCTTTCCCGCCGCTCGGGGGAGATGATAGCCGAGAAGCTCAAGGTGATGCTGTGGGCGGAGCTTCACGACTACATGGATCGGGAGAAACACATCAACGGCGTGCAATACAAGGATAGCGCTTTCAGATTCCTGCGCCGGTATGGCATCGAGTCGATATCGGAGGACGGAATACTCAAGAATTACCAACGTTGGCGCGACAAACAGCGTCGCCAGGTGAAGCGACCGTATCGACGTAGGCCGTAAGGCGTGCGCTAAGCAAAAAAAAACGAATTTGGGCGTATTTTTTTAACCGACCGAGTGTGCCGATTTGTCCTTTTTTTGACGGAAAAAGTGCGGAAAAGTGTCGGAAAACATGCCGAATAATTGATTTACAACAAGATACAATAGCCGAAAAGTAATCAAACGAGATGAAAAACTACACAAAACATACGGTGTCGGTGTGTCACGGGCTGCGACTGGTGCCCATTGACGCTATAACACGATATGGCCGCATAGGTGCTGAAGTGATAATGAGAACCAAGGATGCGGGGTTAGGGGCGAAGGCCATCAATGGCAGCATGACGGTTCTGACGAGTACCGATGACACGGGCTTTATGAAAAAGACCATCACCTATAGGCGGTCGGAGGGATGGGCCTCGGACATTGAGGAGCTCGACAGGCTCGTGGCCACACGGCTTGTAGCCACATACGTCGATGAGAGGGGGCGCGGCAGAGTGTGCGGCTCGCCCGATTTCCCCCTTTCGCTGAAATATCAAATTGCCGGCGGCCTGCTGATGGTGACGATCGAGGGGTCTGACACCACGGCGGACGCATTCGCCATGTAGCGAGAGTCCTTCATCGGACGTTGGCGGGGATGTTACTTTGTGGTAAAATTTCGTGATGGACAAATTACAGCAACTTTTTACAGACACCCTCGCGGTGCGCCCCCACGACTTAGAGTCGCTCATGGCGCTGCTGCTTCCATGTATCGCTAATGGCAACATAGCGCAAGCCGTGGAGCATATAGGCAAGCCCAAATGCACAGTAAAGGCAACTGCGGCGCCCAACATGGCGCAATGGTATGAGCTTGACGATGTAGCGCTCCCTGTCGACTCCATCGCCGTGATCAATCTCTCGGGAATGCTCTACGTGTGGGAGACCAAGTGGTTGATGCGTCAGCTCGAAGCCGCTGAATTTAACCCCAGGATATGCGGGGTGGTGATAGTGGTTGACGGCCCCGGGGGAATGAGCTCGCATGTCGAACAAGCCGCCGTGATGATAGAGAATTACACCAAACCCACAGCGACTGTGGTCACCGGGGTGATGGCCTCGGCGCACTTCTGGCTCGGCACGGCAAGTGACCGCACTTTCATCGCATCGCCCATGTGCCGGGTAGGCAGCGTGGGCGCACTGTGCGAGCATTACAACCTTAATGAGTATTTCCGACAAAACGGCATTGATTACCGGGTGATATACCCCGACAGCTGCGACCTCAAGAACAAGGAAGTACGGGCACTTGATGACAACGGCGACGAGGAGCCTATGAAGTCGCTCCTGGGCAAGATCCACAAGATTTTTGCGGATGCGGTGTCGCGTCAACTGGGTGTGGCGTATGACCCGAAGCTGCCATTGTTCCGCGGCGAGATGTTTGACGGCGACGAGGCGGTGGAGCTGGGCTACATCGACCAAATGGGGGGCATCTCCGACGCCGCGAGATGGGTTCTCGCTCAGGCCACAATCGAGAAGACGAAGCTACATGATTAATCCCAAATACTAAAAAACACATGAATTTAGCGAATTTCATCCCCGCTGTATTGGGCATCCTTGGCATATCCAAGTTCGCCCAGGTCGATGGCAAGGACACCCTTACCGTCGAGGAGGAGGCGAAGTTGAAGTCCTACGGCTTTGACGACCGCTTCATACGTGACTTCAAAGCACACCTCGAATCACCCAAGCGCGACGAGGAAGGAAGCGAGAACAGACAGATGGCCGTTGTGGCCTCACTTCTCGCCAGCACCACCCAACAGCTTAATGATGCCCAGGCTCAACTCGCAGAGCTTCAGGCAGCCGCCGCAACCGACAAGGAGACAATAGCGGCAAAGGAGGCTCATATCTCCCAGCTCGTCGAAAAGGTGTCAGTGCTATCGGCCATGCCTGAGCCCGATGTGCAGGGCGCTTCTGCCGGCTCGGCCGCTCCGACCTTCAACCTCATGGACAACAACCAGCTCGGCGGCATGCCGGGTGTGATGAACTCCCTGAGCCGTCCTTACAACCTGCGCGCAAAGGCTGCCATGCTCGCAGCCATGGGTCAATACATGACAGTGCCGCTGGCATCTTATGCCGACTTCTCCTCCCTGAGGGAGGACTTGGGAGCGTTCTACCGCACACCATGGAAAGACCGACTGCAGTCGTTGCTGGTGGAGCTGCCCTCGATCACCGCCATCTTCCCCACCGAATCAGGTCATCAGGATCTCGACACTCTTGTCAACATTTGGCTCGGTGACTTCTCGCAGGCCGACAACACCGTTGGGTCGACCTTCGACAACGTGACCAAAGGCAGCTACGCCTTCGTCCACGAGACCCTGCGCATGTACGATGTGATGTTTGTGCACCGCTTCAGCGACCTCAAGCAGCTCGAGCACTCATGGATCGGCTATCTCAACCGAGAAGGCTCGAATGCCCTCAAGCTCTCATTCATAGAGTACCTGCTGGTGGAAACCGCCAAGCAGCTTCATAACGAGCGTGAGCTGCGCTGGGTGAACGGCGTGCGCAAGGATCCCAACCCCAACGTGCCCGGCCGCTCGATGGAGGCCGCCGACGGCATATATGAGTACCTTCGCAAGAAAATCGAGGGCCATGTCGACTTCACACCAAATGGGGGCACAGCCGGCAAGATCGTATATCAGATCAAGCCTTTCGAGCTCCCCGAGATCACACCGTCAAACATCGGCGAAGTGTTCTACCTCGGCACTCAGATGGTGCCCTCGGTGTTCCGCGATACTCAGAAGCTGGTGCTCTATGTGCCCTCATTCATGCTTCCCTGGTACGACAAGTACAATGAGATCAAATACGGCCAAAACACCGACTACAAGGGCGCGGTGCGCTACGTCAAGGAATTCCCCTCGGTCAAAATCAAGGCAATACCCAACGCCGACAACCACCATCGTATATTTTGGACCATCGACGGCAACATCAAGACCTACGATCTCATCGCAGGCGAGATGTTCCGCTTCAACCTCGAGCCCCAGGATTGGAGTCTCAAGGCGTGGAGTGAGTGGAAGGAGGGCATCGCCGCTGAGGCTGTTGGCTACAAGTACACAAATCCCGCCGACATGGACGGTAGCCGCCAGCTGATATGGTGCAACCAGTACGACCTGCCGACAAGCTACTTCATAGCCGGCGACAAGGACACGAACCCCTCAGTGCTTCGCCACAGCTCCGTGCTGCTTCCGGCCAACTACGCCAACTACGAGATCACCGACATTGCCGACGCAAAGGTAGGGGTGATTGTGGCCCTCAAGGCGGGAGGCGAAGGCGACAGCGGTGTCACCATCAAGAAGTCGGGCAAGTTCTCACTAATTACCGCCGACTGGACTCCAGCCATGGGGGAGGTGATCAAGCTCATGAAGCGAGCCGACGGCAAATTCATCGAGATCGCGCGCCTCACCGCGACCGCCGGCGCCGCGTTTCAGTTCGAGGCCGACGCTGTCAATCCTTCGGTATCGGGTGCCACGGTGTTTGTAACCGGCGATAATACCAAGGCCACCGCCTTGACCGGCCTCGCCGACGCGGTCGTGGGTGTTGTATACACTATCCATGGCAACGGATCGGCCAACGCAACAACTATAGCCAACTCCGGCTCATTCGTGCTTACCGCCGCCATGACACTCTCGGCCGGCAAATACATCAAGCTGGTGAAGGGAGAGGATGGGAAATTCTACGAGATTGCCCGCGGCTGACATCAATACACCCGGAGCGACTGCAACCGCTATCGCTCCGGGCTTAAATAAGTAAACACTAAAATAATAAAAGTTAGGTATATGTATTTCAAACAGACCGTACAGCGTGCCCAGGGCAACCCCGGCACCGGAATCAAGCCCCGCGACCAGCTTGTGCTGATCGATGTTGACGATATCGTGTACATGCCCTCCGCTGACGATAAGGGAGTGGTGATCGTAGACAACATCATACTCAAGCCCAACAGCTATGCCTATGGCATCTACATGACCCCAGGCACCATCGAGGTGACTTCAGCGGCTGATGGCGACACCGACAACATCGGTTTCAAACCCGCCATTAAGTTCAATCACCCCGGTAACGAGCAAGCCGTGCGTGAATTCAAAGTGAACTCGATCAACCGCAAGTTTATTGTGATTGTGCGCTATTGCTCCGGGAAGCCCGCCGATCTCATCGGCACGATCTGCAACCCGTGCAAGCTAACTCCGTCGTACACCGGCAACAACGAGAGCAACACCAACGAGATGACCTTCGAGCAAATCTCCAAAGGCGATGACATCTTCATGTATAAGAGCACCATCACCTTTGAGGAGCCTATTGCGACGGTCACCGACGGCACGGTCAATGTGACAGCAGATGGCCAGTATGTCATCGAGGACTCGCAGACCGTGGAGATAAGCGGCGGCACACATGATCAGGTAATCACACTTGTGGGAGGCACTGGTGCCACCTCGGCCACCATCGCCTCCACATCAGGCAAGATACTCCTGCGTGACGGCAAGTCGTTCACCGCTACCGATGGTGCGCAACTGACACTACGCGCATTCGGCACCGGTGATGGGTCCGTTGTGTGGATTGAGCAGAGTAGATACGTGGCGGTTTAAATAAGCATTCATCCCCAACCAATCCAACCGCACACCCCGGCATGGCAAAGGCTATGGCGGGGTGTTTTGTGTCCTTCACGAGGTAATTACCGTAATGTAGATTTGCGCTACAAATATAAATTATCTTGTTATGGATAATAACGAACTTATTGAATGGCTCAGTGGCCCGCGCGACATGGTGGAGGGCGCGGCTCTATATTCAAAGTATGGCAAAAACCTGAGATTAAAAAAAATTTTTGCCGTTGACGGCACCTCCACGGCCAGGGCGATGCTGACCGATGAGATACGTCGGCTCGCCGGCTTGACCGAGGCGCAGTTTGCCGCATTGCCGCGTCGGGCCAAGGGGACAGCGACCCCCTTGACCCATGGAGGAACAACCGTAAATAAACCAGTGTCCGAGGTGACAGCCAAGATGCTTTCATTCCGTGACCGTTATCCGTTCCTTAGCGACCCCTCGTGCCCTGACGAGCTTAAAATAGCGGTCTCTGACATGTTTACCGCCTATGGTCGCTATAAGGAAGCTCACGCCCGACTTAGGGAAATGAGCGATGACGCTGACATCATTGAGGCCGCCCCATTATGCGAAACCATCGTGGAGCAGCACCTTAACAATCGCGCGCTGTGGGAGGAGCTTGACCACTATGCGGCCACAGGCGAGATGCTGGGCAAAGCGATAAAGATAAAAGCCAAGACCGCATCCGAGGAAATTGCCGCGCTCACCGACGTGGAGCTGCTGCGTAAGTTGCAGAGCGCCCGCACAAATGCCTCAAAACGCAAAAAAGAGCTCGAATCGTTGGCCGCAGCAGGATGTGACACCGCCCATGCGGAGGAATCACTTGCACAATGGGTGGCGCGCCGAGATACCATTCAAGCCGAAGTTGATCGAAGAAAAAAAAAATAACTGCCAACCTTGAAAAGCTGCAACAGCGCATCAGCTATTTTAAGGGCTTCCTTGCCCGTCCGGGATGTGCTCCATGTGACCGCTCGGAGGCAGGGCATCAGATAGCCGCCATCCGCTCCGATGTCGAAGCGCTCAAGAAAAAGCTACTATTACTCACAATTAATTAAGATTATGGAAATGCATGGGTGAGATGAAGCGGACAAGCCAGGAGGAAGAAATAATGCTGCTATCCGCCGCTGGTCTTACACCCGCCGAAATCGCGGCGGCGATGGAGATGGGTGATTCACGCGCGGTTGAGTTTTGCAGAGATGCCGAAGTGCCTGGATCGAAGACCCGGCGGCTGATAATAGCGGGGCGTGCCCTTGGCCGGGCTCAATCTCTGGAAGCCCTACAAAAGAGTGCGGCATCCGGGGATGCCCAGGCTTTTAAGGTGTTACAAAAAGCAAAGCGCTTTAACCGATTCATTGAAATTGTAAAGAAGATTGATGATGACGAATTTACCATCCCGACCGAGCAAAATTGACTTCGAGGGGATAACCCGCGCACAGATTGAGAGCATACTCAAAAGCGGCTCGCTCGACTCCCTGACTCCGGGTGAGCGCAGATATTTTGAGATGATGGAATTGGTGCGTGGCCTTCGAGCGCGCATGATGATGCCATCAGGCGACCGTGTCGTCACTAAAGCCGGCATTATTAAGCTGCTCAAATCGGACGCTTACGGACTATCCGACTGGATGGCGCGGCAGGTATATGCCGATTCACTCAATTTTTTCTACAGCGAGGAAGGGGTGTCGCCAAGAGCGTGGGCCAACTTTTACGCCGAGCGTCTCGACAAGCTCGCTGATCTGGCGGTGGCCTCAGGCAATACAAAGGAGGCGAGGGGTCATATTGTGGAGGCGGCGAAACTGCGGGGATGCTACAAGGACACAGCTCCATCCGTGCCTACCGAATTGCTTGATAAGCACCCAATCGTGATATACGCCGCCAATCCCGAGGACATGGGCGTGAGCCGCGCCGACCGCGACGAGCTTGAGGAGCTGATAGACTCTCTCCCTGAGATGTCTGACACACGGCGCAATCGAGTGAAGGAGGATGCGGGGATAAGGCGGAGAAACCTGTATAACGCCATGATTGAGGATGTGAAGGAGTATGGCGAGGAAGACACTTAAAAGCGTTGATGCGGAGGTTCAGTTTGGCAGCGAGGCACTTGTGCTGTGCGACTGGATTGACACCACCAACTATGTTTGCGTGGGCGGCCGAGGCGTGGCCAAGTCTACGGTAATCATCGCGCGCCGGTCTCTGCGATGTGTCCGCCTTATGCCTGGCGCACCGGTCGCCATAGTGGCCAATACATACGCCAATCTCATTGACAATATCATGCCGGCGGTGCAGAATGGGTGGCGTATGCAGGGGATGTTGGCGGGCGTTCACTACGTTAAGGGAGTGAGGCCCCCGGAGGAGTGGGCGCGCCGCTGCTCGGTGATCGTCGATGACTATAAGCATGTCTATTCTTTTTGGAACGGCTCGGTAATATTCCTTGGCTCGCTTGACAATCCTTCGCTTCTTGCGGGCAAGAGCGTGGCTCACCTGCTGTTTGATGAGGCTAAATACGCTTCTGATGTCAAGGCGGCGAGAGCGTTGCCAATACTTCGAGGTGATGCCATCACGTATGGCCACTGTCATCTCTACGGCGGGGTGACAATAACAACTGACATGCCCGACGTGACTCAGGGGGAGTATGACTGGTTTTTCCGCTATGCTGCCGAAATGAATCCTGACCGCATAATAAAGATAGTGCAAGCCGCCGCTGAGCTTAATAGGCTGCGAGCGCGTTATGTCCGATTGATGGACAAGGGGGCTGACCCCGCCAAGGTGGAGCGCGCGCTAAAGCGCGTGGAGTATTACGAACGAGGGTTGACCAAACTACGCCGAGGTCAAACGTATTTCACAAATATATCGAGCTTCGTTAATATTGATATACTAACGGTGGATTACGCCCGCCGCCTTTATAATGGGGCGCTGGAGGTGCACGAGTTTCTAAAGTCGGTTGTGGGTTTGAGGCCGGGTGTGCGGCGCGACTCTCGCTTCTATGTGCTTTTCAGCGACAGGCATAAGTACTATGATGGCACCGCTTCGGGCGTGGCGGCATACGACTCGTCACAACTGCGACACCTCGACCCTACGCAAGAACTGGATGGCGGCATGGATTTCGGCAACATGATGTCGTTGGTGATTGGCCAGCGTGATGGAGCGGATTACCGGGTGCATAAAAATCTTTATGTGCTCCCCCCCGACTATCTGCCGGAGTTAGGCGAGCAGTTTGTGAGATTTTTCCAGCCCCACGCCAATAAGGTGCTAAATTTATTCTACGACCGCGCCGGCAATAACGGCCGGCGACAGGGCGTGGACTACGCTTCGCAAATCAAAGCGGCGATTGAAAAAGACACGCAGGGACGGCGCACAGGCTGGGTGGTCAACCTCAAATCAAGGGGCCAGTCAACAATAACGCAGAATGATGAGTATAATTTCATGCAGGTTTTCCTGCGCGGTGACAAGCGTGGGTTGCCCCGCTTGCTGGTCGACGCACTCAACTGCCCGGAGCTGCTATGCAGCGTGGAGGGAGCCCGGGCGATTGTGAAGTACCGCGGCGATAAGAAAATCATCTTTAAGGACAAGTCGTCGGAGAAGCTACCGGCTAAGAAGCTGCCCAGGTTGTCCACCAACCTGAGTGATGCGTTCAAGTATCTGATGATGCGCAGGGAGTGGATAAAAATCGCCATTCCCGGTGCTGGAGCAGCTTCGAGCGGTGTCGACGGTTCGGTAGATGCCTGGTTTGACAATAATTTTGCTGATGCGGTGTGTCCTTCATGGTAACTAACGTGGAATGTAATTTTGTGGTATGGAAACAATAGATTTGTATAAGGCGATTGACGAGATGCGAGCTATAACGGCTGCGGGAGGCACTTTTTCCTTCAAGCACCGCAAGTGGAACCGGCACACTGGCAAAGGGGGTGACATCATGGTTGTAAAATCTGCGAAAATCCGCCCCAAGGCAAGTGACGAGGCTGTTGAAAACTCCAGCCATAAGCTCTATTATACCGACACTGATTCCGGCCAGGCAAAGGTATGTTGGCAAGTGCTTGTTGTGGAGTTCAACGGTAAGCGCACAGTGTTGAACTAATAGACTAATGAGCTATGATACGCAGATGTGGCAATTTTGGATTTGTCGATGGGGGCAATGGCGAGCTTTATAGCTTTAGTATCGGAGCCGCCCCGGAGCGTAGGGCTTCATCGGACTTTATGCTCGGCGGAGGGTTTACTTCGTTTGGCTGTCGCTACATGAATGTGGGGGGAGAGAAAATTATACCATTCGGCATTGATAACGATATGCCAGGCAAGGTGTCCCGGCTTCTTGAGAAGTTCTACGCCGGGGAGGGTATTATGGGCAAAAAGGCCGGGCTGCAATGGGGCGAGGGGCCTCGGCTCTACGTGGATGCCGTCAGCGATGACTCTAATAAATTCTTTCGTCAATGGGTGATTGACGAAAAGGTGACAAAAGAGCTTGAGGCGATGTCCTACCTCAGGGAGATGCACCGCTGCCTTATCGACCTGTGCCATCTTGAAGGCTTTTGGGTGAAGATCACACGCAGTCGGGGCGGCCGACTCGGAGAGGGGCGCATCTCTAAGATAGAGCACATTCCTGCACGAAAATGCCGCTTCATCTACAATGGAGATGACGTGCCCCCATCAAGGGCGATGGTTGCCGACTTCCCCTTTCCCAACACCTCAATCATAAAGACATACCCGCTATTCCAATCCGACGACCCTCTACGCTACCCGGTGAGCGTGGGATATTATAACATTTACAGCTATGGTCACGACCACTACTCCGTGCCCCGCTACATAGGTGCGTTTGACTGGCTTGAGCTGGCCGGTACCCTTGCCCCGCTGCTGGCCACGTATAATGCCAACGCCTCGGCCATCTCCAAGCATATAGAGTCGCCTCAAAGCTACTGGGACCGCGCCGAGGAGAAGCTGAAGGCAAAGTGCGCGCAGACCAACACTCCCTACTCAAAAAAGATGCTCGAGGATTATAAGGATGCCGCCATGGAGAAGTTTGCCCAACGGATGAGCGGCAAGGAGAATGCCGGAAAGTTTATGCACACGTCACAGTTCTATAACGAGATGGCCGGCGAATTTGAGGGGTGGAAAATCACAAGCATCGACAACAAGGTAAAGGAATACATCGACGCGCAGGTTGCCATTTGCAAGAAGGCCGAGGCCGCCGCAACTTCGGGGTTCGGCCTTGATCCGTCGCTCTCCAACTTGATACTCGACACAAAACTCGGCTCGGGGTCTGAGAAGCTGTACGCCCTTAAGGTCTACAACGCTACAGAGACAACCGTGGCCGACACGGTGCTTTGTTCACCGTGGCAGTCGATGATTGATGCCAATTTCCCGGAATCAGGCATCAAAATTGGGCTTTATCGCACCGTTGTGGAAGCAGAGCGAGATGTATCACCAGCCGACCGCATCAAAGCCAATGCGTGACCTCTTCGGACATAGCGCATTGGGACTGCAGACCCACGACGGCAGTCAAATCGATGATGTCGGCTTGGCGAGATTTTACAAAGAGGATATTTTCGATAACATACAGCCATTTAATCAGGACTTTAGTGACTGGAAACCCTATAAACTCAAGAGAGATGAGACTATTTAACAAGACCGGCGAGGGAGCAAGCGAGATTGTGGCTGCGGTGGGGCTGATCTCCGATGATGTGGCGTTCGATAAGTGGGAGGCGGTTTTGGCGTTCGGCATGCGCGACCTCGGGGGCATCATAGGCTCGGACACAGTAGCCGGGCTGGCTGAGCTATACGAGAGTGATGACTGTGACAGCCTCATTATACGGTATGCCCAGCAGAGCGTGGCGTATTTTTCCTGGCTCAAGATAATACCGACACTCGACGCGAACCACTCCACCAACGGCCGCTCCGCTCGCCTGGGCGAGAACGAAAAAGGATTGACCGCACTTCAAGAGTACAAGGATGAAGAAAACATCCGACACCTCGCTTACGAGGCTACCGACGCGCTGATAGAAATGATGGAGCGGGAGGAGTTCGCCCCATGGCTTAACTCGCGCAAGTATCGACAACGCGAGGGCTTGCTAATTCGCACTAAAGAGGATTTTGATGATTACTACAATATTGGCAGTCACCGCCTGTTTATCACGCTGCTGCCCATAATGCGCGAGGTGCAGGGGGCGGAGTTGGCCCCGCTTCTGGGCCGAGAGCTGCTTGCCGATGTGCTCAACAGCGATACATCACACCCCAACATAAAGGAGGTGGCCGCAAGGGCCCTGGCGCTGCTAACGATGCAGAAGGCTGTCGAGCGTCTGCCGGTGGAGGTGATTCCCGAAGGTGTGGTGCAGGTGCAGCAATCCCTGCCGGCCAACCAGCGCCTTAAGGCCGAGAAGGAGGCGAGACTCTCTGTGGGCGCATCGCTGGCGGCGGATGGCAAACGCTATCTCGCACAACTGCAATCGCTTGTTGCCGAAATCAACTCAGGGGTGATTGACGACTACGTGGAATCACCATTAGTGCATTCACGAGGCATGACCTTCTAATCCGCATTTGTCATGGAGATTGTCATAAATGGAGAGTGCGTAGACCTGCCAAAAAATTTTGAAATGTCAATTGAGGATTCGAGCCCAATATTCAATGATGTTGGAAGCCAGTCAATCCCCGCCACCGTGCCACCATCGTCTCGGAATTTGCGTATTTTGGGCATGCCGCACCGGCTGGACTTGGCGACCGACCCCAACAGCCCTGAGCTTCACGCTGTAGTCTCCTCGGGCGCTTACGTCCGGCGCGGGATAGTTAACATATCCTCCGCTTCACTCGACGACGGAGTGGAGTTTAATATTGGATTTGACAACTCGGAGGTATATGCCAAGTGGAGGGAGAAACGCCTTTGCGATCTTTCAAACTTACCCGTCTTCACTCCCGGGACTTCCCCCGGTGGAGTGTCGGGGCTGATAGATCACCTCAATGAGGTGGGGGCGGGGCTAAATGAACGAAACTCCGATTATGCCGTGTTTCCCATATTAGTAAGTGACGGTGCGTGGCTCAACTCAGGAGTGTCGGCCACGGAGTCAGTTAGGACGAGCATAATTGACGGCGAGGCCACCGAAGTGAAAGTGCCCGCCGGGTATGGCGCTACAGCTTTCCTCAAAGTATGGCGTGTGCTTGAGTTGATTTTTGCCGACTTAGGGCTGACAATCAAAAGCAACCCTTTGAAGAATAACGCTGAGCTGTCGCGGCTCGTGGTGCTCAATAACTGCGCGGACGCTTGTTGCACAGGTGTACTAAAATACTCGGACCTTATGCCTGATTGCACTGTGGCGCAATTCTTCAACTCTCTGTGGGTGCGCTTCGGCTTGACTTATAACGTTAATTTCGACAAAGGGGAGGTTGATGTGAGACTGCTCAGGGACATCTTGCAACATGAGGGGTCAAAAAGTCTTGACAAATTTATGGCCGGCAATCCCCACACCATTTACGACTCCCCTAAATACATACGGCTGTCTGCAGGAACAAGCCTCGACGGCGCATCGCCGGCCACCGACCGCTTTGAGGACTTCGTGAGAGGACTTGACCTTAGCCGTGTCAAGATAGGCTTCGATGTGCTTAACTGGCAGTATTCGACACATCAACAGGATTGGGATCGAGGCTCCGATGATCAAGTGGTTGATGATTGGTACCAGGAAGCCTACGAACCTGAGGAGCTCCCTTGGGATGAGCCTTTCGATCCAGATTATCCCGATGATCGTGATGACGACCGTGATGATGACCGTGATGATGACCGTGACTATAGTAGCCGCCGCTCCTCAGCCCCTAAAGTGGCGCCCCATTCCGGTGACGGCACAGAGTTACTTTCGGATGACATCGAATCTTCGACATCTCAGGCTTTTTTGGCGTATAACACGGTGACATCAATGTGGTACAAGCTCGATAAATTTAACAATAAAGTTAAATCATCGTCGTCAAGTTTCTTTAATTGGGATCCGCAGCCGGAAGGCCTTAGCTCCTTGGATCTGTCAAGTGAAGATGAGTGCGTGCCAATTGAGAAGTTGAACAACGGCGAATGCATCCCTGCCTACAGGGTAGGGCCTCGTCACTACCATTCATACATAGCGCACGGGGCATCGGAAGATGGTGAGGCCGAGAGCACTCCGCTCGCTTTCTTGTTTGCTTATGTTGTGCAGGCACCAAATAGCGCCGTGGTGCATTCTAAGAATCACACTATAGGACGAAACACTCCTGAAGGTGAAGATGGAAGACCCATATCCCTCGCCGACGGCACAACGCCTACCCTGTCGCTTTACTTCCAGTTTCTCAACGGCTTGTACTCCAACTTCTGGGCTGGATACGATGAAATACTCAGACACGGTTACAGATCAGTCGAAGTGCCCATTGGTATGTCGGGGGCAAGCCTTGCAAAGATGGATATGCTGCGCGTGTATACCATTGGGGGTGTCAGATGCCTGGTTGACAAGCTGAGCTATACGCTGTATGACGTGGCGGCGGAGTGCGTCAACGCTACTCTGCGCCCCATAATGCCCCTGGGCCACTATGATTGGGCCAAAGAAATGAGCATTCCCAACTTTGCCGTAGGGGTGCGCCGGTTAGTATGGAAAGTCGTTAACGACACTTGCGATTACCAGCTCGACACCGCGGAGATACGCAGCTCGCTCGCAAATGAATTCATCGAAAACACAGGATTTACCCCACACCCCTATGATGATCAAGATCCGCGCTATGGCACTGTATATATCAACTCCAATAGCCCGGTGCTCCGGAAAATTGTGAGAGTCACATCTTTGCAATCAGATTCGTCTATCACTCCCCCCACACAACATGGCACCACTAAACAGATCACCTACAATTGCCAACTCATATACGATATATACGGTATTGTGATCGTGCCGTCGTCGTCCGTATGGGAGCGCACCCCCAATCCCTTAATGGGGGGTGTGATTGTTGAAGCGGAATACACTGTCGTCCTGAAAGCCGCATGGAGCTACTGACAGTCCTTTGATAAGGATACTATATATGTGATTTTTGTTGTATGGAATCTAACAGCATAGTGGCAGCCCCTCAGTTGGACAATGTACAAGAGCTATACTCGGAGTGGTCAGCGGATCATGAAGGTGGCCTCGGTGATTTTTACCATTTCATTACTACGCCTTCAGCCGAGCGGGATGCGTTCGTGTCACTGCATCGCCACACTTCAACGATTAAATTCTCAGGATCCATACTTACAGTAACAATCAACCACAGATAGTCATGCCGACACTCCTGAAGTATAGCAGCTACTGCTTTTCACGCAACCCGATAATATTGGATTTATCAACGGCGTATTGGGCCGACCTTTGCTACAAGACAAAGGGCGTGCCCTATTCAGTGTCGATTGGAGGGGTGGAGGTCTACAAAGGCAGATTTTTCCCACCATGCCGGATTGATATCTCGGATGTGGTAAACGCTAATATAATGTGCTTTGACGAGCCGCATGACCTGAATTCCCCGATATGCAATATTATTAGCAATGGGGCGTGGGACAACTATGAGGTTAACGTGCACATCGGGACGGACGGTATCGAGGAGGATGTGGAATTTTTCGCCGTGCCTGGGGGTGTGTCTCGCCAAAATCTGCGCATATATTCCAGGAGTAATACAGATGCTTTTGCGGCAAGGTTTATCAGACCGGCAGGGAACTTTTTCCTGACTTCACGCACGTCGGGTTGGCGTATAGTCATCAAGGAGACTGAGCTTGCACCGCTTTATTTTATCAGAGTAACCGACTCTGACGATATGGCTGCCCGCAATCCTTCTACAGGCACCACAATCAAGCTCGGAGTGGTGGATGGGGGGCTGAATACTCTGAATATAGATGCCATGAGGCGTAAATTTTTCGATGAGAAAGGGGAATTGCCTTCAGTTTTCGATATTCTATGCAACCATGCGGTGTCTTGCCAAATCGTAATCCAACACGCGGATGTAGCAACTGACAGATATAGGTTGAAATTCCGCAATGCGCTGGGTGTCTTTGAAATTGTCGAGCTGCCATGCGAGGTAGCCCTGGAACCCGCAACCGACACCTCCGATGACGACATTTGCCGGCTTTATGACCCCACTGTCGGGGGATTCACAAATTATCGCAAGGACATTGAGCGCTCCACCACTCTCACAGTTGACACCGTGGTGAAGGGGAGGGCCGAGTTGGAGTATCTGCTGGGGGCGATATACAGTGAGGAGGTATATCTGCTTGACTATGCCAATTATCCACTGAAGGTAATACCGTCAATCGACACCCTTAGTTACCCACACCGCATTACCGCTCCGCTAAGAATAACGGTGCGTCTTCTACTCACCGACACGGAGCTGTTGGCGACACCCGACATAGCCAACACGCATGAGGCTATCAAGCCGAGAATTTTCTCTGAGCAATTCTCAGAGCAGTTTAACTAAGATCTTATCACAAGCTATGAGTGTAACACCTGAAAACATTGAACAAAAAATTGATGAAATTCGAGATGCGGAGGAGCAGAGTAGCGTCACGAATACGGATATCGCAGATATTTTAGAGTATGTCTCAACCGCACTGAAGAAAAGTGGCGTGCCCGATGACGACATTAAATCAATCGACACATTAGGGCGCAACTGGGAAGGTATTCCTATCCGCATCCATCTTAAAAGCGGCGCTGTGCTATCAGCTCCTCTTAACTCTGTATATCTTGATCCCGCGAATCCCGGAAATGACCTCGCGGGCCTGATATCGCCCACGCAGGCGCGGCAGATAGCGGCCAACGCCGAGCGCATCAACGAGCTAAAGCAGGCGGAACACA
>CAZFEU010000015.1:0-37635 GCA_964517875.1 uncultured Muribaculaceae bacterium | reverse complement strand
CTTGCAACTGTTTTTTCGTAGGAAAGCAGGATGAGAACCCGGGGTTCGTTATCGCGTTAGCGCTTTCGTAGCGAAGCGTAGAAAGAATCCCTGTCTTTCCGCAGACAAACAGTTGCGAGTCAACGACTTGCAACTGTTTTTTCGTAGGAAAGCAGGATGAGAACCCGGGGTTCGTTATCGCAGGGGATAAAAGAAAGATGCACATCTTCACAGATGCGCACCTCCCTCATAACCAAAATTCAAGTATATATGCGTTTTTCTTACAGTAAATTTTTCAATTCATCCAGTTGTATAGAGACGTAATTTAAAGTTGTTTCAAGATGTATGTATATGTGTTGCAATAGTTAATGGTTGTTTTTAAAGACGGGTTATTTAGAAATTGTTGGTAAGAGTTGTGTAATGTATGTGTTTATGATTGGTAAGTTTCTTATAGTCTCAAAGACACTTTTAGTGGCTTCGCGGCCATGGGTAAGGTGTTATCACCCTTGCTTGGGCAGCGAGGCTTCTATCGGTTAAACGCTGTTGATGTCGGAGGTCGGAAAAGCGTGGTGTGCTAATACAGGGCTATCAGGCCCTCAGATTTCCGTCAGCAATGTTGTTTTAAGTAGATAGATTGTGTTTATTTCGTTTGTGTGATGCAAAGATAGCGCGTTGAAGCAGGATGCGCAAGTATTTTGGCGTGATTAATAGTTAATTAGTGTGTAATTTACATCAAATTCCCATTTTTTTGGTTTAGTTAATACATATAAACTAAATTCATGCGAAATGATGAAAATTTTTGACAAGGATTTGGTAACTTCGCGCTCAAATAACATTGATAACGATGGGAACTTCAGCTGACCCCAAGATGGGAATTGACAATGTAGTGGCCACACTGTCATCTGACGACAATCTGCGGAGCATGTGCCACATGCGGTGGCGCGGCGAGCCCCTGCCGTCGCAAGCCGATGTAAAAGAGATAATCGACTTGTTCAGGGCACTGATGTTTCCCGGCTTCTTTGGCAACAGCGATGTCAACCGCTCCAATATACTCTACCACACGGGGCTGCTCGTTGAGCAGATCACCAATCTGCTCGGCCAGCAGATAGCAGCCGGGCTGGCCTTCGGCGACGAATGCGATGCCGCTCTCGACATCGACCACATACTCAACCAGGGTTTCGACAAGGCACAGCAGCTCGTGGAGAAACTGCCGGCACTGCGAGCCGCCCTTGAAGCCGACGTTAAGGCCACATACATCAGCGACCCCGCGGCGCTATCGACCCAGGAAGTGATATTCTGCTATCCCGGCATCAAGGCAATAGCCAACTACCGCCTGGCACATGCCCTGCTTGAGCTGGGTGTGCCCATCATACCGCGCATGATCTCGGAGCAAGCTCACAGCGAGACGGGGGTTGACATCCATCCGGGGGCTGTGATAGGGCGCTCGTTCACAATAGACCACGGCACCGGCGTGGTGATCGGAGCCACCGCCATCATCGGTGACAACGTGAAGATATACCAGGGTGTCACACTGGGCGCTCGCTCGTTCAGCCTTGACGAGCAGGGCAACCCCGTCAAGGGCACTCCCCGTCACCCCATCATAGGCAACAACGTGGTAATCTACTCCAACGCCTCGATACTGGGACGCATCACCATAGGCGACGGAGCCATAATCGGAGGCAACCTTTGGGTCACGAGCGACGTAGCTCCCGGTGAGCGCGTGGTGCAAGGACGGCACGTTGAGAATAAGAATTAAACCCCGATAGTGAGTCACACACCACCATCCATATATAGAACATCAACATCAATCGATCAACCCTCATATACTACGATGAACGAGAAATTTGAAATGGTAGCCAAAACCTTCCAGGGACTTGAGGAAGTATTGGCCGAAGAGCTCCGCAATCTGGGAGCCGAAAATGTAGCCCCCGGGCGACGAGCCGTCACATTTGAAGGTGACCTTGCCATCCTATATAAGGCCAACCTCTGCTGCCGCACCGCCCTGCGCATCCTCAAGCCTTTCTACAAGTTCATCGCCACCGACCCCGATGCGCTCTACGAGATGGTGAAGGAGTATGACTGGACCTCAATACTCACGCTCGACAAGACATTTGCCGTCGACATGACTGCCTACTCCGAGGACTTCTCTCACTCGCGCTACGCCACCTACCGCGTCAAGGATGCCATCGTCGACTACTTCAAGGATCGTTTCGGCCCGGATGCTCGCCCCAAAGTGCGCCTTACCGATGCCGATGTGATCATCAATGTGCACATCTCGGGCGACCGCGTCACCCTGTCGCTCGACTCGTCGGGCGAGTCGCTCCATAAGCGCGGCTACCGTGTGGCACAGACCGAAGCCCCCATCAACGAGGTGCTCGCCGCCGGCATAATCCTGATGAGCGGCTGGCGCGGCGACACTCCATTTGTCGACCCCATGTGCGGCTCAGGCACATTCCTCACCGAAGCAGCCTTGATTGCTGCCAATATAATGCCCGGTGTTTTCCGCAAGAGCTTCGCTTTCGAACACTGGAAGGATTTCGATCCCGAGCTCCTCGAATCGCTCTACAACGACGACTCAGCCGAGCGTGAAATCGAGTACCCTATTATCGGTGCCGACATCTCGCCCAAGGCTGTGGCAATAGCCCGCGCCAACATAAAGGCCGCCGGCATGTCGAAATATGTGGAGGTAGAGTGCAAGCCCCTGGCCGACTGGACCGACGCACCGGCCAACGGCACCCTGGTGACCAATCCCCCCTACGGCGAGAGAATATCGGTGGAGGATATGGACGGATTGTACGAGCTGATCGGACAGAAACTTAAGCGTGTGTTCAAGGGGTATCACGCATGGCTCATAGGGTATCGCGACGAATACTTCAAGAAAATCGGACTCACCCCCTCGCGCAAGGTTGAGCTGCTCAACGGCTCACTCGAGTGCGAGCTACGCGAATACGTGATTTTCGAGGGGGATTACAAATCATTCCGCGCCAGCGGCAAGCACATTAAGGCCGTGGAGGAGCATATCGAAGAGCGCGACAAGCGTGAGAAGCACTTCAAGTCGCAGCAGCGTCGCAAGTCGGACGACGAATGGGCTCGCGACGCACGCGACCGCGGTTTTGGAGGCCGCACAATGCGCAAAGATAGGCCATCGGCCGGCCGTGGCGGTGAGCGCGACGGCGAACGCCGAGGAGCACCGCGCAACAAGCTCGAAGAACGCTATCAGCCCAAGGGGACTCGCTTTGCCCCGAAGGAGAAACACAATGCCAACACACCCCGCACGCCATTCCGCCCCAAAACCGACGAGCCACGCACATCCTACCGCACCAGCGCCGACACCCCGCGCCCCACAGCCCCGCATAGCGACAACCCGCTGGCAGCGCGCCGCAACATCAATGCCCTGAAGTCGATTCAAGGACGAAAGCCATCACTACCCCCCGCCGACGGTGAGCAAAGCAGCACATTGCGCTCACGCCGCGGGTGGAAACGCCGTGACAGCTCAGAGGATTAATCCCCTTATCCGCACCGAGACATGACATTCAACTCCTTGCCGTTCATCTTCTTTTTCCCCATAGTATTCCTGCTATATTGGGGAGCGGGCACGGCTGGAAGTAAAAGCTGGCGGATACAGCGGATACAGAATGTGATACTGCTCAGTGCCAGCTATCTGTTCTACGCATGGTGGGACTGGCGCTATATGTGCCTGCTGGCCGGCGTGACTGTCACTACCTACATCACCTCGCTGCTCGCGGCCCGTCGACACCATGCGCTGCTATGGACAACGGTCAACATAGTGATATGCACGCTCACACTCATAGTTTTCAAGTACTTCAACTTCTTCAGCGAGAATCTGCAATGGCTTTTCGCCACATTCGGGTGGAACATTGACTGGTTCACTCTCGAGGTGCTCCTGCCGGTGGGAATCTCGTTCTACTCCTTCCAGGCCATCGGCTACTCGGTCGACGTATACCGCCGCGAAGTCGAGGCCGAACGCAACCTCGGGCACCTTGCCTTATTCCTGTGCTACTTCCCTCAACTCGTAGCCGGCCCCATAGAACGTGCATCACATCTCATGCCCCAGCTCACGTCGCCGCGTCAGTGGCACTATGGCACCGCCGTCGATGGTGCGAGGCAAGCTCTGTGGGGCATGTTCAAGAAAGTGGTTATCGCCGATTCACTGGCAGTGTATGTCGACGGCGTAATGTCGCATCCATCCTACTATCTCGACATTACTCCCATCTCCATCATCGTAGCGTTGGTCACCTTTTCGCTTGTGCTTTACTGCGACTTCTCGGGCTACTGCGACATAGCACGCGGTGTGTCGCGATGCCTTGGCATCGAGCTGATGCAAAACTTCCGGTTTCCGTTGTTTTCACGCAATGTGAAGCAGTGGTGGCAACGGTGGAACGTATCGCTGATGCAATGGTTTCGCACATACATCTACATACCACTTGGAGGCTCGCACTGCTCACGCTTGCGAACGAGCATCAACCTGATGATAGTGTTTCTCATCTCGGGACTGTGGCATGGGGCAGCGTGGACATTCGTCTTATGGGGGGCATTCTGGGGAGTGGCGTCGGTGTCAGCCCGCTTTCTACCTAAACGCCGCCTCGCAATAGCGTCGCCCTACAATGGCATACCCTCAATGCTCGCCTTATCCACACTGTCCTATGTATTCTTCCGCTCCGAGAGCACTGCCGGTATGCTAAAGATACTACCCATATCGCTGGTGTCGATGGCTCTGCTTGCACTTGTCGGCGAGATTGCGGTATTGGCGTGGCACAAACTTGGACACAGGATCCGAACGGCCATTGGCGCAATATCGGCCACTGCCGCACTGGCTATTTTAATAGCATCCGTCATACTCAACACCACAACCACCATTGCCGCCATATGCCGATGGTTGCCGTGGGTATGGGGCGTGGTGATGCTGATTGTGGAGTGGCGCGCGCGTCACCTGACCCACGGACTCCAGCGTGTGCCACACTCACCAGCCTTGCGCCTGTGCAGCTACATGGTCATCTTACTGCTGATTCTGACCTCAACCGCCGAACCAACCCAATTTATCTATTTCCAATTCTGACACATGCAAGGTTTCAGCCGCTTCTTACTCCGATCGCTCCTTGTAATAGCAGTGCCAGTGGTGCTGCTTGTGGGTGTGTACGTGGCTATCGACCCCTTCAGGGTGATACGTCATTACGACCCATATTACTACTACCAGGAGCTCGAAGCGCTACCCAACCTTGCCATGACCTCGATACGCAACTATAAGCAGCAAAGCCAGCTACGGCAATACAACGCCTTTCTCTTTGGCTCATCTATAGCCCAGTGCCTACCGGTGGATCACTGGCTTACCTACCTGCCGCTCGACGCTGAGCCATTTTATCTCAACTCCAATCAATCCACACTCTCATCAATAGCACGGCGCATGGAGTGGCTCGATGCCCGCGGCGACACTATAAAATATGCGCTGATTGTCGTCGACCCTAACGAGCTCGCCGACCGCGAGGCCTACGACCCCGTCGTGATAGCCTACCCCGAAGTGAGCGATGTAACTTGGCTCAGGTGGCACTGGACCTTCATCAAGGGCTTTTACCACCGCGACTTCATAGCATCGTGGATAGGGTCGAAACTCGCCGGAGAGCCCATAAACATCCGCTCAATCACCACAATGGAGCGCAACCCTACCGGCTATGATCAGAGGTCACATTACATGCCGTGCACGTATGAAGAGATCGAGATGACACAGTCCAACGTGGATAAACCTTTATGGCCCGCCAAAAATCCCGGAAAGATAAAAGAGCCGCTGCTCACCCAGCGCTACAGCGACGTGTTGGCACGCATAGTCGACGTTCTTAACCGACAACACACCGACTATCGCATAATTATAGCGCCCAATGCCCGCCACCTGTCATTTCACCCCGCCGACCTTAAGCTGCTGCGCTCTACCTTCGGCAACCGACTGATCGACGCCACCGTACCCCTCGACTCATTCACCTACGACTCCGCTCTGTGGTACGATCCAGTTCACTTCCGCCCCTCCGTGGGCAATGCCATTATCGACCTGGCATATAAATAAAGAGATTGGGAGCCTCCTTATGCCTTTGGCACATGGTGTGGCTCCCACAACTTTTAAAAATTAGAGCTTAGCTTTTAACCTTCGCCGCTGAGTCCGCGTCGCTTCCAACGTCGGCAGCTCCTTGTGTGTGTTTTTCGAGAGTTCGGAGCCGGATTTCTATCCTTTCTCATGCGTGCTACGCTTTTCTTTATGCTTTGTAGATGTAACACGTTTGTAACACGAAAGGTTGAGTCCGTACCCTCGTCTCTCACATTATTTAACATTTGGTGATACCTAAGCACGGCATCTTGTTGGGGTGGTGAGCTTATTCAAGGGGCTTCAACTCCAGGCGATCACCGGCATCCTCCACAATCGACCGATAGTATCGCTCGTTATATCCGGGAAATTCGGGGTATACGGCCACCCCATCCTCGGTGTAGATAAATTCACCATTGGCATCCACCTTCTTGCGGTTGCCATCAAGAAAACGCACAAACAGATAGTCGCCAAGCTTCTTATAATCAGCCGTAGCTTTAGCTGCCCACTTATTGGCCAGAGCCTGTGTGGCAGCGGCATCGTCGGGCGTATCAGCGAGCAGCTGAGCCACATCGGCGCTAATGGCGTCCTCCAGCCCCGACTGCACCCGGCGGATGTCGGGAATCATCAGCGAGTAGCGTCCATAAGCCTGGTTGGCCACATAATTATTGACCCAGAAGTTGGAATTCCAGTCGAGTGTATTCACGTCGCCAGGCCCCAGCTGCGCGGGCACCTCGGTTACAGAGCAGAATATGGGGAGGTATACGCATGTATTGGCGTCGTCGGTGCCAAACCATAGCAATCCGCGTGTAGCGGCGGGGTTCTTGTCCTGTAGCTGAGCTACGAGCGAGAAGCCGGTCTGCTGTGTGGCAATGGCACGCTCATTGAAATACTCCTTGCCGTCGACGGTGAAGTCCATCGGACGGAACCGGTAGGGTAGATCCCACGGGCCCGCACCGATATCCGATGTCATATTGAGAGGAGTGTTCTCGAAGTGGTCGCGCATCATCCACTGCATATCCTTGGCAGTAAGCAGCGTGTCGGGCTTTACCCATAGCGGCAACACCTCCCCTTTACCCTCGGTAACCCAGGGTAGATACTGACCCATATCCTTATTGTATTTATTATAGAACGCCCACACGCGCGCATCGCACCCGCGCAGAGCTCCCATATCGTATACGGCATAGGCGCGCGAGAAGTCAAAGTCCTCATCCTTGCCGTCGAAGTAGCCCATCTTGCGGGCAAACTTGATGACATCGGGGGAGTAGAGCACATTCTTCTTATCCTTGAGGGGGAAGCGGTGTATACGCGCATGGTTAGCATGGCCTGAGATATACCCGTCGGGCACACGCATGGCCACCCACACGGCCCCTTTCTCCTTGCCACCCTTACCAATCATCTCCATAATCCACGCCTCGTTGGGGTCGGCTATCGAGAATGATTCGCCCGACGATGCGTAGCCGTAATCCTTCACCAGGCCGGTCATCACGTCGATGGCCTCGCGGGCCGTCTTCGAGCGCTGCAGTGCTATATAAATCAGCGAACCGTAATCCACAATGCCCGTGGTGTCTACCAGCTCCTTGCGGCCACCCCATGTCGACTCGGTGATAGCCACACCGTGCTCGTTCATGTTACCTATTGTGGCGTAGGTATGAGCCACTTCGGGTATGTAGCCCAGGTGCTTGTTGGTGTCCCATTCGCGCACCTCGCGCATAGCGCCCGCTGGATGGTCGGCTGCTGGCTGGCGGTAGAGCTCGCCGTAGAGATTGTGCGAATCGGCAGCATAAGTTATCATAGTCGACCCATCGGCCGAAGCACCCTTGGTGGCAATCAGGCTGGTGCACGCCAGGGCAGCAGCACAGCCAACAATGGCCGACATCACCGCCGCCGTAAATATTCTTTTCATCATAAAGCTATGTCAGTGTTTGGTTTACAATTTCCACACAAAGATACTCCACATCCACATCATTTACAAATCCCCACCCACAAATTTCCCTTTTGGGTGTGTGAGTAACCTCCGCGTAGCGAGCGCAACCGTGGGTTGATGACCCTCTCCAACCCTCCTCCATTCGGCTCGGTGTAGCCGGGCATCAAGGTTAGCTGATGCGCGACCAGTCGATGGTGCGGGCGTTGGCGGCGGCGAGGGCGCGGACCAGGGGTGCGTGGGCAGGGTGAGCCAGGTCGGGGTCGGCATCGAGGAGGTCGGAGGCTGCGTCGCGTGCCAGTTGCACTATCTGTCCGTCGGTAGCCAGGTTGGCAAGCTTGAGATCGAATGGGATGCCGCTCTGCATCGTGCCTTCGAGGTCACCCGGGCCGCGCATCTTCAGATCGGCCTCGGCCACAACAAAGCCATCGGTGGTCGAAGTCATGATTTCCAATCGTTTACGCGTCTCAGCCGCAATGTTGTACTTGGTCATCAGTATGCAGTAGCTCTGGTCGGCGCCGCGGCCCACACGCCCGCGCAGCTGGTGCAACTGCGACAGGCCAAACCGCTCGGCATTCTCTATCACCATCGTAGTGGCATTGGGTACGTTCACGCCCACCTCAATCACGGTGGTAGCCACGAGTATGCGAGCCTCACCCGAGGCAAAAAGCCCCATCTGATAGTCCTTCTCGGCGGGCTTCATCTTGCCATGCACAAAAGCTACCTTATATTGCGGAAACGTGTCGCGTATCACTTCGTATCCCTCCTCGAGTGAGCGAAGGTCGAGCTTCTCATTCTCTTCAATCAATGGATACACGATATAGACTTGCCGTCCCTCCTTAAGCTGTCTGCCCATGCCGCTGTACACGTCGAAACGGCGGTTGTCGTAGCGCAGTAGCGTCTCCACAGGTTTTCTACCCGGAGGCAACTCATCGATTACCGACACATCCAGGTCGCCATAGACTGTCATGGCGAGTGTGCGCGGTATTGGCGTGGCTGTCATAACGAGTACATGAGGAGGTATTAAGCTTTTCTTCCACAATCTGGCACGCTGCGCCACACCGAAGCGGTGCTGCTCGTCGATCACCACAAACCCGAGCTGCTTAAACTGCACTTCATCCTCTATAAGCGCATGGGTGCCTATGAGTATATGCAGCGACCCGTCGCGCAGCTGCTCATGTATCACCGCACGCTCCTTCTTGGGCGTTGAGCCGGTGAGCAACCTTATATTCACGCCAATGGGAGCAGCCAACTTCTGCAGCGACTCGAAGTGCTGTGTAGCAAGAATTTCAGTGGGAGCCATCAGGCATGCCTGTGTGCCATTGTCGAGCGCAATAAGCATCGTGAGTAGCGCCACCATGGTTTTTCCCGAGCCCACGTCACCCTGAAGCAAGCGATTCATCTGCCGGCCCGAGCCCATGTCGGCCCTTATCTCCTTAATCACTCGTTTTTGCGCTCCGGTGAGCTCAAAGGGTAGATACTGGCTATAGAAAGTGTTGAAATATCGGCCAATATGGGCGAAACGATACCCTCCCGATTGCATGCGGCGCTTTCTCGAATATCGCTGGATATTAAGCTGCAATAGCAATAATTCCTCAAATTTCAGTCGCAGGCGCGCTCGCTGAAGATTTTGCGGATTGGTGGGATTATGAATCGTCACCAACGCTTCGCGCAGCGGCATCAGATGCAACTTATCGATCAGCGACTGCGGCAGTGGGTCCTCTACCGCAGGCGTTGCCTTTAGCACAGCCATCGCAAGGGTGAAGAATGTGCGCGACGAGAAGCCGCGACTTCGCAACCTCTCGGTGAGCGGGTACACACCGCGGAAACCTTGAGTGGCTGTTGTGGCCGTAGGTATGTCGACTTCTGGGTGAACAAGCGACCACCGCCCGTTGAACTCCTGCGGCTTGCCAAATATTATATACTCAGTCTCAGGTAGATATGACGCCTTAATCGACTTGATGCGCTGAAACCACACTACCTCAATCAGCCCGGTGCCGTCGGTAAACAGAGCTACGAGCCTCATCTTGGCTCCCTCACCTTTTACTACGAATGATATAAACCGGCCACGGAGCTGCACCGCGGGCATCTCTCCCGTCAAATCCTTGATTTGATAGATTTTCGACCGGTCGATGTAGTGGTTAGGGAAGTAATAAAGCAGGTCATAGTACGACTTTATCCCAGCTTCCTTGGCGAGCAATTCGGCACGTTTGGGGCCTACCCCTTTGAGGTAGGTGATATCAAGTTGCCGCAACCTATTCATCAGCCTGATTATTGAGGTAGACAGCCGCAATAGCTATGTCATTCGGGTTGGTGATTTTGATGTTGCGCACATCTCCGTCGACGAGTGCCAGGTCGACATATCCCGAAGCCGCCATAACAGAGGCATCGTCGGTAAAACTCTCTCGGTAAGGTTGTTGGTAAGCACGTTGCAACATTCCGGCATTGAACACCTGGGGTGTCTGAACAGCCCGGTAGCGGCTACGGTCTACGGCTTCCGAGCCTTTATCAGTGATATGGCGTATGGAGTCGGTAAGAGGCACCACGGGGATGGCTCCCCGATGGCCGTCCAACCCGGCAATAAGTCTGTCGAGCATGGAGCAAGTGAGCAGCGGACGGGCTCCATCGTGCACCATCACCACGTCATCTTCACCTGGAGTAAGGATAGCCAATGCGTTGCGCACCGACTCCCATCGGGTGGCACCTCCGGCTGTGACCAGCACATCGCTCACATCATAGCGAGCGGCGATATCTCTCCATAAGCCAGCATCATCGGGATTGAGCGCCACCACCAGCTTAATGTCTGAATTCCAGATACGTAGAGTATTGATGGCATGCATAATTACCGGGCATCCGGCCAAATCGACAAACTGCTTGGGCACTTCGCTTCCAAAGCGAGTACCTCGCCCTGCAGCCATCACTATTGCATAAATATCGCGCTCCATGCCGCAAAGTTAACGATATTTCGTAATTTTGTGCTCCTATGGCAACTGAAAATCACCAATTGCAACCCCTGCTGGGGATGACACTACAGCAGCTCACCGCCCTTGCCGCCGAGCAGGGCATGCCACGATTCGCAGCCAAGCAGATGGCTCAATGGCTCTATGAAAAGCGGGTCACATCGATCGACCAGATGACCAACCTGTCGAAATTCGCACGCGAGAAGCTGGCGCGCGACTACTGTATAGGTCGTGAAGCCCCCCTGAGCTTTGTGAAATCGACCGACGGAACGGTGAAATACCTATTCCGCGGCGCCCCGGGGCGCGACATCGAGGCCGTGATGATACCCGACCGCGACCGCGCTACGCTGTGTGTTTCATCGCAAGCGGGGTGCAAGATGGGGTGCAAATTCTGCATGACAGGTCGCCATGGGTTTCATGGCAATCTCACCGCCGCCCAGATCATCAACCAGCCCCTCTCGGTTAACGAAGCCGACCGGCTTACCAACATCGTGTTTATGGGCATGGGTGAGCCCCTCGACAACCTCGACCCGGTGCTTCAGGCCATCGATGTGCTTACCGCTCCCTGGGGACTGGCATGGAGCCCAAAGCGCATCACCGTTTCAACAATAGGTAAGCTCGACGGGCTGCGACGACTGCTCGACAGCACCAAGGTGCATATCGCCATCTCAGTGCACTCACCCTACCCCACACAGCGCCGCGAACTTATGCCTGTGGAGCGGGCCTATCCCCTGACTTCGGTAATCGATATGCTGCGCCAATACGACTTTGCGCACCAGCGTAGACTATCTATTGAATATATTATGTGGCAGGGAGTTAACGATGATGACCGTCACGCCGATGCATTAATCCGCCTACTCCGCGGCATGGAAGTGCGCGTCAACCTGATCCGCTTCCACTCCATACCCGACTGCGACCTTACTTCGGCTACCGACCAGCGCATGGTGGAATTTCGCAACCGCCTGAACAACGCCGGCATCACCTGCACCATCCGTGCCTCACGCGGCGAGGACATAATGGCAGCTTGCGGAATGCTTGCCGGAAAGAAAAATTTACAATCGTAAATCCACCCAGGGGGCAAAAACCGCTCCAACTCGCGTGCGTACAAATATGTTGATAACTTTTTTGACATATTTGAGAATTTACATATCCAAATTCTCGAAATATATCATTAACTTTACACCCAGATTACTCACGCACGCGCAATGGATCAGCAACCATATCACATACCCGCACTTCTGCCCCAAACCATTGAAGCTCTAAACATAAATCCATCAGGAATTTATGTTGATGCCACATATGGCGGCGGGGGGCATTCGCGCGCTATTGTAGATCATCTCGACTCTGATGGACACCTCTACGGCTTCGATCAGGACCTTGATGCCGTGGCCAACGCCATCGACGACCCGCGATTCACGATGGTGAGGTCAAACTTCCGCTTCATCAAAAATTTTCTCCGCTTCTACGGTGTTGAGGCCATCGACGGTTTGCTTGCCGACCTTGGAGTGTCGTTTCATCACTTCGATGATCCCGACCGCGGCTTCTCATTCCGCTGGGACGGGCCGCTCGACATGCGCATGAACCGCAATGCCGCCACCACAGCCGCCGACATACTGGCCAGCTACACCGACGAACGCCTGGCCGATGTGTTATACCTTTACGGAGAGCTGCGCCAGGCACGCCGCATAGCATCGGCCATCGTCAAAGCCCGCTCACACCGCCCCATCACCACCGTGGAGCAACTGCTCGATGTGACACGCCCCCTGATCAACCCCAAGCAGGAGAAAAAGGAGCTCGCACAACTCTTCCAGGCCCTGCGAATCGAGGTGAACAACGAGATTTCGGCCCTCGAAGCACTGTTAACCCAGTCGCTCGAAGTGCTTAAGCCCGGCGGACGACTCGCAATCATCACATACCACTCCCTGGAGGACCGCCTGGTGAAGAACTTCATGCGAACCGGCACATTTTCCGGACAGCCCGCCAAGGACTTCTTTGGCCGCAATCTCGCCCCTATGAAACTACTTACCACCAAACCCATCGTAGCCGATGAGGCCGAAGTGGAGCGTAACCCCCGCTCACGCTCGGCCAAGCTGCGAGTTGCCGTAAAACTCTGAAAACCTCCGACTTCCAAGTGGCTCACAAGAAGAAAGACAACATACTACTTAAGACTTTGCACGGCCGGCTGCTGTCGACCGACTTCTTCGCTCGCAACTGGCTCACCATACTCACCATTATGGTGATGTTTTTGATTTACATCACCAACCGCTATCAGTGCCTCACGCGCATGGAACGCATCCAGGAGCTGCAGCACCAGCTCGAAATCGTGCAGACCGAACAAGTGCTCCAAAAGAGCCGATACATGAGCAGCATACGCGAGTCGGCAATGACCGAGCGTATCGACTCTCTGCATTTAGGGCTATCGGTGCAGCAACAACCACCTTACCACATCACATACTGAATCATATAACTCTCTAACCTCCAAAACACATGGCAAAGCGCGGCAACCGAACACACATCCTCATGCGTTACCTGCTCATCTCGGCATGCATCCTGCTATTTGCGTCAGCGATCACCTACCAGCTTTTCTGCACCACCATCATCGATGCCGACAAATGGAACAAGAAAGCACTTGCCGAGTTATCGATAATCGACACCATACCTCCCGAGCGCGGGGAGATTCTCGCCGCCGACGGCTCTGTTCTCGCCACCAATCTGCGCTACTACACACTGCGTCTCGACTACCGCTCCGAGCGATTCAAGCCTGAGCGCCTGATGCTCTCGGTCGACTCACTCGCCGACTCACTCGCCACCTATGTCGAAAAGCCACGCCTCACCCCCCAGGAGTGGAAAGAAAAACTTACCGCCCCGCTCGAAAAGGACAAGAAGGAGTGGCCCCGATCACTGCTGCTGGCCCGCGACGTGTCGTATCTCGACTTGCAGCACATCGCATCATTCCCCTACCTCAACATCCCCAACCGCAACCGCTCAGGCCTCACTATCGAGAGTCGCAACATGCGCACAAACCCCTACGGCGACATGGCACGCCGCTCGATTGGCATAGTCAACGAGGACTCAACCGGCAAATTCCGAGGATACTCCGGCCTGGAGTGCGCACTCGACCAATATCTCTACGGCACTCCGGGGTATGCCAAAAAAGTGCCCCTTACCCACAAAATCACCAACTGGACCGACGTGCCGGCCCAGCGCGGCTACGATGTCACCACCACCATCGACATCAAGATGCAGGATATACTTGAGAATGAGCTCAACAACATCCTTGAGGAGAAAAACGCACAGTGGGGCGTGGCAGTGCTGATGGATGTGGCCAGCGGCGATATAAAAGCAATCTCCAACCTTGAGCAAAACCCCAAGACCGGCAAATACATCGAAGGCATGAACCGCGCTGTGCTCGGCTTCGAGCCAGGCTCGGTGGTAAAAACCCTGTCGATGCTCGTGGCACTTGAGGATGGAATCGTCACCAACCTCAACGAAGTGATACCCACCGGCGGACGCTGGACCTATGCCGGCAAGGGAATCACCGACTCGCACAACGCCGGCAACATCACTGTCAATGAGGTGCTCGAACACTCATCCAACATCGCCATGGCCAAAATCATAACACGCGAATACGACTCCCACCCACAGGACTACTACGACCGCATAGAGAAGCTGGGATTTTTCAACCCACTAAACACCGGCATCGCCGGAGAGCGCATACCGTTATTCCCCAAGGGTAAGGATCTTTCGCGTATCAACCTGTCGCGAGTGAGCTATGGCTACACCACCGAGATACCCCCGATTTACACCCTCGCCCTCTACAACGCCATAGCCAACGACGGATTGTTTGTTCGCCCGCGACTGGTGTCGAAATTCTCGCGCAACGGCATCGACTCAATCGTGCCCGTATCCTATGTAAACGAGTCGGGGCGCATATGCTCGTCGGAAAACGCCGCTATACTGCGCAACATGCTGCGACAGGTAGTCGAGGGGAAGCATGGCACCGCCCGACGCCTGAAGAACAATTTCGTATCAATCGCCGGAAAAACCGGAACAAGCTACATGGTAGGTCAGCACGGCTACGAACCCCAGCATAAGCGTCTCACCTTCTGCGGATTCTTCCCCGCCGACAAGCCCATGTACTCTTGCATAGTGCTGGTATGCGACCCTCAGTGCGACTCACCCAAGGGCGCCGCCGCCACCAGTGGAGAAGTACTAAAGAACATCGCCCTCAAGATGTATTCCCGCGGCATGCTCAACAACTACTCCGACTACACCGCCAATACCGACAAGCAAAATAAGGAAACCACTCCCACCCTGTTTGCCACCGGTCACTCCAACTCATATGACCACCTCAAGGAGGAGTACAACCTATCGAACTCGCGCCAGTGGAAAGACCCGTCGTCGACTCCCAGCGGCACCACCCCCTCGCTCATAGGCCTTGGCCTACGCGAGGCAGTCGCCGAGATTGAAAGCCACGGATGCGACGTGCGTTTCAGCGGCTCGGGATTCGTGATGGAGCAAGTGCCGGCACCTGGAGCGCCGTTGCCCTCCGACCACGTGATAAACATATCATTAACATCATATTGATACGATTGATGACAAAGAATCTATCTCAACTACTGTCAGCCATCATGATTGAAGAAATCCGCGGCAGCAAAGACCGCAAGATTTCGTCAATCACCGCCGACTCACGGCAAGCCACTGAAGGCTCAATGTTCGTGGCTGTGCGCGGTGTCAACGTCGATGGCCATGACTTCATACCCTCCCTGCCTCACAACGTAGGAGCCGTGGTGTGTGAGCGTATTCCTGACATCACACACTCCGACATAACCTACATCCGCGTCAGCAATTCAGCCGTGGCACTGGGATTTCTCGCATCAGAATGGTATGGCAACCCCTCACGGCATCTCGACCTTGTGGGAGTCACCGGCACCAACGGCAAGACCACCACAGCCACTCTACTGTACGAGATGGCCCGGCTGATGGGGGAAAAGGCCGGACTACTTTCAACCGTGGTGAACTACGTTGACACCACACCCGTGGCTGCCCACCAGACCACCCCCGACCCCATCACCATCCACAAGCTCCTGGCACAGATGGTGGAGGCAGGATGCTCATTCGCCGCCATGGAGGTGAGCTCACACGCCGCCGACCAGCACCGCATAGCGGGGCTGCACTTCCGCGGAGGAGTGTTCTCCAACCTCACACGCGACCACCTCGACTATCACAAGACCTTTGATGCCTACCTCCGCGCCAAGCAGTCGTTCTTCGACATCCTGCCATCAAGCGCATTCGCTCTGACCAATATCGACGACAAGGTAGGAAAAGTGATGGTGCAGAACTCCCCGGCAAAAGTGTCGACATACTCACTCCGCGAGCACGCCAACTTCACAGGCCACATCGTCGAGGAGCGTCTTGACGGCACCGTAGTGAAATTCAATGGACAGGAAGTGCACACACGCTTCACCGGGCGATTCAACGTATACAACCTCACCGCCGTGTACGGCGCATCAATACTCATGGGATGGGACAGCCATGACGTGCTTGTGGCCATGAGCCAGCTGGTGCCCGTGGCCGGACGATTCCAGACTCTCCATGCCCCGGCGGGCTACACCGTGATCGTGGATTACGCCCATACCCCCGACGCCGTGGTCAATGTGCTGCAAACTATCCGCGAAGTCATCGGTGAAAACGGCCACATCACCACCGTGGTGGGTGCCGGCGGCAACCGTGACAAGGGAAAGCGCCCAATAATGGCATCAGAAGCTGCACGCCTCAGCGACTTTGTGATACTCACCAGCGACAACCCCCGCTTTGAAAAGCCCGAGGATATCCTTGCCGATATGGTGGCCGGACTTACCGACGCCGACCGTGAGCGCACCAAAGTGATCGTCGACCGCCACGAAGCAATAGCACGCGCATGTGCCGACGCCAATCCCGGCGACGTGATTCTCATCGCCGGCAAGGGGCATGAGGATTATCAGGAAATCCAAGGAGTGAAACATGACTTCGACGACCGCAAGGTAGCCATCGAGTGCATGCAAGCCCAGCAATTGCCCAACACATAACAACATACTCATAACCAATCATTAACTCTTAGAAGTGCTTTACTACCTCTTTAAATATCTGCAAGATGTTGGCTTCCCCGGAGCCCGACTGATGGATTACATCACATTTCGCTCAGGGATGGCATTCGTGCTGGCCCTGCTCATAGCCATATTCATAGGCCGACGTATCATCGAGAAGCTCCAAAAAATGCAAGTAGGAGAAATAATACGCGACCTGGGCCTCGAAGGGCAGTGCGCCAAAACCGGAACTCCCACTATGGGTGGCATCATCATCATCGTGTCGATACTGCTGCCATGCCTGCTGGTTGGTAACTTGAGCAACGTCTACATGATACTCATGCTCGTGGCCACTGTGTGGCTCGGCACCCTCGGCTTCCTCGATGACTTTATCAAAGTGCATCGTAAGAACAAGGAGGGGATGAAAGGGAAATTCAAAATCATAGGCCAGGTAGGTCTGGGTCTCATTGTGGGCCTCACCATGTACCTGTCGCCCGACATCGTCATGCGCCCCAACCAGGAGGTGACCACCTCAATCGAGAATACCACCAACGGCATCATCGAAGTAAAGGATATAGCCTACGGCGCCGACGATGTAAAGGAGCCGCAGACAACCCTCCCCTTTGTCAAGAACAATAACTTCGACTACTCATGGTTCACACAGTGGATGGGCCGCTACGCCGAGCCGGCAGCATGGGTGCTGTTTATCTTCGTGGTGATATTCGTAGTGACCGCCACAAGCAACGGAGCCAACCTCACCGACGGGCTCGACGGACTGGCCACCGGCACCTCGGCGATAATTGGTGTGGCCCTGGCTATCATGGCCTATCTGGGAGGAAACATCATCTACTCCTCCTATCTCAACATAATGTACATACCACACAGCTCCGAGCTGGTGGTGTACATGTCGGCATTCATAGGTGCGCTCATTGGCTTCCTGTGGTATAATGCCAACCCGGCCCAGGTGTTCATGGGCGACACCGGCTCGCTCACCCTCGGGGGCATCATAGCCGTATTTGCCATCCTCATCCACAAGGAGCTGCTGCTCCCTATACTCTGCGCCATCTTCTTCGTAGAGGATCTGTCGGTGATACTTCAGGTGAGCTATTTCAAAATCACAAAACGCAAATATGGCCAAGGTAAGCGGATATTCAAGATGACCCCGCTTCACCATCACTTCCAAAAACCTGGCAACGCCGGCTTCGAAGCACTGATACAGCAGCCTTACCGCCCCATCCCCGAGTCGCGCCTGGTGGTAAGATTCTGGATTATAGGCATCATCCTGGCGGCTATCACCTTTGTGACACTCAAAATACGTTGACACCTCTTAAACAGAAAAATACAAGCATTGAAACCTATGAAAAAACGTCTCGTCATATTAGGCGCCGGTGAAAGCGGCGTGGGAGCCGCGATACTCGCCAAAGACCGCGGCATGGACGTATTCGTATCTGATTTCGGCCCCATCTCCGACCACTACCGCAAGATACTTGAGGACGAGCAGATACCCTGGGAACAAGGACAGCATACCGAGCAGCTCATCCTCTCGGCCGACGAGGTGGTAAAGTCGCCCGGCATACCCCCCACAGCTCCGATCATAGTGAAGCTGCGCTCCAAGAATATCCCCGTGATCTCAGAAATCGAGCTCGCCGGCCGTTACACCGACTCCAAGATGGTGTGCATCACAGGCTCCAACGGCAAAACCACCACCACGATGCTCACCTACCACATATTGCGTGGCGCAGGCATCAATGCCGGTCTGGGAGGCAACGTAGGGCGCTCGCTTGCCTACCAGGTGGCCCGCGACCCTCACGACGTATATGTGGTGGAGCTATCATCGTTCCAGCTCGAGAACATGTATCAATTCAAGGCCAACATTGCCGTGATGATGAACATCACCCCCGACCACCTCGACCGCTACGATCATAAGATGGAGGGGTATATACAGGCTAAGTTCCGCATACTCAACAATCTCACTCCACAAGATGCCTTCATATTCTGGCACGACGACCCCATAATACAAGCTCAGCTGCGACAAGTTATCACCGAGGCCACAAAGTACCCGTTTGCCGAGCACTTTGGCCCCGGAATCACAGCCTACGTTGACGCTGACGACCAATTGGTGTTCAACACCCCTGGCACTTCCTTCTCGATGCCCCGCGCCGATTTGGCCCTCAACGGCCTGCACAACCTCTACAACTCGATGGCCGCCGGCCTGAGCGCATGTCTGCTCGACATACGCCGCGAGGATATACGCCGCGCGCTTAGCAACTTCGAGGGGGTGGAGCACCGTCTGGAGTACATCGACACTATCTTTGGTGTAACGTGGATCAACGACTCCAAGGCCACCAATGTCAACTCATGCTGGTATGCCCTGGAAAGTATGCCGCAATCGGGTGTTGTGCTCATTCTCGGAGGCAAGGACAAGGGTAATGATTACTCCGAAATCCTACCGTTGGTGCGCTCCAAGGTGAAAGGCATCGTGGCCATGGGTAAGGACAACAGCAAGATAATCGACTTCTTCAGCGGCGAGGTGAGCCGTATAGCCGACACTCACTCGCTCGATGAGGCCGTCAAAGCATGCGCTGCTATGGCCACCGAGGGTGACACCGTGCTACTGTCGCCATGCTGCGCCAGCTTCGACTTATTCACATCCTACGAAGACCGCGGCCGCAAGTTTAAAGCCGCTGTCCGAGCCCTTAAATCCTGACAAACTCGCCGCCCCTTGGAAAATACAGTCACAAAACCCAAAGCAACGTCGACCCTCGACCAATATATCGGTCACAGCGACAAATACATATGGGCCATATACATATTCCTGTGTATAGTCTCAATCATCGAGATATACTCGGCATCATCGCGCGAGGTGTCGGCCAACAACATATTCGGGCCCATCCTACGCCAGGGATTCATGCTTGGTGTCAACATATGCATAGTCTACGGCCTGTCGCGCGTGCCCTATCGATGGTTCAAGCCACTCACGCCCGTTTTCGTAGTGATTTCGGTGGCGTTGATGCTATATGTGCTTGTTGCCGGACAGGTGATTAACGGCGCCCGGCGCTCCTTCACCATCATGGGCTTCATGGTGCAGCCCTCCGAACTCATCAAGATGTCGGCGGTGCTGGTCATAGCGCTGATAATGCAGGGCAACCAGATACGCAACGGTGTCACCAACAAGGGGGTGATACTCTCGGCGGCTATAGTAGTGCTATTCGGCGGTCTTCTATTCTCCCAGGGCCTCACCAACACCATCCTACTTATGAGCATCAGCTTGTCGATGATGCTTATAGCGGGCATACAGTGGCGAAAATTCGCCGTGCTTATGGTGTGCTATGGCGTGATAGCAGGTGCCGGATACTGGTACAAGCAGAATCACGAGGAGGATGACGGCATGAACCGATCATCCACCTGGAGCGAGCGCATCAGCCGCTGGAACAATGACGAGCCACTTTACGAACAGGAAATAACCCCCAAAAACCGCCAGGAAGTTTACGGCTATATGGCGCAAGCCAATGGTGGGGCAGTGGGCGTGCTTCCCGGAAATTCCCGCGAAACGGCGCGCCTGCCGCTGGCATTTTCCGACTATATCTACTCCATTATCGTAGAAGACTGGGGATTTGTTGGAGGCTTTGTGCTGCTGGCAGTCTATCTGATGCTACTGGCACGAGCGGGCAACATAGCCCGGCGGTGCACACGTGCTTTCCCCGCCTTCCTCGTCCTTGGCCTGGCGGTGATGATATGCCTGCAGGCACTCTTCCACATGGCCATCGTCACCGGTGTCTTCCCCGTGTCGGGGCAGCCCCTGCCCATGATTTCAAAAGGTGGCTCTTCAATGCTGGTCACGTCGCTCGCCTTCGGAGTGATGCTTTCGGTGAGCCGCTTCGCGGTGCAGTCGGGCAACAAGCAAGACATCAAGCGCGAAAAGGAAGCGCTTCCCGAATCACTACAAGTGGAAAACCCAACACATATCCCCTGACATCTTACATTATAATAATATAGATGGACTCGCTCATAATCAACAACATCGACCAGATTCCCACTCCCGCCGACACACTCCGGGTAGTGATAAGCGGTGGTGGCACCGGTGGCCATATCAACCCAGCACTATCAATCGCCCAGGCTATCATCGCCCGAGAACCAAAAGCCCAGATTCTGTTTGTGGGTGCGTTGGGGCGCATGGAGATGGAGCGTGTGCCCAAGGCCGGTTACCCCATCATAGGCCTCCCGGTGCGTGGGCTCGACCGCAAACGCCCCTGGCGCAACTTCGGAGTGATACTCGACTTCCTGCGTGCCCGCCGGCGTTGCCGCAAGATACTCGACCGGTTTAAGCCCCAAGTGGTGGTAGGTGTCGGAGGGTATGCCAGCGCTCCAATACTTAAAGCAGCTCAAGGCAAGGGAATTCCCACCATCCTGCAAGAGCAGAACTCCTATGCCGGTGTCACCAATAAGATGCTGGCCAAGAAGGCGCGCTACATAGCAGTGGCTTACGACGGCATGGATCGCTTCTTCCCCACCCATAGCATTCATCTCACAGGCAACCCCATACGCGAGGAGATACTCACGAGTCCCCTCTCACCCGCTGAGGCTCGCCAAAAGCTCGGTTTCGACCCCGAAACGCCGCTATTGCTCGTAGTAGGGGGCTCACTCGGAGCACGCACCGTCAATCAGGCCATGCAGGCCAATATTGACCGACTCGCGTCGCTTGGCTACTCCATATTATGGCAGACAGGTAAAAACTGGCCTGATGTCGATCCCGCTTCTATACCCCCGGGGTGTAAAGCCGTGCGTTTCATCGAAGATATGGCCACTGCCTACCGTGCCGCATCGCTCGTGGTGGCCCGCGCCGGAGCATGCACAATATCCGAGTTGCAGAACCTCGGTAAACCATCGATACTCATCCCCTCGCCCAACGTGGCCGAGGACCATCAGCGGCACAACGCCGAGGCTCTGGTGAAGGTCAACGCCGCCCGGATGATACTCGACGCCGATGCCGTAGCCACAATTTTCAACGTCGTCAATGAGCTGACATCCGACCCCGAACTGCTCGACTCCCTCGGACTCAACGCCGCCGGCATGGCCCGACGCGGAGCTGCCGACACCATAGCCAGTGAGGTAATCAACCTTGCATCATCACAGCAAACAATCAAATCTTAGTCAATTGAAACCTTTCGATAAAGTATATTTTGTAGGTTGCGGCGGCATAGGAATGGCCGCACTCGAACGCTATTTCCTTTCTCAAGGTAAGGAGGTGGGTGGCTATGACCGTACACCTTCCGACCTTACGCGCACACTCGCCGACGAGGGAGTGAAAGTCACCTACGATCCGTCGGCCGATGCCATCCCACCACAATTCCGCAACCCCGACACCACCCTGGTGGTATACACTCCCGCTGTTCCCGACTCTCACCCGGGGTTACAATATTTCCGCAGCAATGGTTTTGAAGTGATAAAGCGTGCCGCGGTGCTCGGCATAGTCACCCGCAATTCCAGGGCGATATGCTTTGCAGGCACCCACGGCAAAACCACCACATCGTCGATGGCCGCACATATACTTCACTCATCCCCTGTGGGTTGCAATGCGTTTCTCGGTGGCATACTGCGCAATTACAACTCCAATCTGCTACTGTCCACCTCGTCACCCTACTCTGTGATTGAGGCCGACGAATACGACCGTTCCTTCCATCAGCTCACCCCCTACATTGCCGTCATCACATCAACCGACCCCGACCATCTCGACATCTACGGCACCGAGGAGGCCTACCTTGAGAGTTTTGCCCACTTCACCGAGCTTATAGTGCCCGGCGGCAAGCTGATTGTACACACAGGGCTGAAGCTTAAGCCGCGTCCCCACGGCTCGGTGGAGGTATACACTTACAGCCGCAACGAGGGTGACTTCCATGCCTCCAACATACGCCACATCGATGGCGACATACTATTCGACTTCAATGCCCCCGACGGATCGGTGATACGCGACATCACCTTGGGAGTGCCGGTCGACATCAACATCGATAACGCCATCGCATCGCTCGCAGCCGTGTGGCTTACCGGCACACTTGACCCCGAGTCAGCGCGCCAGGCAATCGCATCGTTCATGGGTCCAAAACGACGCTTTGAATTCTGGCTCAAGGAGAAAGGACCCCGCGGGCGCGCCATTATCGACGACTACGCTCATCATCCCGATGAATTGAAGGCCTCGATATCATCGGTGCGCGCACTTTATCCTGACCGCCATCTCACAGTGGCCTTTCAGCCTCATCTGTATTCGCGCACACGCGACTTCGCACCCGAATTTGCTCAGGCCCTTAGCCTGGCCGACTCCGTGATACTGCTCGACATCTACCCCGCCCGCGAGCTGCCAATACCCGGTGTCACATCCCAAATCATAGCCGACGGCATAAAAAAAGCTGATACGGTGGTAATACCAAAGCAAGATTTGATAAAAACAATAAAAAGCCGTAACTTTGACATCTTGATGACAGTGGGAGCTGGCGACATCTGCGACCTCCTGCCTCAAATAGTTGCCGAAGTCACTAAATAAATACATAGATTGAAACGACGTAGCCTCATACGCGCACTCCTTTCCATTGGCCTCATAATATATCTGGCCATTGGAATCTCCATGGCCAAAGCCGAATGGCGCACCATGCCACTGACGGGCATAGCCATCGAGGTCGAGGATTCCACGCAGTGCAACTTCGTCACATCCGATTCCATACTCCAGGAGCTTGGAGACATCCCCGGGCTTGTTAACAAGCAGGCGCTCAGCGCCATCAACACCGATTCGCTTGAACGTCTGCTCAATATGCTACCCACCCTTGAGGAGTCGAATGTGGTGCGTCGACCCGATGGCCTGCTGTATGTCCACGTGGTGCCGATGCGCCCCGTGGCACGCATCTTCGCCAACGACGGCACATCATTCTACGTCAATAGCCAAGGCAAGCGGATGCCCGCACAGCTACGCTATCGTATCGATGTGCCTGTAATCGTCGACGAGGGTTCTCCCAATTTCGACCCCATGTATGTGCTGCCGGTAATCGACTACATCGAGAACGACTCAGCACTCAAGACCACAATCACCGCCATCAACGTGGCACGCAACGGCGACATCCTTGTAGTGCCTTCAATCACCGGTATGATAGTCAACTTAGGCGACACAAGCATTATAGCCAACAAGTTTGACCGCTTCAATACGCTATGCCGCAAGGTATTGCCCTACAAAGGGTGGGACACCTACGACACCATCACCGTGAAATGGCGTGGCCAGCTCGTAGCCTCACACCGCAACAAGTCGCACGGACGCACCAAACTCCCCGCCGAAGACTTCTACGACGAGGAGGATGACGACGTTGAAAATATGACCGGCGACACCCCGGTGAAAAAAACAGAACCGAAACCATCCAAGTCAACGGCAACAAAACCCCTAAATTAAGCAATAGACATTCCATAAGTTAACATATAACCCGTATCTGCTTCACATGGAACCAAAATATATAGTGGCCCTCGAAATCGGAAGCTCCAAAATCAAAGGAGCTGTGGGTGTTTACGACTCCAACAATTCTCTATCGGTAATCGCCGTCGAGGAGGAACGCCTCACCGGCGACGACCTTGGAGGCATAGTGCGCTACGGCCTGATTCAGAATGTTGACAAAGTAGCCGAAAGCGTTGAGAGAATACAGCGTCACCTCGAAGCCGCGCCCTCAGTAGCCCCCCGCAAAATCAACAGCGTGTACGCTGCCATCGGCGGCAGGTCAATCTTCGCCATCCCCGTAGAAATCACACGCCAGTTTGACGAAGAGACGCGAATCACCGACGATATAATACAGGAAATTAAAGACCAGGCCCGCGACTCCAATCCTACCGACAAGGAAATCATCGAAGTGGTGTCCCGCAATTACACCGTCGACGGCACATCAACACTTACACCCGTAGGTATGTTTGGCACCTCGATCACCGCCAATCTGATGCTCGTCACCTGCAAGGCATCGGCCATGCGCAACCTATACCGAGCCGTCGAGGAGCGTGCCGGGCTTACCATCAACGGCACCATTCTGCGCCCCATAGCCATGGCCAATACCGTGCTCACCGACGATGAGAAGCGCCTGGGAAGCATGATGGTCGACTTCGGAGCCGAAACCGTAAGCGTAGCCATCTACAAGGGAGGCGTGATGGTGTATCTGGCAGTGCTCCCCATTGGTTCGCGCAACATCACCCGCGACCTGATGATTCTGGGCAACAACACCGAGGAACGTGCCGACGACCTGAAACGTACAGCCGGCAACATCGAGCCAGTCGACCCCGCCAAGCGTCAACGCAACCCCGATCAGCTCGACTACACCAACATCAACGATATAGTAAGCGCCCGCGCCGGCGAGATCATCACCAACATCATAGAGCAAATAAAATATGCCGGTCTCACCCAAGCCGACCTTCCGAGCGGCATAGTGGTGTTGGGAGGAGGCTCGAAGCTCAAAGGCTTCAGCTCAGTGCTCGCCACACAAAGCAAGCTCAAAGTGCGCATGGGTACCCACTCGGGGATGATACGCATAGCCGACTCGCGCATTCAGCCCGACGATACCCTCGACCTGCTCGCGATACTTGCCGAGACCGTTCGCGAGGGGCACGTGGATGACTGCACCGAATCGCCCGCCGATCACGGCTATATCGACACTGACCCCGACGACCGGGAGTGGTACAACGAAAACCCGGAGGACGACGAGACATCGCGCGTGGGAGCGGATATACCCGGTTTTCATCAGAGTATACGCAATAAGAAACGCCGCGAAGCTGAGCGCCGCATCCTCGATGCCCGCCGCGCACAGAATGAGATAGAAAACCGCAAGCGCAAGGAAGAACGCAAAGCTCAGGCCGAGAAAGATCGCCGCGAAGGTGAATACATCTTCGAAGACGGCGATGAAGATGAAAACATCGAAATCAGCGACAATTCCTCCCCCCGCCGAGCATTCTTCAGCCGCATCAGCGACAAAATAAAGAATCTGCTCTCCGACGAGCATGTCGACGATCAATACGAAGAGTGACAACTTAGCTCATCACGTGTATTTCTGCATTATTAACGACTCAACTACCCATCAAAATGCCCGATATCAGCAATTTAATTGACGAATCTGAATTTCTCGATGCCACACATCAGCAAACATACATAAAAGTCATCGGTGTAGGAGGTGGCGGCAACAACGCCATAAACCACATGTACCGACAAGGCATCAAAGGTGTGTCGTTCGTGGTGTGCAACACCGACCGCCAGGCCCTCGAAAACTCCCCGGTGCCCACCAAGGTGCTGTTGGGCAAGACAGGACTTGGTGCCGGCAATCATCCTGAAGTGGCCCGAGAAGCCGCCGAGAGCTCCATAGAAGCTATTGAGTCACTCTTCAACGATGACACCAAGATGGTGTTTATCACCGCCGGCATGGGTGGTGGCACTGGCACCGGAGCAGCACCCATCGTGGCTCGCGCCGCCAAGGAGCGCGGCTTGCTCACAATAGGTATCGTCACCATACCCTTCCTCTTTGAGGGTGAGAAGAAAATCCTCAAAGCCCTCAACGGTGCCGACGAGATGGGCAAGAATGTGGACGCACTGCTGGTAATCAACAACGAACGCCTTACCGAGATATACCCCGACCTCGACCTGCTCAACGGCTTTGCCAAGGCCGATGACACACTCACCACTGCCGCCAAGTCGATATCCGAACTCATCACTTGCAACGGCTACATGAATGTCGACTTCAACGATGTCGACACCACCCTGCGCGGGGGAGGAACGGCCATAATATCGAGCGGCTTCGGTGAGGGTGAACACCGTGTGACCATGGCCATTCAGGACGCCCTCAACTCACCCCTGCTCAAATTCCGCAACATACTCGGCTCGAAAAAACTACTTTTCAATCTTTATTTCAGCCGTGATGCAGAGAGGAAATTTGCAATGGAGGAGGTTTCGGAGCTCACATCATTTGTCACTGAAATCCAGGACGTGGACGTAATATGGGGTGTGGCATTCGACGAATCGCTCGGCGACAAGGTAAAGATAACTATCCTCGCCGCCGGATTCGACGACCGCACCACCCAGATGCCTCGCAAGGAGCAACCGCATATCGGACTTTTCGAACGCAAAAAAGCCGCTCCCGCCCCTCCCACCGATGAGGAAAAAATCGACCGCATGAGCCAGGAGTATGGCGCCGGTAAGATTGAGAAGATGCGTCAGGAGAAGGAGGTGAACCGATATATCATCCTTACACCTGAGCAATTTGACGACGACGCTGTGCTCGAAACACTTGAGACAGTGCCCGCCTTCAACCGCGACCGCCGCATAGTGGAGCAAATGCGCTCGCAAGCCAATGAATCGCGCTCGCAAGCACCCGCTCCCAAGCCCGCATCCCCGACTCAGACGAGCACCACTCAGGCTCAGGACAACACCCCGACCGACAGTGACACCTCGGCTTCGTCCAATGTCATAGACTTCACAGTATGATCAGCAACATGATGCATAAGACCTTAATAATATTACTGGCCCTAACCCCCCTGTTGTGGTCGTGTGGAGGAGGTCAGGCTTCATCCTCGTCTGACGAGGAAGAAGTGGCTGAGAAAACAGCTCTCGACTCCCTTTCATATCTCGAAGGACGACTTGGCGGCCTCCAGGCCAACCTCTACGTAGAGCAAAACATCGCTCAAGCACCCGACTCCATCAAATCATATTACGATAAAGGACAGTTTGAGCTTGGGTTCAGACACGCAATGATGACCGACACCACATCGCCCACCTTCCTGTATGCAGCTATAAATACCGCTCAAATAATATTCAATTACAGCCTTCAACCCAAGGCCAACTATGCTCCTATTGACTACGACCTATTCTCCAAGGTTTTTTCCAAAGCACTGATGAATGATTGTGTAGTTGATAGCCAAGTCAATTCCATCAACGAGCAATACTACAATATCCAGAAGAATTGGTCCACTTATTCTCCGGCCGAACTAAAAAGCAAGAGCGAAGAGTTTACTACAATTTTGGCGCAGGTCGTGGGTCTGAACCTCGCATACCAGATCAATCAAATCAACAACACTCCCGATGCTGAGAAAATCGACAAAAAAGATGTGATCCAAGGAATGGAGTATTACATCGGTCTGCGTCCGCGTACAGTGGGATTTCAGCAGGGTTTTCTCTCGGGATTGAGTTATGTCAGTACGATTCTCGATTACCGGCAGCATAACATCTACATCAATATCAGCGATTATACCGATGCCTTCATTGAAGCATTTAAGGAATCCGGAGTAACCGATGAAACCGTCGACAAGGTGCGTGAGCAGCTGAGCGAACTGCTCAACCGACAGCTAAAAAGCCTCTCGACTCAGACGAGCAACTGAACCAATGAAAAAGGATAAAGCCGCCGGTGCGATGAAAACCAACGTGGCACGTCTGCTCGACAAGGCTCATATACCCTACGAGCTGGTGCCTTACGAGGTGGATGAAAACGACCTCGCTGCCACACATATCGCCGAGCAGCTTGGTGAGGACATAAAGTGTGTGTTCAAGACCCTTGTGCTACGTGGCGAACGGCATGGACTGATGGTGTGCGTGGTACCCGGCGATGCCACCGTCGACCTCAAAAAAGCCGCCAAGGCCGCAGGCGACAAGAAAGTGGAGATGATAGCCATGAAAGAACTACTCCCTCTCACGGGCTATATACGAGGCGGATGCTCACCGATAGGGATGAAGAAGCCCTACCCCACATATTTCCATAAAACGGCTCTCGACTTCGACCGCATTTACGTCAGCGCCGGCCAGCGGGGCCTGCAACTATACATCAATCCACAGCAACTCATTGATTATGTAGGAGCCCACGTGGCCGACTTGATAATATGAATACCTTCGGCAAGCTATATTCGTTTACATCGTTCGGTGAGTCGCACGGAGCAGCGATAGGAGGCGTAATTGACGGAATACCCTCGCGTTGCCGCATCGACCTCGACCGGGTGCAACACGAGCTCGATCGCCGTCGTCCGGGGCAGTCGCCTATCACCACCGAGCGCAACGAGGCTGACCGGCTCAACATCTTGTCGGGCCTGTACCATGGTGTCACTACAGGTACACCTATTGGATTTATTGTAAAAAACAGCGATCACCACTCTCGCGACTACTCCACATTGGAGCGACTCTACCGTCCATCGCACGCCGACTACACTTATCAGGCCAAATATGGCATACGCGATCCCCGCGGAGGTGGACGCTCATCAGCCCGCGAGAATATAGCACGTGTAGTGGCGGGCGCTTTTGCCCGACAGGTGCTCGAGCGCGAGGGTATCAGAATCTACGCCTACACATCGCAGGTGGGCGATATAAGGCTTCACAGCGATTATACGCGCTACAACCCCGACCTCATCGAATCAAACGCCGTAAGGTGTCCACACCCTGAGGCCGCACAGCTTATGATCAACCTTATCAACGATGTAAAAGCTAAGGGTGACACCGTAGGGGGTGTGGTGACTTGTGTCATAAAAGGCGCTCCCGCCGGACTTGGGGAACCGATTTACGACAAGCTTCAATCGATGCTCGCTTCGGCCATGCTATCGATCAACGCAGCCAAGGGATTTGACTACGGCATGGGGTTCGAGGGGTGCTCGCATAGAGGCTCGGAGATGATTGACTCCTTCATGCCAGGGCCCGCTACCGCATCCAATCACTCCGGCGGCATACAGGGGGGTATCAGTACCGGATGCCAGGATATATATTGCCGGGTGGCATTCAAGCCGGTGGCCACTCTGCTGCAACCGGTCGACACAATCGACATCGACGGAAACCGGGCAAAACTCCACATGACCGGACGCCACGACCCGTGCGTACTCCCCCGCGCAGTAACTGTGGTTGAAGCCATGGCATGCTGCGTGATGCTCGACGCTCTACTCCAAAGCCGCGCACGCCGATGAACGGCTTCTACAAAGATTACTCCGACTTCCTGGCCGGCCACTTCAAGGGGAAGATGCAGAAGCTCGCCATAAATGCAGGGCTGAGCTGCCCCAACCGCGATGGCACGATAGGGCGCGGCGGCTGTTGCTACTGCGTCAATTCATCATTTGTGCCCAATTACTGCGACCCCGCCGACTCTGTGACAACACAGATAGACAAGGGCATACAATTTTTCGGCAAGAAATACCCCGCAATGAGATATTTAGCTTATTTTCAGGCATACACTAACACAAGTGCCGGCATAAGCCATCTCCTTGACATATATGACGAAGCTCTGCGACACCCCATGGTAGACGGTATAATCATAGGCACGCGCCCCGACTGTATGCCGCAGTCGCTCATGTCAATATTAGGCCGCTGGCATCGGAGTGGGCGATGGGTGATGATAGAATATGGGGCTGAAACGCATCGCGACGACACGTTGAGCCGCATCAACCGCTGCCACACGTGGGCCGATGTGGTCAGTGCCGTACACCGCACACATAGCGAGGGGATACCAGTAGGCATTCACTTGATTGCCGGACTTCCCGGCGAAACGTTACACGACATCTTAGCCTCGGTCGACGCAGCTACATCGCTCCCCATCGACACCATCAAGGTGCATCAATTGCAGGTGCTCCGGGGGTCGCGACTTGCTGCCGATATAGCCACAGGCCGTGAATCAGTGCCACAATTTACACTTCAGGAGTATATTGACATTTGCACTGAAATAGTGCGTCGAACCCCGGCCCATATTGCTATTGACCGATTTTTGGCATCAGCACCTCAGCCAATGGTGATTTCTCCCCACTGGGGACTCAAAAATTATCAATTTGCCCACATGCTTCACCGCCGTCTCTCCAATAGTTGAAAAGACGGCGGTGGCGGGTTTTTTATTTCAGTAAGTCGGGTCGCAGACGTCGCGTGCGCTCCACACTCTGCTCATGGCGCCATGCATCGATCTTGGCCTGATGGCCCGAAAGTAGTATCTCGGGCACATCCCACCCCTTGTAGGATGCCGGGCGCGTATAAATCGGTGGCGCCAGAAGATTGTCCTGAAATGAGTCGGTGAGCGCCGATTGCTCATCGCCGATAGCCCCCGGAAGGAGGCGCACTATGGCATCGGTGATTATTACAGCGGGGAGTTCGCCACCTGTGAGCACATAGTCGCCGATCGAAATCTCTCGGGTTATCAGATGCTCACGGATGCGGTGGTCAATACCCTTGTAATGGCCACACAGTATTATAATATTCTGAAGCATCGACATCTCATTGGCCATACGCTGGTTGAATACTTCGCCATCGGGGGCGGTGAAAATCACCTCGTCGTACTGACGTTGTGACTTCAACTCGGAAATGGCGCGATCCACAGGTTCAATCTGCATCACCATCCCGGCTTCCCCTCCGAAGGGGTAGTCGTCGACCTTGCGGTAGCGATTAGTGGTCCAATCGCGCAGATTGTGAACATGTATCTGAGCCAGCCCCTTGTCCTGGGCACGCTTGAGTATCGAGCAATTGAGCGGCGACTCAAGCATCTCGGGGAGCACTGTGAGGATGTCGATTCTCATTTCTACTATTTAATGAGCACTTTAGATGCTGATGTGGTTGTGCGCACGATGTATATCTGACCTGCAGCAGGATGTGACACGGGCATACCCTGGAGGTTGTAGAAGGTGGCATCGGTGGGGATTGCATCGGCTGCTATCTCATTTACACCGTCGTTATGCCCCTCGTAGCGAGCCGAAATTACAGGCGACCAGTCGGTAGTTTTCTTTCCTGCGGCTGTGAAGTAAGTACCGCGAACGCGCATCCAGTAGGTCTGTCCCTTCTCAAGTGTCTTGCCCATCGAACCGGCCTGGTTGCGTGAGTGCCAGGTGGGTATGTCGGTGGTCTCCTGCACATAGCGTGCTCCAACAGCCTCTTTGGTGTCGAGCTGGATTGTGATTTGCGACAGACCTTCGGTGGGTGTCACCTGGATAAAGTCGTCATCGTAGAACACTCCTCCATCGGCGGGATAAGCTATGGTGGTGGGCTCAGCGGCAACCTCAGCAGTGGTAAACAGAATGTCGTCGGTAGCTGTGGCGATGCCTGCCAGCTCGTAGCCTAACCGCAGATAATAGGTGGTGTAGCTCGACAGGATGAATTTGGGCACCTGATATGAGCCACCCTTGGCCTGCTCGTTGAGCACTATATCGTTAAACTCGCTGTCGCGGGCTATGATAACGTTTACGTCGCGGTCCTTGATACTCCACTGTATCTCCGGAGTGAGCGACACATCCTGTTGGCTCATTGCCGGTGAGGTGATTTCCAAGCGAGTAAGGCTGAAGGAACGTGCGTCAGATACGCCATCGTTAGCCGAAACTCCCTGCGAGAGCACGCGCCAGTAGTAGGTGGTGTTGACTACCAGGCCGGGGATCTCGGTCGAGGAGCAGCTGGTGGCATTCACCACTTTGGTGCCCACCATCTTGGTGAAGTCCTTGTCGAGAGCCACCTCTACCACGTAGTGTGACGCCTTGTCGACGCCCTGCCATGTGAACTCGAAGGGGTATTCCACCACTGTGTTGTCGGCAGGAGCCGTGAGCACAGGAGCTTCGAGATCAACGGGAGCTCGACCTGCGAATGCGGCAGTGTACTCGTTGCCGTAGCGGTCGAGGATGCACACACCGTAGTTGTATGAGCCCATCCACTTTTCGGGGATTGTGAAAGAGTTGGTGTAGGTAATACCCATGAGGTAGTCGGCTGTTGCGTCAAAATTCTCGATGGGGAGTGCCGACGGGTAGGCGTAGACTGAGTAGCGTACATTGTCGACGCCCTGCCATGTGAGTTTGTCGCCATTGCGCTCGATATTCTGCACCATACCTTGCTTGGGAGCTGAAATCCATGTCATTGCGGGCACAAGCGCGGGCGTATTGAACACGCGGTTGAGCAGATAATGGCCAAATTTAGCGCCGGCTGCTGAGTACACGTTCTTTACCGAATACCATATAGTGCCGGGATGCTCGGCCTCGCAGTTGCGGTTGAGACGTATCTCCTCCACCATCTTATCCCATTCGTCAGTGCCTCCTGTCATATCGGAGTTGCCATGGCTTATATACATATGGCGACCGAATTTCTGGGCAGCCTGATACCACCAGGGGGTTATCTTACCGTAGTCCGACCACGCTCCGATGCGCCAGTAAACCTGGGGCGAGAGGTAGTCGAGGGTGTTGCGCGACAACCATGCCAGCGGGTCGGAGTAGATGCCGCTATACTGCCAGTCGCTACCTGCGGGGCACGGCGCAAGGCCATATTGCGATGCCACCGAGCCACTTGTGGCGGCAACACCGGCGGGTGATACTCCGAAGCGCACCCAGGGCTTTGTCTCCTTGATGGTGGCGTATACATCGGCGATCATCTGATTGACGTTCTCGCGGCGCCAGTCGGCTATGGACAGTGTACCCCCCGCAGCCTTGTAAGCGTTGTAGAGGTTGCCATCATGCTCGGTAGTAGTGCCCGAGAGGTAGAAGTAGTCGTCGAAGAGCAGGCCGTCGACATCGTAGTTAGACACGATTTCGCGAGTTACATCGCAGATACGCTGGCGCACTTCGGGCAAGCCGGGGTTGAGTATCGATGCTGTGCCCGACGATGTGGTGACATCCATCACCCAGTCGGGATGATCCTTGCGGTAATCGCCGGGTAGGCCTGACCATTGACCGGCTACCGATTCGAAGCGGTAGGGATTAATCCAGGCGTGGCACTCCATGCCGCGCTTGTGACACTCATCGACAACCCACTCCAGGGGATCCCAGCCGGGCTCCATGCCGCGGGTCTCAACAAGGTCGGACGACCAGGGCTCGTAGCTCGACTTATAGAATGCGTCGCAACGTGAGCGCACCTGGAGGTTGATAGCGTTGAAATTATTCATCTGCAGTGAGTCGAGCATTTTGGTCATTGAGTCTTTTTGACGCTGTATTTGCGACGTGCTGCCTGTTGTAGTTATGACGTTGGATGGCCAGTCGATGCGCCACACTGTAGCGACCCACGCCGAGCGCATCTCGCGCTTCTGTGGAGCATCACCATTTATCGCCATCATGGGAAGTGCCAGCAACAACGCCAGCACAAATAGGGTTAACTTCTTGATTTGCATTGTGTTTTATGGATTATTGTTATGAGTCTATTTTTCAGGAACAAAGGTAACGCAAAAATTTGTTAACTACTGCTAATTATTCGCATAATTACATAAATCACCCCCCAATATGAGCAGAAAGCACTGGCTCCCGGCAAGTGTGTAAATGCCGGGAGCCAGTATATCGTGTGATTTATAGTTGACTTGGCCCTTACTCAGGCCTCAAGCTTTTTAGAGGTTGGCGATTGAGGGGTCGGTAAAGTCAACAACCTCTACCTCGAATACGAGAGTGGTGTTGGGGCCGATACCTGCCTGAGGCATTCCGTTGATGCCATAAGCGAGGTCGCCGGGTATGTATAGCAGAGCCTTGCCACCTTTGCCGAGCATCTGCAGGCCTTCGCTGAAGCCCTTAACCACACCCTGGACGTTGAATGACACGGGCTCGCCATTGGATGAGTCAAACACCTTGCCATCGGTAAATTTACCTGTGTATATCACTTGTGCCTGGGCATTGTAGGGTACGTGGTCACCTTCGCCGGGTTCGATGATTTCATATACCAGGCCCGACTCTGTGGTCTTCAGGTTGGGGTTGGCTGCCTTAGCGTCGGCTATAGCCTTCAGACCGGCGTTCTTGTTGGCCACGGCCACAGGATCCTTCTGGCGCTCTATGTCGCGGCGGCGCATCTGCTCCTCCTGGATGCGATTGAGCATAAACTGGAACTCGCCAGCCACTTTCGACATCTCATCAGCACCGATCGTATCTTTCAGGAACTCGTTGGAGAATGCCACAATAAATGCGTCAACATCGATGGGCACAGTCCTGTTCTGCTGCAATATGAATTGAAGCATTTGTGTGCCTTGCATGTATCCGGTAATGTAGCTCTCGCTGGTGGTATCGGTCTTTAGGGCGCGCACCATGCCGCGGATAAATTCCTCTTTATTAAATGAGTTGCGATCGGAGTCAGGAAGATTGCTCAGATAGTAGTTGAGCTGCATATTGTTCTGCATGCCATAGGCTTTACCTGCGAGCTGGCTCACTGAGTCGCGGAAACCATTGCTTTCAAACAGGCCCGCGCCTTCTTCTTCGTTCTTGTTGTTGTTACATGATGCTATGCCGAGCATCATAGCTGCGGCCGCGCAGATCATCAATAGTTTTTTCATCGTTATGTATTGTTGATTGGTTTATATATGCCGTACAAACCCAAATCACACCGACCTGTGGCCGGTGTGGTTCGGGTGAAATTGTTGTCACGATTACTTGCCGAGCACTTTGATAAGCTCAACATCGAAAATCAGTGTGGCGTTGGGACCTATCACACCGCCGGCGCCGTTGGGGCCATAGGCGAGCTGCGAGGGGATGAACAGACGCCACTTTGAGCCAGCTTTCATCAGCTGCAGGGCCTCGACCCAGCCAGGTATCACTTGTGTCACGCCGAATGTGGCGGGCATACCGCGGTCGACCGACGAGTCAAACACCGTGCCGTCGATCAGCTTGCCGGTGTAGTGCACCTCCACCTGATCCTGGGCTGTGGGCTGCGGGCCATCGCCCTGAGTAAGCACCTCATACTGAAGTCCCGAGGGTAGGGTGGTCACTTCCACACGCTTGCCATTCTCGGCCAGGAATGCCTCGCCAGCCTGCTTGTTGATGTCGCCCATCTTAGCGGCCTCGGCCTTCTGCTTGGCCTCTAAATCGGTGAAATATTTGCGGATTTCTTCTTTGGCCTCGTCGTAGGTCATCTTAGGTGTTACACCATTCATCACAGCCGCTACGCCATCGGCAAAGTCCTGGATATTGATCTCCTGGATACCTGAGGCACGGAAATTGTTACCCATGCTCAATCCCAGAGCGTAGCTGATACGGTCAAGATTGTTGTTTTCCATATTATTGTTGTTTTTACTGTCCTGTGAAAACGACTGCAAAGGTAGGGCAAACAGCCCCAAAATCGCTAATCCTTTCCACAAAAAATGTTTAATTTTCGTCATATATACTTATAGTTTCCTTTGTACGTTGCGGGCAAAAACGCTTGCCCGACTGAGAACGCACAAAATTACTGAAAAGTTCGTTAACATCAAAAAAAGTGGGGCGTGACCTCATCGAATGGAGCACGCCTCACCGGGAATATATAGCGAATGAGAGGTTAACATCGCAACACCGCCACTTACTTCTGCTGGAAGTATTTGCGGGCAGTCTCCATATCGTCGATATAGTCCTGCATATCCTGCTCGTGGTCGGCCTCCTCGGCAAGTATCTTCTTGGCCAGGTCGCAGGTCACATAGTCCTTGCCCTCGGTGAGCTCGGCTATCTCCTGATAGCGTCGCATGGCGCACTCTTCGGCCGAACGGATCACCTTGAGGAAGTATTCGGCAGAGAATGATGTGGGAGTGTCGTAAACGCAGCGTGCGCGTTTAAACCAGTCCTGAGGCGTGAGCACCGGCACTCCTTCAAGCTCGATGATGCGGTCGCAAACCCAGCCGGCGTGCTCAAGCTCCTCCTTAGCGTGAGTCATAAACTCCTTAGCTATTGCCTCGCGCTGGGGGCCGGTGATAAGCTTTGCGGCAGTCCAATACTGATAGTAGGCCAGCCACTCCTCGGCCAACGCGGCGTTGAGCTCGTCGAGCACTACCGAAACATCAATCTTGCCTTTCAATAAGGCTACACTCTCTTTTGCCATAATTGTTTTGTTTTTCTTAGTTAATCATTTTGATAATATAACCACCATCCCCTCCCAAATGTTTAACCCCGCCGCCACCGCAGAGAATGTGGCGATGGTACGGTCGCACTATCGAATTAACTTTGACTTGAAGCCACAATCACAGTGGGGCTGGCCAAAAGGATCTTCTTAGACAAAATTTGTGTTTGCGTTAACCCTAAAGGTACAATCGCCCTGTTTTCTTAACGAAGGCAACCGCGTCAAAATATCATCTATCTATATGTCGCGGCGTGATGGGATGATAAGCGGCATAATGGCTGGGGACCATATCTCTGTCCGGAGGGCTATCAGTGTAGACTAAACATTTTGATGAGGTTGACGAGGATTTGTGGGGCGTGGTGTGGGATAATCATATTTTTTTTGTAAGTTTGCATTCGCCAAGTAACGACAATCTGAATATGACAAGTTAGTAGATAAAAGACATACGGCGAGAGCCGAAAAACTTTAAGAACTCCCTTGTAGTCGTGACGCCTATTATTTCTGCCATCTCAGCCAGACTGATTGTCGGGTTATCTGTAACGAGTTCTAATATTTTATGTTGGCGGTCACTTAATTTTTTACCGTCATTTTTGCGACATTTAAGCGACATACTTCTGTATTAAGTTTGGTTTAGGTCGGGCTTTATATAAGCCCGATAAACTAAATCAGTCTATGGGCTGGTGAAAAAAAAGGTTAGTCCTCGTTGTTCTCTGAAAGTGGTTCCAATGAGGATTCTATCTCTTCGATTGAGGGCAGAGAGCTCTTTATTTTAGTGGCGCAGCAAATGATCTCGTTTAGATGGTTTAGGGCTGAGCATCGCTAAAAATTGTTCCGTGGGATATAAGTTATCGCGCCACCACTACCAAAAGGATAGT
>CAZFEU010000014.1:0-44094 GCA_964517875.1 uncultured Muribaculaceae bacterium | reverse complement strand
GCGGGTCGCAACTCATCGTTGCGACCCGCTGTGTGTGTGGGCGCTGAGGGATTCGAACCCCCGACCCTCTGCTTGTAAGGCAGATGCTCTGAACCAGCTGAGCTAAGCGCCCGAGAACTCTTCCTCGGAAAAGCGTTGCAAAGGTAACGCTTTTTTTCGCACCCGCAATATTTTTAGCATATTTTCACAATTCACCCGGCCGTAGCATGGGGAGGGGCGCAACAAAACAATATCAAGGGCCTCGGGGAGGTCCTACCATGGTGGCATAGACGCCCCGCGATGCGGAGCTGGTATCGGGAGGACGATATCAACCCACGGTTGCGCTCGCTACGCTGAGCTTACCGTGGGCTAACACACACGCCCGGCTACGCCGAGCCAATTTGCGGCCAAAGCCGAGCCGACATCGACAATGGGATAGCTCAACACGACAGTCAGCTTGTAATTGATGCCGCTGCGCCGCCGCAATTGCGTTTGGCGATTAAGGCGATATTACCTACATTTGCATGACCACAAACCTCTGAATTCTGAATTACTATGTATACCCTCCCTGTCGGCACCACAATCACCTCACCCACAACCACCTACACCATCACCGGAGTGCTGGGACAAGGTGGATTCGGCATTACCTACAGCGCCACCGTCATTACGCAAATAGGCAAGATGAGGGTGAAGGCCAGCGTTGCGCTTAAGGAACACTTTTTAAAGGCCGACTGCGTGAGGGACGGGGAAACATCGAGGGTGTCGTGCTCCGAGCCGGCACGCAGCCGCGTGGAGCTTACGCGCAAGGACTTCATCGGCGAAGCTCGCCGACTCAACAGCATCAGCGGGAAGAATCCGAATATCGTAACCGTCAACGAGGTATTCGAGGCCAACAACACTGCCTACTATACCATGGAAATGATCGAGGGGGTGTCGCTGCGCGACTATGTGGCCACACGTGGAAAGCTCGACCAGGAGCAAACCCTCTCAATCATGCGCCCCATTGTTGAAGCCGTGGCTTTTCTCCACCGCAACCGCATTACTCACCTCGACATCAAGCCGCACAACATCATGATAGCCATCGACGTGGATGGTAGCCTGAGGCCGGTGCTGGTCGACTTCGGCCTGTCGAAGCACTACGACGAGTCGGGCGAACCCACATCAACTATCAACTGCCGCGGTATCAGCGACGGATACGCTCCCATCGAGCAATATGCTGGTATCTCTACCTTCTCTCCGGCAAGCGACGTCTACTCACTTGCCGCCACGATAGTGTACTGTCTAAACGGCTCGCGACTCCCGGCAGCGATAGAGCTCACGCCCGAAGTGTTGGAGAGCGCGTTACCATCATCTCTACCCACGGCACTGCGTGGCACACTCACCCGCGCTCTATCGCTCCGGGCCGCCAAGCGTCACGCCAACGCCGGTGAGCTCCTCTCAGCCCTCGGTGACAAGCCTCGTCGCCCTAAGAAAGCAGCAGCCACCGACGAAGCAACAGTAATAGACGCCCACGCTAAAGTGAGCGCCAAAGAAGCTACCATTCTCGACACCCCAAAATTGTCTTCTAAATCCTCGGCCACGCCCAGTGAGTCGAAACCAAAACCCCAACCCAAAAAGCGACCAAGCAGAACCGTAAAGCCCAGTGAGTCGAAGCCAGAACCCCAACCCAAAAAGCGACCAGGCAGAACCGTAAAGCCCGCTGCCAACATCCCGGCTCCAGCACCCAAGCCACCGGTGGTGCAACCTGCCCCTGTAAGACCTGCGTATCAACCCCAACGCAAGAAGAAATCTTACACCGGGCTGAAAATAGCGCTTATAGTCGTATCAATATGCGTGATTGGCTGCATTTATGTATATAATAATATGGATATGTATGTCAAGGTCGTGGCTCCGATGGTTTATGATTCTGTAAGTGATTCCTCTAATGGGGTGTATTTGGTAAGAAAAGATGGCAAAGCTGGCTTTATAAATGATTACGGTGACATCGTGATTCCACTTATTTACGACGATGCATGGATATTTATCGATGGGCTTGCCAAAGTAGAAAAAGATGGCAAATGGGGCATTATCGACATGTCGGGCTCCATAGTTGTTCCGATTGTGTACGACGAGTGTCAATGGTTTCATGAGGGCTTGCTCCCAGTGGAAAAAAATGGCAAATGGGGATATGTCAACCATTCGGGCGAGGTAGTTATCCCGCTTATATATGACAAGGCACACCAATTCTATTCCGGCACTACTATGGTCGCAAAAGATGGCAAATGGGGCATTATCGACATGTCGGGCAATGTCGTGATTCCACTTATTTACGACTCCATCCATCCATTCAATGGGATGTACCAAGTTACCGAAGGGAATGAGGGATATTTTATCGACAAGACAGGTAACCGCGTCATATAAAACTTCAGGCGGCGACGCGGGATGGGCTTAAACCACCCAAGCGTTTGAGAGTCATATAATATATTTATTGCTTTGTGCAACCAATCAGATCAACAACGATATGCGACAACTTTTCACTATCATTTCGTTAGTAATCAGTTCGATACTTATGTTTTCACTCTCTCAAAACGTAGTTCCGGCACCTGATTTCTCTTTCCCTGAAAATGTGACTAAGCAAGCCCTCACCGACCTCGACAAGGGTATAGCCTCGCACGATGGACAGCTGGTAATTGATGCCCTGTTGCGCTACTCAATTGCTCAACAGGAGATTGACCCCGACCGCATAAATAAAGTGTCGGTACGCATTGATTCGGTTATAGCCGTCACCACCGACGTGCCCACTCGCGCTCTGCTGCACCTGCTTCAAGCCCGACAATACTACGAAGCTTATCTGGATGAGTCGTGGGTTTACGATGAGCGACAACTGCCGCTCGAGCCTCTGCCCCAAGAGATTAGTGAGTGGAGCGGCGACCAGTTCAAGATGGTGATAAAACGTGAATTGGCCGAAGCCCTCGCCCCGGCCAAATCGCTGCAAGACACCCCATTGAGCAAATACAACAAAGTGGTCGTGGCCAACCAGCTCACACTCACTTACTACCCAACTCTATATGATTTTGTGGCATCGCAAGCGCTCACTATAATGTCGCAAATCAACGAGGGACAATATCAGACCAACACCCGATGGCTCGCCGACCGTGACAAATTTATCACCCTCGACCCCTCGGCACTTCCGGGAACTTTGCCCCAAGTGATGAGGATTTACCAATCTCTGCTGAAATTCCATGACCTCAATACTCCCGCCGGTGTGATGTGGGATTGCCGACGCCTACAATACGTGAGCCAAATAATCAACGACACCGATGAAAATATTGCCTTACAAGCTGATGCCTATAAGGATTTAGCCCGCAAGCTGGGAGAATCGCAATATGCCGCTTTTCCGATTGAGCAATTGTTTATTCTTTATGATTCATACCGAGGCTCCTCTGCCTCAACATCAGCCAAGTTGGCTGCAATGAAACTGGGTGAAGAGTATACGCAGCACTATCCCGACTTCTTCCTCACCAACAGTATTCACAACACAATCAACCATATGCGTAGCAAGTTGGTGAAAATCAGCTCACCAAACGTAACCACACCTGGATATCCGCTTCCGGTAAAAATCACCGCCACCAACACTACCCAGGCTGAGTTGATTATATATCAAGTCGATAAACCCCAGCACACATACTTGGAAATTGACACGAAGGGCAAGAGCAAAGTGATAAAACGCATCCCCCTTACACTACCCGACCGACCGCTTGAAAGGGTTGACACGATAATCAACGTCGACTTCCCTGGCTACGGCAACTACGCCATCGTCCCGGTAGTCGATGGGGAAGAGAAATCCTATGTGAGCCTCGTAGCCGTCACCGACCTGCTGATCGGCAGTATCAACGTGCCCGGCACCAACGCCGCATTTGTGGTAAATCCCGTCACCGGCGAGCCCGTTGAGAAGGTAGCGGTGATGGAGCTCGAAAACCTGAGCAAAGACCAGCGCCGCCAGTTGGGTACCACCAATGCCTTAGGCATATTCAATATCTCCGGGAAGCGTGACTTAAATCAAATATACCCCAAGAGCGGCACCGACATCTACTCTCCTACCACCTATGGTTTTATCAGCGAGCCCAAGAGTGACATGCAATTGAGCGCTACGCTCTACACCGCTCTACCCATCTACCACCCAGGCGATTCGATCGACGTGGCCGTCATCGTGGCTGCTTCCGACCTGCGAGGTAGCACCCCAGCGGCTCATCAGCACGTGACACTGCAGCTGCTCAATCCATACTACAATGAAGTGACATCGGTGGAAGTGACAACCGACTCATGGGGTCGCGCACAGGCCAAGATGCTGGCTCCCGCCAACAGCGCACAGGGGAGCTACACCATCCGCGCCAAATCAGCAGATGGCAATTCTAACAAGGTGCTCGGTGGCACAGACGTGATGGTGAGCGACTACAAGATGCCGCAAGTCAAGGTGACACTCAACGAGCCCAGGATGGTTGACGGCCAGCCCGTGGTGATAACCGGCAAAGTCACCAACTATACCGACTTCCCCCTTGCTGAGAGTAAGGTACAACTAAAACTTAGCTCCTCAACAAGATGGATATGGAGGTACACCAACAGCGCTCCCTTCTTCTCAGCCCAAGCCACAACCGGTGCCGACGGAAACTTCTCAATCACCATACCCTACGCTGTTTTTGAAAACGCTCCGCAGCCCAACGGCACATTCAAGGCCGAAGTTGTGGCCACCGCTCCATCTGGTGAATCACAGAAGAGCTACGTCACCTTTGCCAACGCCAAGGAGTACATGATCAAAGCCAACATTCCCAACGCCATTGATGCCAAGGAGCCTATAAATATCGATGCCAAGGTAGTCGACGGTGACGGTGTGGCACAGATACCCCTTGTTCTCGTACTTGAGAAACTTGACAAGCAAGTGGCCATTCTCCCGATTAAGCCCAATGCTCCACTCAATCTTAGCGACATCCCCTCAGGCACTTACTATTACACCTTAAGACCATCCGACCGCAGCGTCAATGTAGAACCCCTAACAGGCTCCTTCGTAGTGTACCGCAACAACGACAAAACATCGCCGGCATATCAACTACTGTGGACTCCTGCCAACGACTTCATTACCGCCAACGCCGACCGTCACGCCGTGATGCAGGTGGAGTGTGCCAACGACTCCACCTTCGCCCTGCTCACACTGACCTCGGGGGAGCGAACTCTGCGCTGCGAGTGGATCAAACTCCATGCCGGCATGAACTCTGTCGACCTGCAACTCCCTGGCGGCGTCGAAGTAGCCCGAGCCTCACTTGTGGGCGCCCGCGACCTCGCAACCGGAGAACTGTCGCTGATGGTTCGCACAGTTGAAGCCAGCAACAAACTCCAGCTTCACATCACCTCGATGCGCGACAAAGTGACACCTGGCTCCGAAGAACGAATCACTCTCACCCTCACCAACGCTGATGGCTCCCCGGCACAGGGCGCTATGATTTTAGACATGTGGAATAAATCGCTTAAAGTTCTCGCACCTTTTTCAATGAATCCACCCCACTACAGCTCATCAATCTACTGGCACTCATTCACGGCCGTGAAAAGCATCAGAGGTGAAGTTATGTCACAGCTATCAAGGCTAAACACTAAGGAGTTGGTTCGTCCACAATATATTAACTATCTACACCAACGTTATACCCACGATCTTGCTTACAATGCATCGCCGACGATGTATAAAATGGCAGCACGATCGGAGGCAGCGACCGCAGATGATACGTTGTACGGCATGAAAAGTGCTGAGCATATAGAAGAAGTGCTCGTTGAGTATTATGAAGCCGAAGCAAAAGCTGGAGGTGTTGATGGAGTATCTGAGGAGACCCAGAGGGTCAACCCCTACCGCGACGCCGCAACACCGCTATCATTCTTCCGCCCGATGCTCAACACCGATGCCGATGGGCGCGTGTCGCTGAGCTACACCGTGCCCAACGCCAACGCCCTATGGGGTCTGAATGCGATAGCCTACAACAATGAGATGCTCACGGCATCGGCCGTGGCCGAAATCATCGCCGCCAAGCCCGTGATGGTGCAGTTCAACGCCCCGCGATTCATGCGCATGGGCGATGTGGCACGTCTCAATGCCACGGTGATGAACGCCACCGACCGCACCCAGAGCATCGTGATCCACGCCGAATTCTACGACATCTCAACCGGCGAGACTCTCAACACCGAGAATACCCAGCGCAACGTAGCTCCCAACGGCTCGGCCACGGCCACATTCACCCTAAAGGCACCATTTGGCAGCTCGATGGTGGGTTACCGCATACTCGCTACCGCCGAAAACTACAGCGATGGCGAGCGCGGAGCCATACCCCTGCTCGAATCAGTAGCCCCGGTGATTGAGAGCGACAATTTCTACATGCACCCTGATCAGCTCACCATCACCCGCGAGCTGCCGTCAAGCTCAATCGACGGCACGGTGACACTGCAACTCTGCGAAAATCCCGCATGGTATGTGGTGGCCGCGCTCCCCGGGCTCCGAGCCGACAAAGTCACCACCGCCAACTCTGCGGCCGCTGCGATATTCTCAGCCGCCACCGCCGAGGGACTGCTACGCACCAATCCGCGCATCAAGTCGGTAATACACCGCTGGGTGGCCTCCGACAAGTCCGACTCCACCTTAGTGTCGATGCTCTCGCGCAACAACGACCTCAAGATAGCCCTCCTCGAGTCCACACCCTGGATGGTCGATGCCTCGACCGACACCGAACGCATGAGTCGCCTCGCTCTACTTTTCGACCCCAAAGAGGTGCGCTCGGCCATCGACAAGGGGGTAGCATCGCTGTCGAAGATGCAGTGCACAGGAGGGGGATGGAGCTGGACACCCGACTATCAGACACCGTCTTACTGGTCGACACTCAACGTGCTCGGACAGCTCGGCGAGCTCAAGCAGCTCGGGTTCTTACCCAAGAATGACCAACTCAACACCATGATACGCAACGCTGTGACATATATCGACCGTGAAACTGCGGCACGTTACCGCAAATACCCCAAGGGTGACTATATGGCATATGTGGCGATACGCGACTACTTCACCGACATACCACAGTCGAGCGCCGCATCGCGCGTCACCGAAGCCACCGTGCAGCGCATCATAGCCGACTGGGGCGAGATGAGCGTTACCATCAAGGGTATGGCCGCAATAATCCTCAACAACCACGGCTACAACGCCACCGCACGCCAGGTGATGCGCTCAGTAAGGGAATACGCCGACGTCAACCCCAACTATGGATTATGGTGGCCATCGCTCAATTCGCGCTATAACGGCAGCTACCACAAACTTGCCTCGGCGGCTATACTCCTCGATGCATTCAACGCCGTCACACCCGGTAGCGACGACATCGACCTGCTGCGCCAATGGATTGTAGTGCAAAAACAGGCTCAGAACTGGGGCGATGCCGTAGTCACCACCGAGCTAATCACAGCATTCCTCAACTCAGGCACCAACTGGACCGTACCACCCGTGGGAATAAGCGTGGAGGTCAACTCCAAGGAGCTCACCGACCGCTCACCCATGGCCGGCACCGGCGAGCTGCGCACCGACATCACCAGTATGCTGGCCAAGACTCCCGGCACTCTGACAATCACCAAACCCGGCAACTATCCAGCATGGGGAGCCGTCATCACGCGCCAACGCATGGAGCTGAGCGCTGTAAAGGCCGCACCATGCGAAGGGCTGTCGATCGAGAAAACACTATTCAAGATCACAGGCAACTCCTCAGGCCAGACACTCGAACCCGCCACCAACCTCGCCGTGGGCGATAAGGTGCGCGTTGACCTGCTGGTCAAGGTCAACAACGATCTCGACTATGTGGTGCTCATCGACCAGCGCGGCGCATGCTTCGAGCCCGTTGAGCAAACACCCGCGCCCATATACTCGCAGGGAATCTGCTTCTACCGCGAAAACCGCGACGCCACCACCAACCTCTATATCGACCACCTGCCCGCAGGCACCTACCGTCTGAGCTACGACCTTTACGTCAACTCGGCGGGCACCTACTCAGGGGGCGTGGCCACGATTCAGAGCCAATACTCCCCCGCCCTCACTGCCCACTCGTCAGGTCAGATCATCACCGTCAAGTGAATTTGGAGGAATGGAAATAAAGTGGTAATTTTGCGGTAATAATCACAACATTAACTAATCAAAACAGCAATGAACGTAGTTGAGCGATTTCTGCGCTATGTCAAGTATGACACGCAGAGCGACGAACTGACCAATATGACCCCGTCGACCCCCGGACAGATGGTGTTTGCACAAGCCCTCGAAGAAGAGCTGAAACAAATAGGTCTGAGCGACATCACTCTTGACAACAACGGCTATCTGATGGCCACACTCCCGGCCAACACCGACCGCCAGTGCCCCACCGTGGGCTTCATAGCCCACCTCGACACATCGCCCGACATGTCGGGTCATAACGTCAACCCCCGCATCGTCAAGCAATATGACGGTAATGCGATACAGCTCAACGAACAGGTGGTACTCGACCCCGCCGAATTTCCCGAGCTGCTCAACTACATCGGCCAGGACCTGATAGTGACCGACGGCAACACACTGCTCGGAGCCGACGACAAGGCCGGAGTGGCCGAAATCATCTCGGCCATGGCCTATCTCAAAGCTCATCCCGAAATCGAGCACGGCAAGATACGCGTGGCCTTCAACCCCGACGAGGAGATTGGCAAGGGTGCGCACAAGTTTGACGTAGAACACTTTGGAGCCGACTGGGCCTATACCATGGATGGTGGTGAAATCGGCGAGCTGGAGTATGAGAACTTCAACGCCGCCGTGGCCCGCGTCACCTTCAAGGGTCGCAACGTGCATCCCGGCTACGCCAAGCACAAGATGCTCAACTCAATGCGGGTGGCCACACAGTTTGCCATCATGCTTCCCCGCTGGGAAACGCCTGAACACACCGAGGGGTACGAAGGCTTCTACCACCTGGTGGCCATGGAGGGTGATGTGGAAAAGACAGTGCTCACCTACATAGTGCGCGACCACGACCGCGACCGCTTCGAGCGCCGCAAAAAGGAGCTGGAGCACCTCACACGCAAGATCAACAACGAATTTCCCGGCTGCGCCTCGATTGAAATCCAGGACCAGTATTACAACATGCGCGAGAAAATCGAACCGCTGATGCACATCATCGAAGTAGCCGAACAGGCCATGCGCGACTGTGGAGTGACCCCCGAGGTGCGCCCCATACGCGGAGGCACCGACGGCGCACAGCTTTCGTTCAAAGGGCTCCCCTGCCCCAACATCTTCGCCGGTGGACTCAACTTCCACGGACGCTACGAGTTCGTGCCCATCCCCTCGATGGAGAAGGCCCGCGACGTGATAGTGGAAATCTGCCGTCTTGTGGCCAAGAGATAATTGGACACCCTCATCGTCATCACCGGCCCTACCGCCTCGGGCAAGACATCGCTGGCCATCGACATGGCCCTGCGGCTCAACGGCGAGATAGTCAGCGCCGACTCACGCCAGATATACCGGGGCATACCCATAGGCACTGCCACCCCCACCCGCCAGGAGAGGGAGGCGGTGCCTCATCACCTTGTGGAGATGCTCGACCTCGACCAGTACTACAGCGCTGCCCTTTACGAGCAGGATGCGCTGCGGGTGATTGCCGACATCTTCGCCAGGGGTAAGCAGCCGATACTCTGCGGCGGGTCGATGATGTATGTCGACGCCGTGTGCCGGGGCATCGACCAGCTTCCCACCATCAGCGACAATGTGCGGCAGTCCATCCTCGACATGTACAACAAAGGGGGCATCGTGTCGGTGCGCCAGGCGCTGCAAGAGCTCGACCCCGAATATTACGCACTTGTCGACCTCAACAACCACAAGCGCATAATCCACGCCCTCGAAATCATTACCGAGGCCGGTTGCCCCTACTCGCAGCTGCGCACCGGCCAGAGCAAGGAGCGCCCGTTTGCCATAAAGAAATATGCCATCGACCTGCCCCGCCAGGAGCTTTTCGACCGCATCAACCGCCGCGTAGAGCAGATGATAGAGCAAGGGCTGGTCGAGGAGGCACGCCGCGTATACCCCCTGCGTCATCTCAATTCGCTCAACACGGTAGGCTACAAAGAGATGTTTGCATGGATCGATGGCACGATGGACTATGACACTGCCGTGGCCCGCATCGGCAAGAATACGCGGGTATACGCAAAAAAACAACTCACCTGGCTCAAGCGCGACCCCTCGGTGCAGTGGCTCAAGCCCCCTTTCTCGCCCGAGCAATTGATACAAAATGTTAAATAACACAATATCAATCACTGAGACGCAGAAAAATGCCTACCTTTGCAGTTCAATGAACACACATAGATTAATCATCGCCATTATAATAGCATTTTTCTCCTTTGGAGCCCGCGCCTACGACTTCATCGAAAATGGGATATACTATAACATTCTCGACGATACTTCGGTAGAGGTGGCCCGACTGCAGAATACCAATTTCTCATGGGTGCTTACCATCACCGAGCGTGTGGAGCACAACGGTGTGATTTATAACGTCACAGCAATCGGAGAACGCGCATTCGATAAATGCTCCAAAATCACATACATTGACCTGCCACAGACTATCAAGTCAATAGGCGATTACGCCTTTTCGCAGTGCGCTTGGCTCAATGAAATCAATTTCAGCGACAACATCAGCTCGATAGGAGCCGGTGTATGCAACGGATGCACCACACTGCGCACCGCCACATGGCCCAGCCACATCACCTCGATACCCGACGACGCCTTCAATGGATGCACACGCCTTACATCGATCAAGGGTATCGACCGCGCGACTCATGTGGGCAACCACTCATTCTACGACTGCTCGCGTCTCAACCTCACCGCATCAAGCTTTATAAGCATAGGCAACTCTGCATTTTACGGGTGTTCCAATATAAGCCGATTCGACATCAGCGGCGACAAAATACAGATTGGCGACTCAGCATTTATGAACTCGGGCATCACATCGCTTTCGATATCAGCAAAAACAAGCACAGTAGGCCGCCACGCCATGGCGCAATGCCATAAACTCACCGATGTGACACTCGACGTACCTATCAGCCACATCGGCGCACTCCTCTTTGCCGACTGCGTGACCCTTGAGCGCATCAAATTACCCCAATCGGTTGAGTCAATCGCCGACTCAGCCTTCTATAACTGCCATAAGCTAAACGACATAAACCTGCCTGACCGACTCAGCACGATAGGTGACTACGCATTTGCCCACTCAGCCGTAACAGACATCGCCATACCAGCCGGAGTGAGCAGTATAAGCGAGGGTGCATTCTACGATTGCCGCTATCTCAGCACACTGAGATTAGTGCCGGGCATCACCGAGATTGGCCACTACGCATTTGCCAACTGCTCAGGCCTTACGTCACTCACTCTCCCGTCATCGCTGGCGAGCATCGGCAATTACGCATTCAGCAATTGCTACGGCATTGACGAAGTTGTGATTAACCAGGGGCTTGTGAGCATAGGCGACTTCGCTTTCAACAACTGCAGGCTACTCCAGCTCATAGATTTCCCCTCATCGCTTCGCACTATTGGAGCCGGCGCATTCGCCGGCTGTAGCGCCCTGCATCTTGCTACCCTCGCCGAGGGTGTCAGCGAAATCGGCGACTACACTTTTCAAGACTGCCGGGCACTGTATTACATGCCACTTCCGGCGAGCGTCAGCCGCATTGGCAACAGTGCATTCAGCGGCTGCTCCACCATGCAGATTTTTATCGCCAAGTCACATCTGAGCGAAATAGGGCACGGAGCTTTCGACAACTGCGGCTCACTCACTACACTCATGCTTGAGGATGGTGTGACTGCGGTAGCCGAGGATGCCTTCAACGGCTGTCATGAGCTCGACACTATCATCTCATTCAGCCTGCTGCCACCCGCATGGCTCCCCTCCGATCCCGGCTACGGCCTGCGCACTGCTGGATTCGAGCAGCGGGTGTGCGACAATGCTCAGCTCGTAGTACCTGTCGGAGCCACTCAAGCCTATCGCAACGACCCCCTTTGGGGACGTATAGCCTCAATCATCGAGTCAGACTTCGTTGGTGTCGACAATGTCCACACCGATAGTCACTCCGCATGGCAGCTCAGCGGCAACTCGCTCAGCGTAAGCCTTCCGGCCACACTCTACGACCTGTCGGGGCACATCGTGAGTCGGCTGCACCCCGGCGAATCCATAGAAATCCCGGCAAGGGGAGTATACTTGCTCCACATCGCCGGGAAAACCATTAAAATCTTAAGGTAACTATTCTGCTTATCAAGCTAAAACACATCTGAGTAGTTGCAATCTAATACCCGGTATAGGTAGCCGGTGACAGACGGTGCAGCTCAGCCTTCACCTCATCGCTCACATCAAGGGTGTCGATAAACTCGGCTATCGACTCAGCAGTGACGTGCTGATTGGTGCGTGTCAAGGCTTTCAGCGTTTCGTAGGGATGGGGGTATCCCTCGCGGCGCAGTATCGTCTGGATACCCTCGGCCACCACGCTCCACATCTGGGCAAGGTCATTTTCGATAGCCTCAGCATTGAGCAGCAGCTTTCCCAACCCCTTGAGAGTCGATGCAATGGCAATGAGCGTATGGGCCATTGGCACGCCGATGTTGCGAAGCACCGTTGAGTCGGTAAGGTCGCGTTGCAGGCGGCTCACGGGTAGCTTCTGTGCCAGGTGGGCATAGATGGCGTTGGCCATGCCGATGTTGCCCTCGGAGTTCTCGAAGTCTATGGGGTTGACCTTGTGAGGCATTGCCGATGATCCCACCTCACCTTCCTTGATGCGCTGCTTGAAATACTCCATCGAGATATACATCCACATGTCGCGGTCGAGGTCGAGAATCACGGTATTTATGCGCCGCAGGGCGTCGAAGAGTGCTGCCAGGTTGTCGTAGTTGGAAATCTGCGTTGTGTAGTGCTCGCGCTGAATGCCAAGGCGGCGCTCCAGGAATCGTGCTGCGAAATCTTGCCAGTCAATCTGCGGATAGGCTGTAAGGTGAGCATTGAAATTACCCGTAGCACCTCCGAATTTCCCAGTGACCGGTGTATTTTTCAGCAGATCGATCTGCTGCTTAAGGCGGTAGCTGAATACGCGTATTTCCTTACCCAGGCGTGTGGGTGAGGCCGGTTGTCCGTGAGTCTTGGCAAGCATGGGCAGGTCGGCCCACTCGTCGGCGCGGGCCTCAAGCTCATCCACAAGCTGCTCCAGAGCAGGCAGATACACATTATTCACCGCTTCGCGCACCGACATCGGCACGGCAGTGTTGTTGATATCCTGCGAGGTAAGGCCGAAGTGTATGAACTCCTTGTATCTTGATATGCTGAGAGCGTCAAACTGCTCCTTGAGGAAGTATTCCACAGCCTTCACGTCGTGATTGGTGGTGGCCTCAATATCCTTGATGCGCTGAGCATCGGCCAGCGAGAAGTCGCGATATATCGAGCGCAAGCGGTCGTAGATGTCGGTGGGCACCGTGGCAAGCTGTGGCAGCGGTATCTCGCACAGAGCGATAAAATATTCCACTTCTACACGCACACGGTAGCGGATTAGCGCGAACTCCGAGAAATACTCGTCGAGCTGCTCGCACTTCGAGCGATAGCGTCCGTCGATTGGGCTAATCGCTGTGAGTTGGGTAAGTTGCATAGCGTTAATGGTTATGAAGTCAGTCGCGGGTGAGCCCGGGGCCGGTTATTATATACTTATATGTGGTGATCTCAGGCAGGGCCATTGGACCGCGGGCATGGAGCTTCTGGGTAGATATGCCGATTTCGGCTCCGAAGCCGAATTGCCCCCCGTCGGTGAACGCTGTCGACACATTGACATACACGCACGCCGCATCGACCTGCCGGGTGAACCGCTCGATGGCCTCGGCATCCTCGGCCACTATCGCCTCGCTGTGGCGCGATCCGTAGCGGGCTATGGTGTCAAGAGCCTGCGACTCATCGGCCACGGTGATTACCGAGCACTTATAGTCGAGCCATTCGCGGCCGAAGTCATCGTCGGTGGCATGCTGTAGCAGCGGATACTTACCCTCGAGCGCCGCATAAGCCTCGGGGTCGGCGTATATCTCCACATTCTTTTCTTGCATCGGCGCCACCACCATGGGCAGGTCGGCCAGACGCGAGCGGTCGATGATAAGTGTGTCGAGTGTGTTGCACACCGATGGTCGGCGGGTCTTCGCATTGTATACCATGCGCCGGGCATAGTCGGTGCGTCCCGACGAGTGCAGATATGTGTGGCACACGCCAGCCCCGGTCTCGATCACCGGCACCCGCGAGTTGTCGCGCACGTAGTCGATAAGCCGCTTCGAGCCGCGCGGTATTATCAGGTCAACGTAGCCCACGGCCTGAAGCATAGCTCCTGTCGACTCATGCTCAATTGGCAACAACTGCACCGTGTCGATGTCGATGCCCGACTGCTCTACACAACGGCGCAACAGCTCCACCGAGCACTCGTTGGTGCAATGTGCGTCGCTACCCCCCTTGAGCAGCACCGCGCTACCCGCCTTGAGGGTGAGGGCAAACACATCGAATGTGACGTTAGGTCGAGCCTCATATATCACCCCTATCACGCCGAAAGGCACACTCACCTTCTTTATAGTCATGCCATTGGGGCGAATCCATTCATCTATGGTGTGCCCTAATGGCGAGGGGAGTGCGGCCACCGAGCGCATATCGGCGGCGATGTCGGCAAGTCGTGATGCGGTGAGCTTAAGACGGTCGTACTTGGGATTGCTCTCTTCCATCCGCTCCAGATCGCGTGCGTTGGCCTCAAGCAATGCCGGTATGTGGTGCTCAATGGCGTCGGCGGTATCGAGCAGCAGCTTGTTGATGCGCTCGGCGCTCACATCGGTAAGCGAGCGCGCAGCCCTGCGGGCGTTGTCGAATATGGGTGTATAATCAGTCATGATTCTTCTGTATATAAAGATAGTCGGCGTGTATCACCGGGCGCAGGCCCGTGCGCCCCATGTTGTTGCGTGCGGCCTCTGAGCCGTAATATGTGCGCCCCAGGGCTATCAGGGAGTCGTCGGGGGCTACCACGCGCACTATATCGTCCTTTTCAAACTCCCCATCCACGCCTGTCACACCTACAGCCAGCAGCGAGGCTCCCTGGCTGGCGAGAATGGCATCGGCCGCACCCTGGTTGATGCGCAGTGTCCCCTTGGCAAACCCATCACTGTGGGCTATCCACTTCTTCACCCCCGATGTGGGCTCGGGGGCGGGGAGGAAGCATGTGTGTGGCACATCGGGATTGTCGGCGAGCACCAGCCGCGGTAGCACGTTGTCGCGCTTGCCGTTGGCTATTATCACCGCTATCCCCTCCGAGGCCACCTTAGAGGCTATACGGTATTTTGTGCCCATGCCGCCGCGGCCCAGCGACGAGCGCGATGCCTGGATATACTGCGACGCGTCGGTGCCGGGAGCTATCACCGGTATCACCTGCGACTCGGGGCTGGCCGGGTCGCCGTCGTAGATACCGTCGATGTTGCTCAATATTATCAAGGCCTCCATACCCATCATGGTGGCTATGAGCCCCGACAGCTCGTCGTTGTCGGTAAACATCAGCTCGGTCACCGACACCGTATCGTTCTCGTTGACTATCGGAGTCACACCATTGGCCAGCATCACCTCCATGCAGTGCTTCTGATTGAGATAATGCCGTCGGGAGGCAAAGTTCTCCTTGGTGGTGAGCACTTGCCCGCACGTCATGCCATGATCACGGAAAAGCTCGTAGTAGCGGTTGATGAGCTTGGCTTGCCCCACGGCTGAGTATAGCTGCCGTGCGGCCACCGGATCGAGATGCCGATCGAGGCGGAGCTCTCCGCGCCCCGAGGCCACAGCGCCCGATGAAATCATGATCACCTCCACCCCTCGGCGGCGCAGCTCGGCCACTTGGTCGACCAGCGCGCTCATGCGTGTGAAGTCGAGAGTGCCGTCAGTGCGCGAAAGTACGTTCGACCCTATCTTTACGGCTATTCTGTGATACATATACAATATTTAAATCAGAGCACAAAGTTAACTATTTTCACAAATACAATCAACTGTCAAAACTCTCAAAACTGACATCACTCTATGGAGAATTGATTAAAAAACATCGTAAATAATCACTTTTTGACAAAAAAATTTGGAAAAACGGAAAAACGTGCCCATCTTTGCGGCGTGATTGCTTTAAAAACTCAAAAATTTCCTAAAGGTTTAAATTTCTAACCACGTTAAATTATGAAGAAACTTTACGCTTCTCTGGCTCTCGTAGCCGCCGGCGCTATCGCTGCTACTGCCGCCAACACTCTCGTGCAGCAAAACTTCACCGAAGTACAGTCGCTCCGCGGCGCTAAATTATATGAGTATGCAAAGCATGTTCCTCAGTCAGCTGTAGAAGATCTGACTCAGAAAATGGACAAGCGCTACAGCGCAAAGCGTGCCGCCAAGGCTTTCGAAGGCTCTTACCTCACCACTGGTATTGGTGGTTTTGACGGCTATGAGGCTAACGGTACTTTCACCGTTACCGAAGAGCTCTACCTCGATGGCTTCCAGGGCTTCTCTTACGATGTCAACTACGTAGAGGCAATCAAATTCGATCACCCCGTTCAGGCTACCTTGGCTGAGAATGGCGACGTAGTTATCGCTCTTGGTCAGGCTGTAGGTACTTACAACGGCGTTGACATCGTGTTCTTCAGTGTGGACGCTGACGACAAGATCGTCATCACCGGCGAAGTAACATATGTTGCCAACGAAGATGGTTCTTACACTGCTAATGTACCCGGCGTAGGTGTTGGTTTCTTGAACCCCGCATCAGGCGGCTACTCTTGCTTCAGCCTTGAGTACGATTCTAAGATTTTGGCTCCCAACGGCACCGCAACTTATCACTGGATCGCCGGTAACGGTACAGACTTCGGCAACTTCGAAGTTCCCATGTTCATCGGCTTCGAGGATGAGGAGTACGAAGGCGTTACCTACACCACCATGTACATGTCAGCACTTCTCTACGAGCTCACCGGCGACGGCTACCCCGCAAGCTATGAGGTTGAGGAGGCTGAGAACGGCTACGAGGCTATCGCCAACAGCCCCATCTGCGTTTACAATGAGGAGGACGACATTACTGAAGGTGGTAACATCACTTACGGCCAGCTCGCTTCTACAATAAAAACCTATACCAGCGATGTAATCTGGAACGTATCAGCCGATCGTGATGCAGTTGAGCTCTCAGTTCAGCAAATCACTAGCAAAGAAGGCAAGACAGCCGATACCGACTGCCTCTCCATCCACAACTCAAAGTACAGCTTCGGTCAGCTCTTGGATTTAACTCTCAACCTGGGCGACGCTGGCGTACAGGAAATCATCGCCGACGCTGCCGCTGAGAACGGCCCCGTTGAATACTACAACCTCCAAGGTATGAAGATCAACAACCCCGCCGCCGGTCAGATCGTGATCCGTCGTCAGGGCAACAAGTCAGCTAAGATGATCGTTCGCTAATCACAGCAAATCATAGCTAACCCATACAGGGCTGCGCACCACGCGCAGCCCTTTTTTTGTATACAAATAGCACCAAAAAGTAGGGATGCACCCCGGTGCATCCGCCCCACACACAAACATATTGATCCATAGGTATTTCGCGGCTGCACCGGGGGCATTTTGCGGCTGCACCTTGGTGCAGCCCTACCCTCTTTCGTAGCCCGTTGATTCACGCACAATGTCGGGCAATCGCATTGATATTACCTAAACATCGCAATTTTCGTGATAACATTGGCCAATCATGCTATCCATAAAAACAATCGTCTGCCCAATGGGCTACGTTGCTTTCTATATACTCGGCTATACGGTTACCATCATGTACACCACGAATGATGTGATCATGATAACGTGATTGCCAACCAAATTCAATATTATTACGCCGCGCAAATCGGGTAATGGCCTGCTTATATCCGCCAATCACAACTCCAAGCGCTGTCCGAATTGAGGGAATGCACCCCGTTGCAGCCGATTTTTCACGAATACGAATTATCGCATGCACATGATTCGGCATAATCACAAATAAGGGTACATCAACGTAAGTATAATGTGTGGCAAGCGTGTCCATACACCGCTTAGCTTCATATCCGAGTGGAGAGTATTTCATCTCTCCACTTGTGATTTTACCAAAGAAGTGTTTTTTTTCGCGGGTACATATTGTGACAAAGTAGTCGCCACTCGAATAGTTATGAAATTCTGCACGGAGATTTTTACGCTGAGGTAATGTGCATGTGCCAGCGTTTGCGGCTGCACCAGGGGCGTTTGCGGCTGCACCGGGGTGCAGCCCTACTTTTGGACTCATAATACATTAATGTGTTTATTCGGATTGTACGCACAAATTTACAAAATTTGTGCGATTGTATGCTTCATCCCAAAAAGTAGGGATGCACCCCGGTGCATCCGCCCCACACACAAACATATTGATCAATAGGTATTTCGCGGCTGCACGGGGGGCATTTTGCGGCTGCACCGGGGTGCAGCCCTACTATCTTTCGCAGCCCCATTGATTCTCGCAAAATAAAACGGATAAAAAATCCTATCCGCAGATTTTTGCCGATTGTATTCTTACGGATATCGGGGGGATGACGGGGCGGTAATTTTGCATCGTCAACAAGGTAATATTACCACCAAACGTAAAACCCGTAACATTATGAATGAAGAAAACATCCAACCGACACAGGCCGACGTGCCCGACACACCGACAACCGAAACGCCGGACACCAGCCCCGAGGAGACTGACGCTGCTCAATCGCCCGATGGCGACGAACCTGAGCTGGATCTTGACGCACTTATTGAGGAGGCTGAGCATCGCGGTTATCTCCGCGGCCGTAATGAAGCTATTGGACAGGTGAAACGCCGACTGGCCCAATGGGAGGTGCCCCGGGTGCCCGAATCCGACTCCACCACCTCAACGCCCACGATCCTGGCCAATCTGCCCACATCGATCTGGGATCGCTAACCGATTAAAAAACCATTAAACAAGCAACACCCATGAAAAAAATCTTCAAATTCATCATCTCGTTTTTCCGCGCCAATCGCGATACCTCGTCACCCACATCATTTCCTGCCATGTTTCGCTCCATTTACAAGTGGGTGAAAAGCGACAACGGCATCGTAACGATGCTCCTGGCTCTGGCCGCAGTGCTGCTATACAACTGGGCAATGGGAGATGCCGACATCATCACCGCCACGGCAATGGTAATTGGGGGCACGGCCTCGGGGAAGCACGTGGTGCGCGGGCCACTAACCACCTCGCTTACCGATCAGGCCGCTCCCGGGCTGCTGCGCAACGACATTGACGACCGCATAGTCAAGATACGCCCCATGTCAACCCCCATCGACCAAATATCGCGCTGGGCCGGCGCAAGGGCCTGCGGCTCAATGAAAGTGGAGTACTACTCGGTCGACACCAAGCCCACCAAGTCGACCATCACCGGCGACGTTGACAACGAAGTTATCGACGACAATCTCACCGCCTCAATCCTGGTGAGCAACCCCGAAATATTCGAGGCTTCCGAAACCATCCTCGTGCCCGGGGTAATGGCCACCGATGCCGACGGCAACGATAATGGAGCTCTGGTGCTCTACGTGGTGAAGTCGGCCGAAACCGGCAATAAAATCGAGGTGCTGCCGGTCAACAACTTCTCGTCGAAAGGGAAGAAAGTAATACCACAGATAGCCAAAGGGCAGGAAATAATACGCATGGGCCGAGCCGCCACCGAGCTCGACGTGCAGACCCCTCAATTCCAGGCCCTTCCAAAGAAGGATCACAACTTTTGCCAGATTTTCAAAATCCAGGTTGAGCAAAGTACGTTCCAGAAGATCGCCAACAAGGAGGTAGGCTGGGGATTCTCCGACCAGGAGGAAGCAGCCATTGTAGACCTGCGCCAGGGTATCGAGAAGAACTTCATGTTTGGCCACCGTACCCGCATCTACGACCCCGCCAAGCACGAGGATGTATACCTCACCGGCGGCGTGTGGAACCAGACCGACCGCACTTTCCTGCTCCCCGACACCATCACCTATGAGACTATCGTGGAGATGTCGCGCGAAGCATTCACACAGAATGCCGGAAGCAACCGCAAAATCCTCATAGCCGGCACATCGCTGATCGAACGCCTGAGCAAGCAGGAATTTTCAAAGGTAATCATGGCCCAGGACAAGGTGACGCGCTGGGGCATCGACTTCACCGAGCTCATCACCAAATTCGGCACACTCTACGTGGTGGCCTCCGAGCTGTTCGACGAGTGTGGCCATGCCGACGACGGCATGATAATCGACCCCGAGTACATCACCAAGTACTGCCATGTGCCATTTCACACCGAGCGTCTCGACCTGCGTAAATCGGGACAACGCAACACCGATGCCATCGTAATCACCGAGGCAAGCTGTTTGGTTTTGCGCTATCCCCAAGCTCACATACGACTTGTAACAGCTTAACTTCTAATGCACTTGAACCATGACCCACGATCAGATGCTCGAATTATGGCTGCTCACACGCTACCATCTGCCGGTAAATGATCCAACCTCTGTAAGTGTCGACTCCCAATTCGGGGTCGACACTCTACAGATTGAGACCGCGGCGATGAAAGCATGGTATCTGCAGCAGCTCGACACAGCTCCGGCGGAGCTGCTACCCGTAGAGGAGTGCGCCGGGAGCACGCAGCTCCATTTCCACCCCTCAGGCACTTGCTCGCTCACACTCCCCAGTCGCTGTCGCCGACCGCTGTCGGTGCAACTCAGCTCATGGCGCATACCAGCCACAATCATCACCCCCGACCATCCGCTGGCGAGGCTTCAAGGCTCGCCACTGAGCTGCGGAGGCCCATACGTGCCGGTGGCCGTGCTTGACGGGCGCACACTCACCCTATACACCCCGGCAAGCGCCGACGACACCATAGCACACCTGGTGTGCGTGGTAGATGACTCCCCTACCTCCTACGACCTCGACCCCTCGCTGCTCTCAAAAATCCCCAAAATCATCGAACCATGAAATCCGCATCGATACCACAGCAAGTACTCCAGATGGCCTACAACGCCTGGAATCAATACCAGCCCCTGCGAGCTCAACGCTCACGGATGAAGAATTTCACCTATGGCCGACAGTGGGGCGATATAACCCAACTGCCCGACGGCTCGTATGTGACAGAGGAACAACTGGCCCAGATCACAGGCCGCAAGCCCCTAACCCACAATCTCATACGCCAGCTCATCAAGAGCATAATAGGGCGTTATCGCCAGATACGTTCGGAGCAGAAGGAAATCGATCCACAGCTCAAACCCTACTATGCAATCAACTCCCTTGACGAGCTTGATTGCCGCACGCTTGAGGAGTTTTTAATATCGGGGTGCGCCATACAGCGTATCGTGGCCGAAAATCGGTTCGGCCGTCCCGGCGTGTGGGTCGACAACGTATCGCCCGAGCGCTTCTTCGCCAACCGTATAACCGACCCCCGCGGGTGGGATGTGGAGATTATCGGCCAAATCCACGACATGAGCCTGTCGGAGGTGTTGATGCGCTTCAGCCATGGCGACAGCCGCACAGCTGCCGCTATAACCCACATATACTCATCGCAAGCACATGCCCACCCGGCTACATCGCTTTTCTTCAACGCTCCCGACGGTCGATGCCGAGTGATTGAAGTATGGACTCTCGAAAGCGTGACATACCCCGACAACACCGCATCCGGCAGTGGACGGCTGCATATGGGCACCCGGTGGAGAGTGCGGTACATAGCCCCCGACGGCCAGCTGCTCGATACCACCCTATCCCCCTACCCTCATGGCTCCCATCCCTACACCATCAAGCTGTACCCGCTCACCGATGGCGAGGTGCATCCATTCGTGGAGGATGTCATCGACCAGCAGAAGTATATCAACCGTCTGATAACAGTCATCGACCATGTGATGGCCACATCGGCCAAGGGTGCGCTACTGTTCCCGATCAATCAGAAGGCATCAGACATGACCTGGGAACAAATCGGGAGAAACTGGAGCGCCACCGGGGCAATAATACCATACAATCCACGACCAGGCGAACCTGCGCCTCAACAAATCATAACTCCCAATAACGACCTGGGCGCTTACCGCCTGCTCGACCTGGAAATGAAGCTATTCGACAACATCTCAGGCGTGGGCGACGCCCTGCTGGGGCGCAACGTGTCGCCCACCACAGGCCAGAACCTCTACGAAGCGCAAGTACGCAACGCCACGATTTCACTGCTCGACACTATCGATACATTTCATTCATTCGTCGGTGAACGAAACGAGAAAATGCTGCGCTCTAATGTAATTTTGCAATGATGGGCCATTTTTTTACCCACTTACTATGGTAATTTTACACCATAAAACCACGAGCCATGCCTAAATCATCATTACAGCTACAACGCCGCAGAGATTTTCTGCGGGCCTGTGCAGCCACAGCCGCATCCGAGCCGCTTCATCAACGTCCGGCAAGCGTGGAAGCGATCGTACACCGCACGGTCAACTCACCCGCTCCGGCCTACTACGTAGAGTTTGACACTGCGCGCAAAGTGCTTTACACCTACTTCAGCCAAGGCTCACTCCCGGCTCATACGCCCCACCGCAGGGCCATGTGGCTTGAGCTTGTGGAACGCGTAGACAAGTACCGCCGTCGCGGCTGGAACCTCACCGACGCCCTCACCCGCGTACTCTCGGAGGGGAAAGCCTCAAGCTTCTTCATGGCCGAGTCGACAGCCTGCCGAGAGCTACGCTCACACCGCCGATCATCACTAAACAGAAAAATTTGACCATGATTACCCTATCCATCACATCAATCTCCGCGAGTATTCACGCCCTGACGGCGCTCGCAGCGTTCACAAGCCGGCACCTTACGGAGATACCCGCCGTGCTTACACCCGACCGTCAGGAGGCTCTTGCCCCGCTGATTGCCGACACGGCCACACGCCTGGCCGCACAGCTCAAATTCACCTCCACAATCTGCGACGACATCATCACCATCGACTGCGACACGCACTGCCAACAGCTCGCAGCAGCGATGGCCGAGGTGGTGCGCTGCCAGGTGCTGGCACAGATCTACGCCATAGCCCATCCGCAGGGGGCGGCTATGTGGCGGCAGTCGGCCTCAGAAGCCATGGAGCGCATTACATCGATAGTCGACGATATCGCTCCGCAAGCGGGCGGGGCGACGGCCACAATAACCCCCTCATTCTACTGACATATTACGTGCCGCGGGCTGCGATCTTGAGGATTTTTGAGTATATTCGCGCAGTAATGACCATTCAAATACCCATCATCAACATGAAACATCTACTTTTATCCATCACATTATGCTTTGTAGCGGCATTTAACGCCATAGCTGCCGATGAAGCGCAGCCACTGCGCTACGTCGACGCTCAAGATCTGCGCATAATCAACAAGGGGTGGGACAACACCCTGCGCGACTATACACGCATACCCGCTAATCTGAAGGACAGCGTGCGACCTGAGCTGTGGGAGCGCTCACAATGCTCATCGGGCATCGGCGTGCGATTTGCCACCGACTCCAAGCGCGTGGGCGTGAAATACCGCCTGCTGTGGAACACCCATATGCTCCACATGGCCGACACCGGGCTGAAGGGCACCGACCTGTACATACTCGAAGGGGACTCGGTGTGGCGTCATGTCAACACCAACCGCCCCAACGCCGACGCTGAGAAGTGGTGCGAAAAAGTGTATGTGGAAAATCTCGCCCCGGGCATGAAGGAGTTTATGATATACCTACCACTCTACGACGGCGTGGAGGAGCTCTACGTAGGCGTTGACTCAACAGCGACCATCACCTCAGGCAATCCACAGATAATCGATAAGGACAAGAAAATCGTGGCCTACGGAACGTCTATACTCCAGGGTGGATGCGCCTCGCGCACCGGCATGGCGGCAACCAACATCATAAGCCGCGACCTCAATTGCGAAGTGGTCAACATCGGCATCTCAGGCGAAGGGCGCATGGACAACTGCATGGCTCGCGCAATGGCCGAAATACCTGACGCCGACCTGTACCTGATCGACCCGGTGCCCAACTGCACCGAGATGATGTGCGACACACTCACCTACGATTTCATCAAGATACTGCGCACAGCGCGTCCCGACGTGCCCATCGTGATGCTCGAAGGCCCGATGTATCCCTACGGTCGCTACGACTCTTTCTTCGCCGGCTATCTGCCCAAAAAGAACGCCGCTTTCCGCCGCAACTACGAGCGACTGATTGCCGAAGACCCCAAAAATCTGTATTATGTGACCAATGAAAACCTCGATGGCGTGGCCGACGACGGCACTGTCGACGGCATACACCTCACCGACCTGGGATTTCTGCACTATGCCGACAAGCTCACTCCCATCTTAGGTGAGATACTCGGCATCACCCCCGGCCCGAGATAAGCCGGCGGAACACCCTCTTTAGCCGACGCTTGCGGTTGACACCGCGCCAAAAGTCGTCAAACTGGGCATGCGCCTCAGCCGTCACAGCCGCCACATCCTCCCCCGCGGCACGCGCATAAGCCGCGGCAAGCATATCTACCTCGACCGGCGTGCATGGCATGGCGCGGAAATTGCCCATAAGCCGGCTACGCGACTTTACACCAAAATCCATTCTATTGAGGTCGACATGACTGAAATGGTACACTCCCTCGGTATCGCGCTGATACAGCACGTTGCCGGGGGAGAAATCTTTTACAAGCACGCCGGCACGGTGCAGACGCACCATCTCATGCCCCAGAGCGTCGAGCAGCTCCATTAGATGCGGCTGACGGTCGAAATAGCGCAAATTGCGATGATCGTCGCTGAGCCGCGCGCACAGGTAGTACGACCGCACAAGACGCCCGCAACGGCTCACCTCCACGTAGGCGTAAGGCTCAGGGGTGCCGAATCCGAGGCGACGCAGCTCCAACGCATTTTCATAGCTGCGACGGGCTTTGCTCTTGCGCAGATGAGTGTATACCACCGAATTAATCAGGTTGGGACGGTGAAAATCCTTTACCACAACCTCTCCTATGCCGTCACCTCCGTCAACAACATACAGGCGGTTGCGTCCATCGTATATCACTTGGGCTTCTGAGGGCTCACCACAGAGCGCTATGCGCTCTACAAGCCCCCTTATCGGCTGATAACGCGGATTAATTACTATATGCGTACTTTCTTTCTTATTCACCATCGGGGCAATAAAAGCTGCTATAAACAAAAATGGCACGCCGATTGACGCACCATGGTAGCCCATAGGAGAATCGAACTCCTCTTTCAAGAATGAAAATCTTGCGTCCTAGCCGATAGACGAATGGGCCAACAGAAAAAGTTATGGCTAACTATTCAGCACCCCGGCTATCAGCCGAGTTTGTTGATGTAGATAGCGAGCTTGCTCTTAAGGTTGGATGCCTTGTTCTTTGAGATAGTCTTCTTAGAAGCGAGGCGGTCGAGCAGCGAAGTCACCTTGGGAAGCTGGGCAAGTGCCTCTTCCTTATTGGTCATGGCGCGGAGACGACGCACGGCGTTGCGTGCGGTCTTAGCGTAATAGCGGTTGCGCAGACGACGGGCTGCTGATGAGCGGATTCTTTTGAGTGATGACTTATGGTTCGCCATTATTCTTCTTTCGGTTTACGGTTAATTATTAATTGGGTAGCCCATAGGAGAATCGAACTCCTCTTTCAAGAATGAAAATCTTGCGTCCTAGCCGATAGACGAATGGGCCAATGCATAAAGCGACTGCAAATATACGCCCTTTTTCCGTATTTGCAAAATTTTTACACTTTTTTATAATTCAACGCTGCGCTACACAGCTCATATCAAGCAATTAGGAGGGTGAGCACTACGCTGAACATCAGCATCAGCATGGCCGTGATGCCCAGCAGGGGGTTGAGTGCTCCGCCGCTACGGCTCACGAGTGTGCGCCACAATAATGTGTGAGCCGCGAGATAGCCTGCGGCGAGAAGCCACCCCTGCCATCCCAACGACAGCCAGGTGCCTGTCATCAACGCCATAGCCACATAGCCGTTGGAAAGATAGATGCCGGCGGTGGCGACGCGCCCTATCTTTACGGTGAGTGTGCGCTTGCCCACAGCGCGGTCGTCGTCGATGTCGCGGTAGTTGTTGACCAGCAGCACATTCGCACCCATCAGTCCAATCGACACCGATGCGCATATTACCTGCACCGGCCAGTCGTGAACTTGGAGCCAGTATGTGAGCGTGACCGGTACCACACCGAAAAACAAGATCACAGCTACCTCGCCAAGTCCATGATGGCTCAGCGGATAGGGGCCGGTGCTGTAGGCCATCACGCCGACTGCCACGAATGTGCCGACAGCAATCAGCCACCACCCACCATAACACACAAGGCCGAGCCCTATGGCACACGCCGCACCCAATGTGGCAAGCGTGGCAATGAGCATGGCGCGCGGGGTGATATCGCCCTCGGTGACGCCGCGTCGGGGGCCCTCGCGCCCTTTACGGTCAAGGCCACCACGAAAGTCGAAATACTCGTTGGCAAAGTTCGACGCTATCTGAGCCAGTACGGCGAAAGCCATGCAAAGTGCCGACACCGCAAGGGAGAAGCGGTGTGCCGCAGCTGCGTAGCCGCAACCGGCAATGACACCCGCCACCGACACCGGGAGGGTGCGCAGACGCATCGCCTCGATCCAGCAACCTATCTTACGTCTCACCTTTCAATCAGGGCAGCCGCCGATGGCTGCGACAATTGTTTCTTTACTGCAAGTGACGCACCAGCGGGGAGTGCCGATTCATCGTAGTCCGAATCACGGTAGATGCCGCTTTCAATGACATCCTCGCGGGGGTTGGCATAATATATCTGAGCTACTCCGCGCCTCGATAACTCTACCCATGCCTCGGTGACAGGCTCGTTGACCGTGTAAACAGCGGCATTGGCAAGCGTCGGCGCATGAGTGTGCTGCAAGGCATCAAGCTCGGGTTTCTCACCATTTCCGGCAGCGTGATAAGCGCCGTTAAGTATAATGACTGCCCCACCGGGCGCACCACCCTTCTCAACCGACATCTGTGCCATGTCGACTGCCATGTCAAGAAATGTGTTGTCGGCCGCAGTTGGTTGCGGCACTGTGCCCCCACTATTTTGAGCGGAAACACCAAGTGGCAGGATCGCCATGGCGGCAGCGAATATCAGTGATTTCATCATAGTATCGAAATTTTTCCTCAAATATATCAATTTTATCCCACTTCGCACCATCAATTCGCTCCTTAATTGAAGCACCCACTTCATGTATCCTGCAATTTAAAGGGCAGATTGGAACTAATTCAGCATAAATTATTCTTAAAATTCATTATTATCAATTAATTTATGTAAATTACCACCCAAACCATAGCCATATATGTAAATATATGTAAAATTCATTATTTTTATTTAAATTTAAATGCTTACCTTTGCAACATCATCACCGAACGCCCTCCCTTGGCTGATTGAATTTTACAAAATACGGACTAAGGCAAGGCATAGATTGAGAAGGACGTTGCGAAACGACCAATACAATCCCCGGTGTTGAGAAATGTAAGTATGATATAATCTCTACACTTGGAAATTGCTATAAGACAGCTATAGAATTAGAATCACAATCATGCCTTATGGCTTTAGTCCTCCTGCTCCTTGATAGAAAGGGGCATGAGGACAAACTTTTTTGTGAGAGTTTTGAAAGTTGCGAGAGTTTTAAGAGACAAGCGAGAGTGACGAGCCGGCGGCTCATCACTCTCGCTTATTAGTAGTGGGGGTAGTCAGGGTTACTTCACAATCACCTTGGTGTCGCCTACTATGTAAAGGCCGGAGGGCAAGGCTTTGACCTGTTCAGGGGTAGCATTCTGAATGAGGAGAATGCCCTGGAGGTTATATACGTTGCCCGAAAGCTCGGCAGCGTCGGCCGCCACGCTCTCCACACCGGTAGAGGCTGAGTATACGAAGGTCATCACAGGAGTGTAGGGAGTATACCCGGTAGATGTACCACCCTTCATGTAGCGTCCGCGGGCGCGGAGATAGTAGGTCTTGCCGTCAACAAGATTCTTAGATGAGATCTTCCATTCGCCCAGGGGCTTGGTTGACGTATCGAAGTTGACGAGTGTAGACTGCGCTGTGGCTCCGCGGGTGGGGAACTTGTCTGTTTCACTCACCTCTATGGTAACGCCGTTGAGGCCATGCCACGGCTCCACAATGATTGAATTGTTGGAGTAGATGGTTTCGCCAGGATTAACGGGATTGGCAAATACCGGTGCGTCGGTATACTCGACTGTGGCTGTGGTAAACTTGACGATGGGAGAGGTCAATGAGTAAGAGCCAAGTGAAGCTGTGACGCGTGCATAATAGGTAACTCCGGTTGAAATGGCCTGCACGGGGAGTGTGAATACGTTGGAATCGAAAGTGCCTGTGTAGCTCACCGAGTTGAACGTTTCGAGCGTAGAGATTTCGATGGTGTAAGTGGCTCCATCGGCGGCTTTGGTCACGTCAAACTGTGCGCACTCGGCCACATTGTTGGCTCCGGCGACGGGTGTATTGATGAGCATTGATGCGTATACAAATTCCTGGGGAGCCGATTCAGCGTCGAGGGCATTGATTGCCTTGCTGATGACACGCCAAGTGTAGGTTTGACCCTGCTTGAGGCCCTTGAGTTGCGATGAGGGGAGCTCAGGGGTGTCGGTGTCGAATGTCATAACATCCTTACCATCCTTGGCGATAACCACGGTGTAGGTTTGCGCCGCGCCTTCCCAACGGAAGTTGGACAGCGGTGCATAGGTGCCTCCGGCTGCGGGGTAAACCAGGCGGGGTGCCTCCCCTGCTGTGGCGGTTTTGCCGGCCTCAAGCATCGAGTACTCATTGCCGTAGCGGTCGTATACACACACTCCGATCTTGCCGGTGGTGCCCTCAGGAAGGGTGTAATCGGGAGTATAGGTGACTCCGAGGAGTGCGGGTGTAGAGCCTGAAAGGTCGTAGACGGTATAACGGTCACCCTCGCGTGCGGGAGTCCAGCTGGCGGTTGTGCCGCTTACAACGATGTCGCTCACCATGCGGGGCTCATAAGAGTTGCGCCAGGGGCGGGTCACCTGCAGAGCCGGCTCGGTGTATACGGTCTTCGCCATGAAGTATGCCAGATTCTTGTTCTCGTCGATATCGGGATCCTTCTCACGATAGCTCAGGAACTTGGAGTATCCGAATATCGTGAGGCCAGAGTGGTTGACCGGCTGGATTGTGCGCAGAAATTCCTGCTGGCCGATGTATTCTTCAGCCTTAGCGCCTGAATCTTTAATGAGCGCCGTGGATGTGCTCACCGATATGTTGCGGCCGAAATGGTAAGCCGCCTTCGACCACCAATCGGAGTTGTCGAGGAAGTGTGAGGCACGTGTAAGGTAAATCTGAGGCGACACCATGTCAATGATGCCCTCGTTGAGCCACGCTATGGGGTCGGAATATATGCCACCATACTGCCAGTCCTTCATTGTCGAAGCGGGGAGGCCGTATTTGGCGATATTCGGTGGGTTGCAGGGGCCAGCGGGTGAGATGCCAAAGTTGAGGTAGGGCTTGGTCTCAATTATGCAATTGTACACGTCGCGCACCATTGTGTTTACATTCTCGCGGCGCCAGTCCTCTTGCTCCAGTTTACCTCCAGCCTTTACGTAGGCGTTGTACAGATCCTTATCCTTGGTCAAGGAGGTGCTGTTGGTATAGAAATAGTCGTCAAACACCACGCCGTCGACATCATAGTTGGTGATGATTTCGCGGGTTACATCGACGATACGCTGGCGCACCTCGGGCAGACCCGGGTTAAGTATCGTTTCTGTTCCTTCTTTGGTAAGGAGCCAATCGGGGTGCGACGTTTCGTAATTTCTCTCATTGTTGCCACCATACAGGTTCTCGCCTGCATAGCGGTAGGGGTTGATCCACGCATAGAGCTCGATGCCGCGCTTGTGGCACTCCTCGATGATGGTGGCCAGGGGGTCGATAAGAGGTGCGGTGCCGCGTGTGCCGCCCACCGCAGCCGACCATGGCTCGTAAGACGACTGGTACATAGCGTCGCAGTGCGAACGCACGTGGAAGTAGATAGTGTTATAGTTATTGGCCTTGAGATCGTCGAGCTGGGTCTGAAGGTTCTTCACCTGACGATTTACGGCCGACTGTGTGGTCATTGACCCCGAAGGCCACTCAGCCAGGTAGCCCGTGACCCACAGGGCGCGATGCTCGCGGTGGGGCTGAGCCTGCAGCACGAAAGCTGAGGCGAGTAGCGCTAATGTCAGTATCTTTTTAATCATTGTCGGTCTATGTTATAAATGACTCAGGTCGTCAAGGTCATTAATGACCTTAACGACCTGAGTTGTTATCAGTAAGTTTCGATTAGAAAAGCTTAGTCTTGTTGGGGTTGATTACAACGCCGAAGATTGCATCGGATGTTTCGCCGTACTTCTCAATCTTTTCGGTTGTGGGATCGTAGTAGAGGATACCCTGGCCGAAGCCCGAACCGTCAGTAGCGGTGGGACGGAAGCCCATGTATACGCGGCCGGTCTCTTTGTCGACTGCAAACTGAGTCATGTTGACGGTCTCAGTGGTAGTGTTGATGGGGTCACCCTCCATCTTGAACGACTTGGTGACGTCGGTACGCTCAACGCTTTCGTTGGCACCGGGGAGAGGATAGACGTTGAAACCTTCACCTGCACCTACAAGCCATACGTAGAGATTACCGCGAGTCTCGTCGATAGCTACAGCACGCATGTTAGCGCCGGCAAGTACAATGGGATAAGGAATCGCTGCACCATCTGCCTGAGTCTGTGTGGGATAAATATCCTTCTCAGTGAAGCGGAAGATACCGTTGGCATTATAGTACTTAGGCCACCACCATACACCCTTAGAGTCGCGGATGATTGCTGAGTGGATAGCACCGTAAGCTATACCGCGGCCGTAGTAGGGGATGAGGTTGTTCTGAACGAAGTATGAAGCACGGCCATCGCGCTTGGCTGTGAGCTCCTGAACGGCGCCACGGGTAGTGAGGTCGATTGTCGACACACCGGTGTTACGGTCGGTGTAGTAGAGCTGGCCGTTATAGACTGTGCCGTAGAAGGGATCGGCGAAGGCATAGCCACCTACATTGGTGAGGACAGTGTTAACGCCTGTACCATCGACACGCATAGCTGTGATTGAACCGTCGCCAAGTGTACCTGACTCATCGTTTACATAGTAGTACTGCTTACCGGGGTCAAGGATGTAGATCCATCCTTCTTTTATAGCATTGCCCTCATCGTCGGTAGCATTAGTTTCGCCATAGACAAGGCAGAAGGGGTTCTGGCCCGACTTCACACCCATATCGTAGGGGAGCACCTTAGTACCCTGGGGGAGCTTGGTAAGGTCAAGGAGCTTCATAGCCTTGATGTTACCACCGCGCTGTGCGTAGTAGAGAGTGGCAGCAGGCTCGTTGCAACCTACCTGCACGTTGATGTAAGAGTCCTCAAGACGGCGGTTTTCACCTTCTATGTCATAATAAGAGGTCACTTCGACGCGCTGTGAACCGATGTTGGAGAACTTCACCTTAGGAAGTACGTCGGCAGGAACGGCGAATGTACCGTTCTCGGTCGATGTGAATTCTACGGTGGTAAGAGGCTGGCCATCTTCAGTAGTGGTGCCTTCGGGGAATGTCCACACGTAGCGGACGGTCTTGTTCTCGGGGTTGGGGAGGAAGAGGTTGAAGTCAATCTCTGTGGTGTTGAATTCCACGATGTCGGTCGACTGAGTGTTAATTGACATCTGGGGAGCGATATCGTAGATCAGGATGGGGTAGGTCTTTGAGCCAACGCCATCAACGGTAAGCGTAACCTTGTAGAGGCCGGCGCTTTCATACTTGTGAACGGGGTTAGCCTCGTTTGAGGTCTGACCGTCGCCGAAGTTCCAGGTCACGGCACCTTGCTTAACTGAGGTGTTGTTAAACTGGATCGCTGACACTACATAGTAGTCGAGGGTGTATTCGTCACCATCAACATTGTAGGTGAAGTCAACGTCGGGATTGGGGAAAATCTGGTAGTCGGGCTCCTTGTCAACGCACGAGCTCAAGGCCAACGCCGACACACAGAAAACCGCGATTTTATTGATAAATTTCATAGTGGATTACTTGGATTAAAGCGTTAGTTGAGTGTTATCACGCGCACATCGGATGCGATACCCACGTTGCCGAGAGTGTCGTATACCTTAAACTGTGAGTTAAGCTCGTATTGACGTGAGAATGTCACGGCATACTGGCTATTGTTAGAGTCGTAGATCCATTCGGGGAAGGTGATGGTGCCAAGCAGATCGCGGAAACCGAGCATATAATTGGCACGCACGGCGCGTACTATGGCACCGGCATCGTCGTCGTAGCGGCAGAACACCCAGGGCGCTGCATCGTAAACGGGATACCAGTTCTTGGTCTCGTCGGTGGGCTTCTCTACTCCGCTCACTTCAATTATCACGCTGTTACCATTGGCATCTACATCCTTATAGTACCAGCCGATGATCTTCTCATCGTCGGCCTCGGTGGTTTCATACCAGCGGTCAGACTTGTCAGAAACCGACTCCTGCGGGTCGTCTGACACCTTGATGTCGGTGGGGAAGTTGAGATTATACTTGGCGTTGACTTCAGCAAACTGCTCGTTGGTGAAGGGGTAGTTGATATACACGTTCTTCAGACCGGTATAGTAGGTTGAGTCGTTGCAGAGCAGCTTAACAACCTCTGTGCAGAACTCCTCAGCAAAGCCGGCGGGATAGTATGTGTCAAATTTTTCCTGATCCCAGGTCGATACCTCTTTCCAGTCAACGGGGCTGAGAGTGGCCGATGTGGGCACTGTGCTGTTGATGATATAGCAGTTGTCGAGAGCAGAGAAGTAATTCTCGTCGTGGGGATAAATGGCAATCAGCTGATTGTCGCGAACGGTGTCGGACGAAGCCACGGTTTTGGTGTATTTCAGCACGCTACCGGCAAGCTTCACTGTGGCAGATGAGCTCTCGGTGCGAGCCACGTTGTACCACACTTCGGAGTGGTCGATGCCTACGCCATCAACCGTGATGTAATATTTGCCCTGGAAGGAGAAATCCTCACCAGCCTTGCAAGCGGTCGAACCTACCGACCAGTAGGTAGTGGGCACTACCTGACCAAGCTGACCCATATCAGCGATGGGGTCGTGCTTGGCGCATGACGATACCGCCAACAGACCAGCAGCTATGAAAGCTAATTTATATTGAAATTTCATGTTGTTTATTCAATTATGGTGTTTTGGATAGGTTAACTGATTATTCAGCGGTGAGTGAAGTGCGAACACCGGGAGCGTTGCTCCAGATCATAGGCTCGCGGAGCCATTCATGATTCTTGTAAGCACCGAGACGCTCAAGCTCTGGGCGGTTGTACTTCTCCTCGCACTCGGGGTCGTAGTTGAGGCGGTATACCCAAGCGTTCTCCTTCTGGGCGTCGGTCAGACCGTCAACCCAGTGGGCTGCATACAGGTTGTAGGGACGACGCAGTGTGGGATACACGATTTCGGCTGAACCACCGATACCATATTGGTTACGGTTGTTAGAGTAGTGGTAGCGACGCATATCAGTCCACTGCTCGGGCTGCATGTACATGGCGATGTACTTCTGCTCCATCAGGTCAGAGAGTGTGTACTCTGAGGGGTTGAAGAACCAGCGCTTGTTGCCCACGTCGGTGCACTTCTTGGTGCGGTCAACATCCTCGTTGTTGAGGAATGCCTGCACGATGCGCTCGAAGCGCTCCTTGTCGGCCTTCTGCACAGCCTCTGTGCTGGCAGCCAAGTTCTTCTCGCCGGGATACGCACCTCCGTTGTCCTGGATGAAGCGGTCGAGGTGACGCTGAATGTTCCACTGTGTGGCCTCCTTGGCAAGCTCGCAAGCCTTGGTCTTGTTGCCCATCCAGTAGTAAGCCTCAGCCTGCATGAAGTAGAGCTCCTCCATGGTGAAGATGGCGTTGTAAGCGTCAACTCCTGCTGCGTAAGCACCGCTGAAGAGGTTGGGATAGTTGGCGATCTTGTACTCGGTCGAGGGAACACCTATGTTGTTCTCGAGGAAGCGCATCTTGTACACCTTAGTGTCGTTGGTAGGAGATGTGGGGCCTTCACGGGGTACGAACAGCAGAGCCAGACGGGGATCGGTACCGTAACCGTTGTTACCGCGGTTGGGGTCCCATTTACCTTCGTTGTTCTCGTTGCCGGGGTTGAGGATACCCAGGAGGTCCTGCATGAAGAACTTCGAGGGCACTGAGTTTTCGAGTGAGTTGGCGCGGCTCTCCCAAGAGTTGATGATGGGCTTGAAGTCGCTCCAAGGTGCGTTCTGCTCGCCCGAACCTCCGTCGAAGTTGTAGCGGGGCTCGTTGCCGAACCATGCGCCGTAGAGCAGGTCGCCCTGACGCCACTGGTCAATAGCCTTTTGAGCTGTCTCGATGATCTCCTGGCATACTGCGCTCGATGTGTTCACATTAGGAATGTTGCGGAGCAGCAGGCGAGCCTTTACGGCGTAAACCAAGCCTTTCCACTTGTTGAGGTCGCCGGCATATACGCGGTCCATCGTTACGTCGATAGGCTGGTTGTTGGGATTGTTTACCCAATCGGGGTCCTCGTAGAGTTTCAGAAGCTCCTCAGCCTCCTCAAACATCCATGCATAGATTGATGCCTGGGTGTCGTACTTGGGTGAGTTGCTCAGATAAGCCTCGGTGCGGGGCATGTCGCCGAATGCGTCAGTGGTGAGCTGGGTCGACATCAGCTTGATGGTGCGTGCTATAAGCTCGTAGTTCTTCGAGCCGATATCGTTGGCGTTATCAATGAGGATGTTGGCGTTCTTACCGATGTCATAGAAGTGACGGCGCCACTGTGGGTGACGGTTGATGGTGAGGAACTGCCAGCCGCTCTGGTAGGGAAGCGAACCGGTCTGGCTCTTACCGGTGGTGGTGAGGCACTGCGACAGGTATACGTAGTATTCAGAGTGGTCGTACACTACCTGGTTGGCGTAGAATACGAGCACCGGAAGACCCTGCTTAGCCTCATTGGTGTGTGCAACGTCGGGGTTGACATTCTCGAAGAGAGTGTCCTCGCAGCTTGAAGCTCCGACGCCAAGAAGCACTGCCAGTGAAAGAAGTTTTATCTTGTTCATTGTAAGAGTTCTTAATTGGGATTAGAATGTAACGTTGACGTTGAAGTTAAATGAACGGAGTGAAGGCACGTTGAACTGGTCGATACCCATAGCACCTGTACCGTTGGCGGCGGTAGGCATCACCTGTGGGTCAGCTCCGGTGTACTTGGTCCACAAGAAGAGGTTACGTCCGGTGACTGAAGCTTTCAGACCTTTGATGGGGTTCTTCGAGCCGAGCTTGCGCATCAGGCGACCGAAGTCGTACGACAGGGTGACGTAGCTCAGACGGATGTACGAACCATCCTCGATGAAGTTGGACGATACATTATAGAAGTAATTGTTGATAAACTGCTGGTCGATGATCACCTTGCTGGTGTTGGGGCGGTATGTACCGTCGCCGTTGGCCACCACGCCGTTGAACACGTACTCGCGGCTGCGATACTTCGACAGGTAATCGCTCTGGCCCGATGAGAAGAGTGAGCGGCCGGTGTAGTTGAGCACGTCGCCACCCTTGCGGCCATCGAACAGGAATGAGAGTGAGAGGTCTTTCCAGGTGAATGTTGAGCCGAGGCCGAGCAGGAAGTCGGGCTCACGGTTACCTACATAGTTCTGCTTGTTAGGCGAAATCAAGGGGTAGCCATTCTCGTCCACCAGGATTTGCCCGTCAGGGGCACGCTGGTAGTCGGTACCAGAGAGTGCGGTGGTCGACTGGTTGAGGTAAGCCGAGCAGAATACGTCGCCGTACTGTCCACCTTGGATTTCAGATACCTCCTCGGGGAGTGAACGTACGCGGCCGCGGTTGAACGAGAAGTTGACGTTGGCTGTCCACTGGAAGTCGCCGGTGGTGAGAATGTCCTGCGATGCGGTGAGCTCTACACCATAGTTCTCGATTGAACCCTCGTTACGGGTCTGAAGAATCTGGCCTGAGGCGGGCGACACGCGCACTGTCACGATCTGGTTGTCAACTGTGGTTGAGTAGTAAGCCAGGTCTAAGCGGGTGCGTGAGTTGAAGAAGCGCAAGTCAGTACCGATTTCCCAAGACTTGGTCATCTCAGGCTCAAGCCAGTTGGCTACACCGTAGATGGGGTTGATACCGAAACCACCGTCGGGGAATGTAGGCCACTGCTTGTAGTTGTCGCTGAACTGGTTGGCGGGAGCGTCCTTACCTACCTTAGCGTAGTTACCGCGTATCTTACCGAACGAGAACCAGTCGTTTTTCCAACCGAAGATCTCAGAGAATACGATACCACCGGTGAACGAGGGGTAGAAGTAAGATGAGTCACACTGCTTGAGTGTTGACGAACCGTCGATACGGCCGGTTACTGACAATTGGATCATACCCTTGTAGTCACCGCGGATTTCACCGAAGAAGCCATATTTGTTGCGCTTGGTGTGGTTCAAAGCTATCTGGTATGAACCGCTACCGAGGGTGAGGTAAGAGGGGTCTACATTGTTGAGCGAATAGAAGTCACCGCCAAGCAGGAAGTTGTAACCACCCATGTTGGCTGAGTAGCTGCGGCTCTCCGAGTACTCACCACCGAGGAAGAAGTTTAAGTTCCAGTTGTCGTTGATATCCCACTGGTAGTTACCGAGCAGCTGGGCTGTGGTGCGCTCGCCGCGTGAGGGTGAGAATGAGTATGTACCCTGACGCTCAGCGAGGAGGGTCTTCTGACCGTCGGTCAGGCCAATGCGGTTGCCCTCTTCATCAAGTTTGTTGAAGTCCTTCTCCTCGTCGTAGCGCGGACGGCTCCATGAGTCGTAGGTAGAGTTGGACTTATCGTAGCTCACCTTGCCGGTGAATGTAAGATTCTTGATAGGGGTGTACTGGATCTGGCCATTGATGATCACGCGCTGTGACTCTGACTGTGACCAGTCCATGTAGCGTCCGTAGTAGGGCGATATGGTGGCGCCGATCTGCTGGTCGTAGGTCAGAGCGTCCCAATCGTCATAGCGGTTAGCCCAGTTGGGATAGCCGGTAAGGGTCTTGTAGTCGGCCATGTCCTTATTTATAGCCCAGCCGTATACTGTGCTCATCGAGTTACCGAAGCCGCGGCTCTTGGTGTCCATGAAGTTGGTCGAGAGCATGATCTTCACGGTGCTCGAAGGATTCCATTCACCTTTCACGAACACGCCAAGGCGTTTCTTGTAGTCCTTGGGCACTACACCCTGGTCGTCGAGCCAGTTGGCCGATGCGTAGGCTGAGAATTTCTCGTTACCGCCCGACACCGAGAGGTCGTACTTCTGCTGGAAGCCTGTTCCGAGGAAGTTGTCTACATTATCATAATATGTGTCGTCGGAGCGCATCAACGGACCCCAGCCACCGGTAGCGTTGGTGGTGTAGAAGCCGTTGGAACCGCCGATGTACTGGTTCTGGAGCTTGGGGAGCTTGGCTACCTTGCTGATTTCCCAGCCACCGTTGGCGGTTACGGTAACTTGTCCGTCCTTACCGCTCTTGGTCACGATCAAGATTACACCGTTGGCACCCTCCTGTCCGTAGAGAGCCGATGCGGCGGCACCCTTGAGGACCGACATCGACTGGATGTCGTTGGGGTTGAGGTCGGCCATTGATGATGCACCACCACGGATGGGCATACCGTCGACCACGAAGAGGGGCTCGTTGGACTGAGCGTTGTTGATTGATGAAATGGCGCGAACCACAATCTGCGAAGCAGAGTTGGCCGAACCACCTGAGTTAGAAACCTGCACACCGGCCACCTTACCCTGGAGCGAGTTGACGAAGTTGGTCGACTGACCTGCCATCACCTCATCGGAGTTCAGGGCCTGAACGGCGAAGTTAAGTTTCTTCTTTTCTTGAGTCTGTCCCATCGCGGTAACAACTACCTCGTTGAGCATTTTGGAGTTTTCCTCCATTTTCACGTTAAGTACGCTCTTAGAGCCTACGGTGACCGAGACGGGTTTCATACCGATGTAAGAGAAGTTCAGGACGGTGTTGTCCGAGCTTACCTCGATTGAATACTTTCCGTCAAAGTCGGTAGCGGTGGCCGTAGTTGAGCCTTTGACCTGTACGGTTACGCCGATAAGAGGCTCGCCGTCGCTGGCCTGCGTCACTGTTCCGGTCACGGTGCGGGCGTAACCCACTACCGCGAAGATGGAAAATAACAGAAGCAATAGCTGTTTTTTCATAATTACTATAATTTGTTTAAATTCATGGTTTTTCTTTCTGTTACACAATAGTTTATTATCCGGTCGATTTGATCATCCGGAAGCCTTGAACTTAAACATCGCGCATGCATCGGGGAGATTGGCGCTCGGGGTGTGTACACTCGTGGTGATAGATTAGGTTAGCTCTTGCCGTTTGAGGCAGGTAAGCCTTACGCCCTCTCCTGGGTGTAGTTGCTTAGATGGGTGTGTACTGTGTTGAGTTTTAGGTGATGTCTTATGTCAAGTCGTCCGGATATCGCCTACAGGGGACTCGCCCCTCGGCATATTTGGCACAAATCTAACACTTTTATTTAATATATGAGCATACTTGGTGTGTTAATTCCTCTATTTTTAACATTAAAAACATTTTTTTATGACTTTGGGCAATTTTTTTGCCTAAATATGTCAAAAATCAGTTACTATTAGTGAAAGATTGGGGGGAGTTGAAAGTTTTGAGAGTTGTAAGAGTTGTGAGAGTTGTAAGAGTTGTAAGAGTAACAGCAGCGGAGCGATGCAACGTCCGACCTGTACGACTTGTCAGACTTGTCAGACTTGTCAGACCTGCCCGACACTTCCGACCTGTACGACACTTCCGACCTGTACGGCCACATTCTATCGCCCTGCGATGTAGAGCTTACCGTGACACAATTGTGTCGGTGGGGTTGGCAACCGATGGCTCGGTGTAGAGCACGGCATTTTCATCGATAGCGTCAAAGCCCAGCTGAGAGTCCCCATCATCCAGCACCAACACCTCCTCGGTCGACAGGTCGTCGCCAAGGTTTACGGCTTCTATGCCTGAGGCGTTGTCGCCTGTCGACTCCTGAGCGGTGCCATCGTCGGCTATCTCATGTATGCCCGACGTATCAGTCACGGTAAGGGTCTTGAGGTTTTCCTTATATGCGTCCTGAAGCTCCTTGTCCTCCTGATCGCTGACGCTCAGATATGCGCTGTAGGCTGTAGCTGCCACGCATATGCCGATAAATATGTAGCCTATAGATTTAAGCCAGCTGGGTGTAGATGTGGTCATAGTCCAATATTTTTCACAAAGATAATAAATTTTCCGCTAATATAGAAGCGCTCAGTTCAGAAAAGCTGCCGAAGCACCTCAAGCGACCGCAAGGGGCCGATGTTGATCTCATGAAGCCGGTAGTAGGCTAAGATGCGGTCAATTATATAATTGCGTTCACGCCCGCTGAGATGCAGCCGCGACAGCCTGCCGGCAGGTAGTGAGTGCAACAGGCACAGCACCCGCGACTCGCGTGGGTCGGCCAAGTGCTCATGCACCGGGGGTGTGGGGCGGAATGTGCCGTCGACCTCATCGAGCCAGTATCCGCGACGATACGAACCCCAGTCGGGTTCGATGCCGTGGAAGTGCCCCAGGCGCACCATGGCCAGCAGATGATAGTTGGCCACACCGCTATTTATCGAGCTGAGCTCACGGGCCGTGTGTGCCACGAAGTCGTAGAGCAGTTGGTCGGGCTGCTGCTCGCGGAGTGTGGCGTCAAACAGCTCGGCCAGAAATTGGGCCAGTGCGCCCTTGACGGGTGAGGTGAGAATTGAGGCAGCCGACATGTCGAGGGGCTGTACATCGTGCAGATGGTGTAAATCGCGGCCAGGAGCCACTGAAATTACACAGCGCACAGCCGCCAGCGGTGTCATCAAGGCCCTGCGTCGTCGGGCCTCACGGGTGTCGCCGGCGGGGGTGACGCAACCTACAATTCCGAGCGTGGGGGTGTACAGCCTCACTATCGAGTGCTTGTCGTTATGGCGCACAAGCCTCAGCACTATTGCCTCGACTGAGTGATACATCCCTCGCCGCTATTACTCCCGGCCCACGAGCCGGTTAAAGAGATCAATATATTTTTGAGCCACAACCGAGGCATTGAACTTCTTATCGACCTGATCGTGCAGATAGTTGCGGTCCACCGGGGTCTCGAGAGCCCACACTATGCCGCGCGCCAGCTCCTTATAGTCGCCCACGGGGACGAGGTAGCCCGACTTCTTATGATCGATGATGTCAAGCTGACCGCCGTTGTCGTAGCTTACCGGAATAGCTCCACCGGCCTGCCCTTCGATAAGCGTGCCGGGGAGTGTCTCGACCAGCGATGACGACAGCACCACCTTGGCCGACGCAAAGAGTTGGCGCAGCATCTTGGGATCGTTGACATGATCGATGAAACGGTAGGGGAAGCGCAGACGCGACAACTTGCCGGCATCGCGCAAAGAGCCGAAAAATACCGCCAAGGCGTTGTTGGATATATCGGGGCGGTTGTCGAATAAATAGTTGAGCGCATCGATAGCGTGGTCAAGCCCCTTCACCGGGTTGTCGAGGCGGGCTGCTCCCATCACAATCAGATTCTTGGTGTAGTCGAGATTGAACGACTGCACCAGGTGGGTTGGTTCAGTGATGTAAAAATTTATTGGGAATGCATTAGGTATCACCTCTATCCGGCGACCCGACAGCAGTGATGAGCGCTCAGCCTGCTCCGCAAGCCAGTGCGACACCGGCACGAAGGTGAAATTACCCATGTCGTATAAGCGTTGCTTGCGCGCATTGACTACGGCCGAGCGATCGTGAGGACCTTTGCGTCGATGCAGCTGCGGACAGTTGCCGCAACCACTGGTGAAGTTGGTGCAACCGTAGGAATGATGGCACACCCCGGTCATGGGCCACATGTCGTGCATTGTCCACACGATGGGCTTGCCCAATGCAGCAAGCTGGCGCAGATTCCTGATTGACAGCATCCCCTGATTTATCCAGTTAAGGCATATCACATCGGCCTCGCGGATCAGAGGGTGGCGCGATATGTCATAGCCGTATGATGCGGTCGAAATCTCAAAGAGTCGCTTGCGGTCAAAGCCGTTGGCCACGGCTCCCGACGTTGCCTCGGCAAGGAATGTCATGGTGCGTCGGAAGCGTGTGGAGACAGGGATGACGTTGTCGTCATCGATAGTTTTGGTGTAGACTATCATGCGAGCATCTACTCCTTCCTCGCGCAGGGCGCGCATCAGGCGTGTGGTCACTACCGAAGCACCGCCGATGAGGTCGGCGTGGTTGATGAGCACTACTTTAAGGGGGCGCTGTGATGACATGTAAGATTTATGTATTTATATAATGTGATGATGATTTTTAGTGTCGTGAAATCAGTGGCAGATGCTCGTACTTTAGCACCGCTCCGACATATACCGCGAGCAGGAGGGTGCGAAGCCCGAGATTGAGCCACTCCATAGTAGTGTCGACGCAATATACCCCCACCCCATAAAGAGCGGCGGCGAGCGCCACGTACAGCCCGATGCGCCGCAGTGGGTAGGCAATGGGGTAATAATGCTGACCCACGAAGTAGCTTATCACCATTACCGCAAAGTAGCTGATGAGTGCAGCCCAGGCCGAGCCAATGTAGCCGTAGGGTATGCCGATGGCGGTGACAAGCCACACATTGAGTGCCAACATCAGCACGAAGCATAGCAGCGACAGATACATGCCCCACTGGGTGCGGTCGGTGATCTTGTACCACAACGACAGGTTGAAGAAAACGCCGAAGCACAGCTCAGCCGCCATCATTATCGGCACTACTGCCAGACCGCCCCAATAGCCGGGCGACACAAAATGCTTGATTATGGGCAGATAGAACATCACCCCGAGGAATATCAGGAGCCCGAAGATGATAAAGTATTTCATGGCATCGCTGTAGCTCTGCATTCTTGCCTTCTCATCCTCACCCTTGGCGCGGGCGAAGATGAATGGCTCGTAGGCATAGCGGAATGCCTGGGTAAACATCACCATTACTATAGCTATCTTGATGTTGGCACCATAGATGCCCACCATCGAGCGCGCACCCTCTACATCACCCCGAAACAGGTAGGGGATGATGATCTGCCCCATATTTTGGCTCAATATGCCCGCCACACCCAGTATGAGCAGCGGCCATGAGTAGCGCAGCATGCGGCCAAGAAGCTCGCCGCTGAAACGGTAGCGGCGACCGGTGAGCTCGGGGAGCAGGCACAATAGCACCACCAATGTGGATAAGATATTGGCCAGGAATATCCACCCTATGCCGAACGACCCTCCACCAAGTGGCTCATAAAACCAGCTTACCAACGCCGGGCACCATCTCATCATGGCAGGACACCCAAGCAGAAAGAGCAGGTTAAGCGATATGTTAAGCCCCACGTTGAGCAGCTTGATCGACGCAAACCGCATAGGGCGTTTCTTAAAGCGAAGATATGCAAAGGGGAGATTGGTGAAAGCATCAATTGCAACAGTGACACCAAGCAGCCACACGTACTCGGGGTGACGGGGCAGAAGCAGCACTCCTGACACCGGCTTGAGCAGCACCGTTAGCAGCAAGATGAATATGAGCGACGTACTACCTACCGACAGCAGCGATGTGGTGTAGACGCACTCGGAATCGCGCTCGCTGTTAGCGAAGCGGAAAAAACCCGTCTCCATCCCGTAGTTGAGTATCACCAGGGCCACGGCGGTGAAACTGTAGAGATAGCTCACTATACCATACTCGTTGGAGGGGAAGATGTAGACATACAGCGGCACCAGGCACCAGTTGAGAAAGCGCCCGATGATGCTCGACAACCCATAGATGGCTGTGTCCTTGGCCAATGATTTTATACTTGCCAATTTAAAGGTAGGAAATTAGTCTATAAGAGCTTCACTTTGTTCAGCAAATGTATGCTTTTTGGCTCCCAGCCCAAACTTTCGTACCGAATTGACACAAAATTATGACACATTCGACAAAAATCAGTAATTTTGCGTGATTTTGAACCAATGTATCAACCGTTATGCCCTACCCACCATCACCTCTTCCCGCACGCAAGACTGGCGTAAGGCGCGGAGCCGAACAAGGCTTGCTGATGGGTGTGTGGATGTCGGCCACGTTCATTGTGGCGGCATCGACGTTATGGGTCAATGCCCTGTCGCTGCTCACTCTCGTCATGATGTCGGCAGTGCCGGTGATACTTTACTACATGCTGCGTCGCACCTACATCAAGGATCTGGGCTGCACACTCTACTCCGAGCTATGGATGCAAGGCATAATGGTGTTTATCGGTGGCTCGATAATCATGGCCTCGGTGAGCTATATCTATATGAAATGGCTCGTGCCTGACTATATACACCGGCTGCTCATTCAATGCGTTGACGCACTCATGGCAACCGGACAAACCGATACGGCCGCAACCGTGCAACATGTAATTGACCAGGGGGGCATTCTCACCCCGGCCGATATCTCTATTGAATTTGTGTGGGTAGGCATATTCACCGGCTCAATGCTCTCAATGGTAGTGGCTTGGTTGGTGCGCCTCACCGGTAAATTTAAAAACTCATCCCGCTAATGGATATATCAGTAGTAGTACCTCTTTACAACGAAGCCGAATCGCTCCCCGAGCTCGAAGCGTGGATACGCCGGGTGATGCAGGAGAACGGGTTCAGTTACGAAATTATATTCGTCAACGACGGCTCCACCGACCAGTCGTGGGACGTTATAAAGCATCTGCGCGATAGCAACCCCGCAGTCAAGGGGGTGTGTTTCCGGCGCAACTACGGCAAGTCGCCGGCGCTCAACACCGGGTTTGGCTTGGCTCAGGGCGAGGTGGTGATAACCATGGACGCTGACCTTCAGGACTCACCCGACGAGATTCCCGAGCTATATCGCATGATAACACGCGACGGCTTCGACCTGGTGTCGGGGTGGAAGCAGAAACGCTACGACCCGCTGTCAAAAACAATACCCACCAAGCTCTTCAACGCCACAGCACGCAAGGTGAGCGGCATCAAAAACCTGCACGACTTCA
>CAZFEU010000013.1:0-48525 GCA_964517875.1 uncultured Muribaculaceae bacterium | reverse complement strand
CGAGATATTCCCATGCCCAGTCGATAGCTTCGGCCTTGAAGTAATCGCCAAACGACCAGTTGCCGAGCATCTCGAACATTGTGTGGTGGTAGGTGTCGTGGCCAACTTCTTCAAGGTCGTTGTGCTTGCCTGAAACGCGTAGACACTTCTGTGAGTCGGCTACGCGGGTATGTTTGGCCGCTTTGTTGCCCAGAATAATGTCCTTAAACTGGTTCATTCCGGCGTTGGTGAACATGAGAGTGGGGTCGTCTTTGATAACCATTGGAGCTGAGGGGACGATGGTGTGACCCTTGGTGCGGAAGAAGTCTTTGAATGACTCTCTGATTTCCTTAGCTGTGAGCATATTATGTAACTATGAGTTGACTTAATGAATTAATGCGCGAATTTACAAAATCTTTCCGACATAACCGTACGCACTTCCAGCAATTCATGGCAACCGCGTCAAAATGTTTAGTCTACGCTAATTGCCCGCAGGGCACACCTATATATAACCGCATGACCTCATCGTAGCCGCGGAGCGGCGGTGTTGTAGTGAACCCCACATGAAGCGTAGCGAGTGTGGGGGATCAAACGCATAATACATCAGCGAGTGCCGGAGGTACGACGTAGTGGCGCATTCAGGGGAGTTTGGCGTGCAGTCTTTTTGCACTACATCGTGTCTCCGACACTCCTTTGAGTTGGTGTCACCTCTCCCCACACTCAGTCGCGGCCGTTGCCGCTCCCGTCGTGTGGGGTTCGATACGACCACGCCGCTCCGCGGCTCAATATGATTGTTGGGCTTCATTTACACTTCTCCAAATTGATATTCCTAAGTATAATCTTTTGCTCACGTCCAAATATAAGTATTATCGGTATTCCCGATTTTACAGGCTGCCCATTATACATAGCCGCTGCTTTGGGCTTTATATGATATCCGACTTTAATTGCTAATGAGTCGCATTTAGGACAATCGAATGATTTTTTTAAAAGACGAACATCCATTATTTCACTATTCTCATCAATAAGCAACTCAATAATTGCATACGCAGTACCCTCATAAATTATTGGTGTTGAGATATCGCTATAAGGATTTGGGTTGGGGTAATGCAACAATATTTCATGTATTGCCGAGTTTAAAAAAACATTGGCTTCTTGTTGGTCCTCAAACAGAATTGCCGGCGTAGTGGGACTATGACATATCTCTACTTCAGCAGAATCATTAGGGAGATAATATTCCCTGGTAGTTGAGTCGTTATCAAAAATTAGTTTAATATACAACGAACCATACGAGTCGTAAAAGTATCTCTCATTTCCAACGTCTTTAGTTTTATAATAAATATCGCCGTATGTTATCGTCATCAACGATGACAATAGTATGCTAATAACGACTATCGAATTAACTTGCCGCTTCATTATTCTTTCTGGGATATATTATTCTTTCTGGGTATATGACGTGTTTCTATTTGCTGGATTAATCTGTGTCTTTTTTTAATAGGTCTTTGGAGTTATATAGTAGCAATTTAGGATGCCATTGCTTATCTTTATAATAGTATATGAAAGAAGTAACAGAATCAAATCCGTAAAAAGTAAATTCTCTCTTGTGAGCCTTATAATCCCAACAAATAGTTACCGTTTCATTTTCTCGGATAAACATTTTCATAACTCTTGCTTGAGGATCGAATTGAGTTGAAATAATGAAGAATGGTACCTTCCTACTCCCATGTTCAATATAAACACCGGCTATATGATTCTCAAATATCTCATATAACCGTAAAGGACTAATTCCCGCTATTTGCAAAAAGATTGTATCTCTTTTTTCATAGCATGCCACTATATACATCTCCTCATTTTTATTTGCGGCAAGCTGTGCGAAAACGTCCTTAAAATTAATTGTTTGATTGTCAAAAGATGAACTAAATAGGGGAAGTTCCAAGTCCTTAGGTTGTCCCTTTTCATAACGTTCGTTGTACCATTCATGCCATGGATAACGGAGATCACCTGCCGAAATCGACAACATGGAACAAACAAACGACATTAACGAAAAAAAACTTTCATGGTGTAAATCATAAATTATGGAGGTAAATGTATGAATTTTTCGCAAATAATCCGCAAATACCCCATAATTTATGCGCGACCTCATTAAAATCAAAGGATAAGTAGGGGTCAACGGACAGGGAATGTTGGTTAGTGTAACACCCTTCCAGAACCCAATGCGTACCGACTATGCGCATAACCCTCCGGGCTGTAACCGGGGCTGACACATCGGCCTCGGCATCAACCCTCCCATGGCCCTGTGACTACTCTACCATTAATTAATATACTGATTGGATGCCACTGCTTTGCGTTGTAATAATATATGCATATAGTCATAAAATCATCAGTTCCTCTAAGAATCACATCTTTTGGTGTCTCTTCATTCTCCCATCTTATAGATATAGTCTCGGTATCTCGTTTAAACATCCCCATTACTTGCGCCATTGGATCGAACGGAGTGGAAAGTAAAAAGAAAGGGATTTCTTTCCCCCCGGGAACGATATAAACTCCCGCTATATGATTTTCGAAAAACTTGTATAAATTATAAGGAGAAATCCCTGAAATTTGCAGACGAATTGTGTCATTCTTTTCATAGCAAGCCACTACAAACATTTCCTCTCTTGTATCAGAAACGATTTTCTCAAAAACATCCGCCATATTCATTGATTGATTGTCATAAGCGATTGTTTGATTATCAAAAGATGCACTAAATAATGGAAGGTTAAGGTTTTCAGGCTTACCTTTTTCAAAATACCCATGCTCGAAGTCTTTATTATAATCTTTTTTCCATATATAGTGCAAATCGCGCGCCCATGTCGACATTGAGCAAACAAGCAGCATTAGAGAAATTATCAGTTTCATAAGCCTAATATTATGGGCGCAAATATAGAAAATATAAAGATATATTTAATTAGGCTTAAGGGAAAGATCGGAGGGCGTAGAAGGCGATGGCCGAGGCGGCGGCTACGTTGAGCGAATCAACTGAGTGTGCCATTGGGATCATCACTGTGTAGTCGGCCTGTGCCACTGTAGATTTCGGAAGCCCGTCACCCTCATTGCCCATAATTACGGCGAGTCGATTGCCGGGGGTGTGGAGCTGCGGGTCATCAAGTCTGATTGACTTATCGGTGAGTGCCATGGCTATGGTGTTGAAGCCTAAAGTTTTGAGCGCTGCGATATATTCAGTCGATGAGTCGAGCCATGTCCACGGCACGAGAAATACCGAGCCCATCGACACGCGGATGGAGCGTCGGTTAAGAGGGTCGCACGAGGTGGGTGTGAGTAGCACTGCGTCGATGCCGAGCGCCGCGGCTGAACGGAATATTGACCCGATATTGGTGGTGTCGACCACATTGTCGATTACTACTACCCGCCTGGCGTCGGCACACACATCCGACAGATCACGTGGTTGTGGGCGGCGCATGGCCATCAGTACGCCGCGGGTGAGGGTATAGCCGGTAATATTTTCAAGTATGCTCCGCTCCCCGGTGAATATGTCAATCTCGGGGCAGCGCGCCAATATGTCGGCTGCGTCGCCATGCAGATGCCGCTCCTCGGCCAGTAGCGATACGGGCTGATACCCGGCGTCGAGTGCCACACGTATCACTTTAGGGCTCTCGGCGATGAAAATCCCTGCCTCCGGGTTGAGACGATTGCGCAGTTGTGCCTCGGTGAGCCGGCAGAAGGGTGCTATACGAGGGTCGTCGGCCGATGTGATGTGTTGTATCTTGGGAGTTGACACTGCTACTGCGCTGGCTGGTCGTCGTTGTCAAAGAGTTTGTCCTCCGAGTCGAGCTTGTAATAATGTGCAAGCAGGGCGATGAATGAAGATATCTCCTTTATGGCATTGGCAGTGTCGGGGGTAATTTCCTTGCTCTGTAGCCTGAGCATGAGCATGCCGTAAAGAGCGTTGAAGCAGGTCTCGATTTCTCCGGCCTTCTCCTCTCCTGCTTTTGATCGTAGTTCTACGATATATGGTAGCGCACGATAAAACTCGGCGGTGTATTTCGGAAATTTTGGATCCTTAAGCAATGCCTGGTGCAGTCGCACCATGTCGTTCAGTACATTCTTGTTGATCTGGAGGTGCCCACGCTCGGTCACACCTTCGCGACGCATCATGTCGATGAGCGACTCATACCATTCAGTGAGTTCCTTACGCTGAGCGTCATCAAGGTTGCTGCGGTCAATCACATTCTCCTTGATTCGCTGTATGTCGAGTGAATTAGCACGGATAATGTCCTCTATGTTCCACATGTAGAGGAGGTACTCGGCTATGTTTTCTTTGCGTTTCTGCGATGCTATGTACATTGTCGTAGGATGATGTTTTTGGAATTTATAATATGGCTACACCAGCTGATGCTCAGTGATATATCCGCGTGTCAGGGCGTACACGCCCAGGCCCGATACGGAGCGGATGCCGAGTTTGGCTGTAATGTTGCGCCGATGGGTAAGGACGGTGTTGAAGCTTATGCCCAATTCGGCAGCTATCTCCTTGTTGATGCGTCCTAATGCCACAAGGCGTAGCACTTCTATCTCGCGTGCCGTCAGTGGGGTGGCCTGCTCGGCTGAGATGCTGCCGGTAGGAGGGCAGGTGATTGCCCGAAGTATGCGGTCGCGCAGACGATTGTTTTTCAGCATGTCCTTGCACAAGGAAAATATCACGGTGATTACCGCATAGCACAGGTTGGTGTCGTAGTGTCCTTCGAGGTGGCATACCAGCATGTGCTTGATGTCGGAAAGTTGCTCGTTGATGTCGGTACTATCGGGCACATCAATCTGCCTACCCTCGGCGATGGCCGGAAACCATTTTTGAAGGTCGAAGTTGATGCGTGCCACAATCTGCTGCTTCAGTTCGTTGAAGAAGCGGCGTAGGTAGGCAAGGTTGTTATCGTTGCCGCTGCGCTGTATCAGCATGTCGAAGTGGCGGTCGATAGTAGGGAGCTGGTAGTGGGTATAGGAGTGATAGGTGAGTGTGAGGTACTGCACCAGCTGCGGGGGGTCGCACTCCATGAGATTGCGCACCGGGAAGTAGTTGTCGTTGACGAAGGTGTTGAGTATCGTGCAGAACAGTAGCGTGTCGATGCCGTGACGCTGGCATATCTCGGCCACGGTGTCGGCTCCTACACCCAGCTTTATGCCCCATCGGTTGATAAGGGGTATGATATCGGGGTCACGAAGTATCACATCGCTGAGCTGGGTATGTGGCAGTATCTGGGTCACTTTACGCGGATGTATCGGCTTTCGGTGATGACGATGTCAACTTTCACGTCGTGGGGCTCGGCGTCGATTGCGTCAACAAGTTGGAAATCGTAGCCGATGCCAACCTTAGTGGCGGTGATGTCGGCCAGCAGGCGGTCGTAGAACCCCTTGCCTCTACCTACGCGGTTGCCCATGGCATCGTAGGCTACGGCCGGCACTATCACCATCTCTATTTCGGCAGGGTCGTACACATTGTCGCCGTCGGGTTCCTCAATGTGGAATGCGCCCAACTTGAGAGTCGAGCGATCGTAAGGTAGAATCTCCAGATTCACGCCATTTACGCGGGGAAGGAAGAAATGCTTCAGCTTATGCCATTTCTCGATAAACCGGCGTGTCGAGAGCTCGTCGGGAAGGGAGTGGTAAAGTAGTATGCGGTCGGCGAGCACGAAAGCGGCTGTACGTTCAAGCTGGGCAAACACACGCTCGGCAGCTTCATCTTTCTCAGCTTGCGAGAGCAGGCTTTTGTGGGCTTTAATGCGACTTCTTATGTATTCTTTTTTCATTTAGGTGTAAATCCTTGTTTGATGGGAGGTGTGGCGGCTGCACCGGTAACTTCCCGCATCGCACGCTCCACACCGGTGTCATACTTGTTAATAATCTGATAGTAAGCCGATGGCCCGAGGGTGTCGCGGGCTATCATGGCCTTCAGGATATTAACAATCAACGGAGCTGATTGGTTGATATAGGCCCACTGCTTGCGTATTTTTGCTTCAGTGTTGCAATAATCCACAAATGTGGCGAGTATCATATCGTCGGAGGGGAGAAGCTTCATCAGCTCGTCGACATTTTTTGCTTTAGAGATAGCGGTGCCATTGTTTGACACATACTCGAGGGCGAATTTCTGGAACAAGCCGGCATTGATAACCTTAGTGAGGTAGGGGGTAGCGTAGGTGCTGTCGCTCATAGAGATGAACACGTCGGGTATGATGCCTCCTCCGCCGTAAACGGTGCGTCCGTTGAGGGTCTTGTAGGCATCATCGACGTTGACTTTGATCGAGTCGGCGGTTTCCATCTCACCGCTTTCATAGCGGTGGAGCATCTCCTGCTCGTATGTCTGTGCGTGCCCCATGGAGTAGTGTTTCTGTATGCTTCGTCCTGACGGGGTGTAGTAGCGAGCCACGGTGAGGCGCACGGCACTACTGTCGGGTAGTGTTATCTGGTTTTGTATCAATCCTTTGCCGAACGAACGGCGCCCGATAATCACACCTCGGTCATTATCCTGGATCGCACCTGCGAATATCTCGCTTGCCGAAGCGGTGAATTCATCAATCATCACAGCCAGCGGTATATCCTGCAAGAATCCGTGGCCGTCGCTGAAGAACTCCTGGTTGTACGACGGGTCACGACCGCGTTGCGACATTATCAATTCCCCTTTGGGCAGGAACTCGTTGGCAAGCAGCAATGCCTGGTCAAGAAGACCGCCACCGTTGCCGCGCAGGTCGATTACGATAGAGGTGGCTCCTTCACCCATCAGTTGGAGTAGTGATTTTAGTGCTTCCTCGTAGGTGGAGCGTGCGAATTTTGTGATTTTTACAAATCCCACGCCATTTTCATCCACATAGGCTGCTTCAACCGAGCGGTTAGGTATCTGGCCGCGCACGATGTGATACTCGTAGGTTTTGTCGGAGTTGCCGCGCATTATCGTGAGGTCGACGGTGGTTCCTGCCTCACCGCGCAGGTGCTTGAATACGTATTCCTGAGTTATGCCAGCGCCTGCGGTGCGCTCGCCGTCGATTGCTATGATGCGGTCGCCGCTTTGGAGACCCACCTTCTCAGCTGGGCCACCGGCAAGCACTTCGAGCACTATTATAGTGTCGTTGTTGAGAGTGAAAGTCACACCGATGCCGCTGAATGATTGACTCAGCTCGTCGTTCACAGCCTCCAGATTGTCGGCGGGTATGTACACTGAGTGAGGGTCGAGATTGTTGAGCAGCTGTGGCAGGGTGTACTCTATGAGCGAGTCGAGGTTAACATCGTCGACATACTGCGATTCGATCAGGTTGAGTATGTTCTGCAGCTTCTGCTGAGCCGGCGACAATCCTTTTGGCGCTGACAAGTACAAGGCTACAAACCAACCACCTACAAAGGCTATAGCCATTAACAGCGGAATCCATACCGCCGACTTAATTTTGCTTTTCATCAATCGATGTCGGGTATATGTGTTACGTCGATACCGGCGCGTCGCAGCAAGTCAAGCCCGTCGGTAAGGCGGTATATCTCATTGAAAACCACACGCTTGATGCCTGCCTGAATGATGAGCTTCGAACACTCGACGCAGGGCGACGCAGTGATGTAGAGGGTCGATCCGGCGCTTGAGTTGTGCGACCGGGCCACCTTGGTTATCGCATTGGCTTCGGCGTGAAGCACGTAAGGCTTGGTCACTCCGCTTTCATCCTCGCACACGTTCTCAAACCCCGAGGGTGTTCCATTGAATCCATCAGATATAATCATCTGCCCTTTTACAAGGAGAGCACCCACCTTACGGCGTTCGCAGTAAGAGTTTTCAGCCCAAATCCGGGCCATCCGCAGGTACCGGCGGTCAAGGATTTCTTGCTTGTCGTTAAAGTTCATCGCAGATATGTGAAGTAAGACTAACCTTTTACGCCGCGAAGATACGCGCTTTGCATCTAATCGCAAAAAAATCGCTCGACGAAAAAAGTCAAATTTCCATGATTCAAATTTGTATATTGGTGAGGTGATGGTGAAAAAAATCGTATATTTGCGGTTAAATCACAAATGCGAATGCCTATGTAGAATAAACAATTATACGGACATATAAAATAGAAAGCGTTAGCTTGTATTCTTGTTTCGGAAAAATCGGCAAAATTTTAATGAAGCAGTCAAGAGTAAAAGTTGATGCCTACGGTATATCCGTGGGCTTTTACTCGTATATGGCTGCAAGGTGTTTGCCGATACCTCCGAGACGTAGACGAAGCAAAAAGTCCACGTTTTTTTATTGTCCGCCATGTCGAAAATGGACTTAACAGTTTTATCACAATAATTTTAAATTTTAAGTACGATGAAAAATTTTAAATTTATTTGCGCATCAATGATGCTTGCCTTAGCAGCAGTTACAATGTCATCCTGTTCTGAAAAAAAGGATGGTAGTGATCTTGAAAGAGTTGAACAGGATGGCAAATACGGATTTGCCGACAAGGAAGGCAACATCGTAATTCCTTGTGAATATGACGGTGCCCGCTTCTTCAATGAAGGACTTGTCTCGGTAGAGAAGGATGGAAAATACGGTTATATCGACGCATACGGCGATGTTGTGATTCCATTAACCTATGACAGTGCTTACGACTTCAGAGAAGGACTGGCCTGGGTGGAAAAGGATAAAAAATATGGTTTCATCAACAAGAAGGGAGATGTGGTAATTCCGATGGAGTATGATGGTGTGTTGTTTTTCCATGAAGGGCTTGCCGCAGTCAAGAAAAATAGAAAATGGGGATATATAAACCAATCGGGCGAAGTTGTAATTCCACTCATATATAATATGGTGCATAATTTCAACGATGGCATTGCTGAAGTAGAGAAAGATGGTGAATCTTTCCAAATCGACAAAACGGGCAACCGCGTTGAATAAACTCCCTTACCACTCTTAGTGGCAGGGGTTTTCTCCCGCTATAATCGCCATCATCGACCTGGCTGGTGTAAAAAGACACCTACCTGGTGGTGATGGCGAGTTTGTCGTAAGCCAAGTGTACACCCTTGGGTAGGGTAGGCTCTACATCGAGATAGCGCCCCATTTGGTGCGATAGATGCGTGAGGTAAGTGCGTCGTGGCTTGAGATGTTCTACCACATTGAGCGCCTGGGAGAGTGAGAAGTGCGACATGTGAGGCTCATGACGCAGTGCGTTAAGTACCAATGTGTCGAGGCCCCGGAGCTGTTGCAATGTTGTGTCGCTCAGATGATTGGCGTCGGTGATATATGCAGTGTCGCCGATTCGGTAGCCCAGGATTGATAGCTTGTAGTGGTCGACTTGTAGCGGAAGCACTTCGACATCTTTTACCATGAATGGCTTTTGAGGCTCAATGTGGTGAAGCTGGAAATGCGGCACCCCGGGATATGGGTCTTTGGCAAAGCAATAAGGCACACGCTGGTGCAGGTCATGAGCCACGTCGGCCTGGCAGTATATAGGGAATCCGGCGTTGGTGCAATAAGGACGCAGATCATCGACACCTCCCACATGGTCGTAGTGCTGATGAGTGATGAGCAGGGCATCGAGCTTGGGGGAATCAAGCCTGAGCATCTGCGTCCTGAAGTCAGGGCCACAATCGATAAGTAGTGAACAGTTGTCGACCTCCCATAGCACGGATGCGCGTAGGCGATGGTCGCGTGTGTCGAGCGACCGGCATGTGGGACAGTCGCACCGTAGTTGAGGTACGCCGGTTGACGTGCCGGTGCCGAGAAATGTTAGTTTCATTTGCGAAAATGTCGTAAAAGTCCGTCTTGAAATATCAGGTAGCGACCGTCGTTGTATACCCACTGCTCGGTGACACCCCCATACCCGGGGCGCGTGTCGATAGTTTTCGGTGAACCGAGCGACAGGCGGCACTCCTCGCGGGTCATATCCTCAGCGACCTCGCCGTTGACTATCAGAGCCCAGTGCTGAGGGGTGATGCCCTTGTAGCGCAATGCAGGGTCGGTGAAAGAAAAGAGTGAGTCGAAGTTGCGCGTAGAGCTGCGGTCGGAGCCCACCGACATGTAAGCACCTCGTGCTTGACCATCGGGGTCGGTGAAGTTGACACGAAGAGGGTAAATGTCATTGCCGGCAGTGACCGACGTGACATGAACAGGCACGAATTTCTTACCTGTGATTGGTTGCCCATCTTGGTCGAGCCACAGACGCGACACTATATAATAAGTGTTACCTCGCATCAGTGAGTCGACTCTTGCCACTACCTCCAAGTCAATGGTGTAGGGTAGGCTTACGCGTCGGCGGGCGATTGAGTCGATCGATTGCTCAAGCCTGTAATCGTAGTTGTAACCCTTTGTGTCAATAAGGTTTAGCACCGCCGATGACTCGCCGGTGATACCGGGGGTCTTGGAAATGCTTATCAGGGTGAGGGTGTCGCCTATTGCCGTTTCATAATCGGCAGGGGCATTGGTCGACATCATAAGTCTTACCTTAGGCCCCGTGACATACCATTGCTTGCCACGATGCCATGCTCCCACCGGCTCCGCTGCGATATTTGATAGAAATTGCTCCTCGTCGGTGGTGGTGACGCGCTGCTTGCGTATATCCTTATCGGTGATTTTGGGTGTGCTCTCCACTCCGGTGAAGCACCCGGTGAGCAGAGATAACATAAAAAGGGCTATAGCTGTGAGCCTGACCATAATTTACTTAGTGTCAGGAGTCAACCCCATATTGAAGAGTATGAAGGCGTAAATGTCGGCATACTCGTCGAGCACCTTGGATATTGGCTTGCCGCCGCCATGACCGGCCTTGGAGTCGATTCGTATCAGCTTGGGTGCGTGGCCTGTGTCGCTGGCTTGGAGTGTAGCGGCATATTTGAATGAGTGGGCAGGCACCACGCGGTCGTCGTGGTCGGCTGTAGTGACCAGTATGGCGGGGTAGGGTGTGCCGTCGTTCTTAATGTTGTGGATGGGGGAATATGCCAACAGATAGTTGGCCATTTCAGGAGAGTCGGCGCTGGTGCCGTAGTCCGACGCCCAGTTCCATCCGATGGTGAACAGGTGGTAGCGCATCATATCCATAACACCCACCTGGGGGATGGCAACGGCGAAAAGGTCGGGACGCAGGTTGGTGGTGGCGCCCACAAGGAGTCCGCCGTTCGAACCGCCAACGATTGCGATTTTCTCGGGATTGGTGTACCCTTGGTCGATAAGATACTCGGCGGCGGCGATGAAGTCGTTAAACACGTTGAGCTTGTTGAGCTTCGTGCCGGCCTCGTGCCACTCCTCGCCATATTCACCGCCCCCTCGCAGGTTGGCCTGTGCGTATATACCGCCGTTTTCGAGCCAGAATATGCGGTTGGCCGAGAAACCGGGATCCATATTGATGTTGAAGCCCCCGTAACCGTATAGGTAAACCGGGTTCTGGCCGTTACGCTCTATACCTTTCTTATATGTGATGTACATAGGTATCCGTGTGCCGTCGGCCGAGGGGTAGAACACCTGCTCGGTAATGTAGTCGTCGGGGTTGAAGCCATCCACATCGGGTGTGCGTATCAGCTTGCTCTGGTCGGTAGCCATGTCGTAGCTGAATGCCGATGACGGATAGATGAAAGAGGTAAAGGAGTAGAACACCTCATCGTGCTTGCTGTCGCTTGAGAATCCGGCGGTGCCGAAAGTGGGGAATTTGATTTCGCGTATCAGATTACCCTCCTTGTCATAGAGGTATGAGTGAGTTGACGCATCCTGATTGTAGCTGACAATCAAATTTTTGCCGGCGAATTGTGCGCCTGTGAGCACCGATTTGCCTTCGGGTATGAGCTCGTTCCACTGAGTGGGATTGTCGAGCGTCACGGTGACAAGGCGGTAGCGCGGCGCACCTTTTGCGGTGGTCATATAGATGGTTCCGTCGATTACGTCGATGGGTGTCACCTCATCGTTCTGGGTGGGCTCGATCACCACCCACCCGGCATTCTCATCCTTTAGGCTTTTTGCCTTTAGTGAATTTCCCTTGCCGTTGCCGCTGCCGTAGAGAAGAATCATCGACTCATCCTCTGGCACCCAAACCGAGTGGAAATAGAGGGGATGCTCAGGGTCGCTGTACACCAGCTTATCATCGCTTTGAGGAGTTCCGAGCCGATGATAGTATACACGGTGGTTTTCGTTGGCATTTGAAAATTCTTTGCCGGCCTCAGGACGGTCGTAGGCGCTATAATAAAATCCGTCGCCGTGCCATGATGCGCCTGTAAATTTGGCCCATTCTATATGATCGGGGAGCAATTGCTTGGTTTCGACATCCATCACATAGATTTCCGTCCAGTCCGAGCCGCTGCGCGATATGATATAGGCCATATAGCGGCCGTCGTTGCTCATCGATACCCCCTGTAGAGCCACGGTGCCATCGTCGCTCAATGTGTTAGGGTCGAGAAATACTTCAGCCACACTGTCGCTCAGTGAGCTCTTGCGGTAGAGCACCGACTGGTTGCGCAGACCATCGTTCTCGAAATAATAATAACGCCCATCCTTTTCCTTGGAAGGGAGTCCGGTTTTACGGTAATTGTTGAGCTTGGTAAGACGGTCTTTTATGGCGTTGCGATATGGAATCTGCGCCAAGTAGTCGGCTGTCACACGGTTTTCAGCCTCCACCCATGCCAAGGTGGCGGCAGCAGTGTCATTTTCGAGCGGACGATAAGGGTCGGCTACCTTGGTGCCGAAATACTCGTCGACAGTGGGGGAGGTGGGAGGTAGAGGGTAATTCAGAGATATGGCCTCGGAGTTGCAGGTGATTGTTGTAACCATTGCTATGGTGATTGCTATTGATTTCATGGGAGTGTGGTGGAATTTATAGTTTTTCGATTTCATTCATCCAGGCTGCTGCCGATGCGTCGGATGGCATACGCCAATCGCCTCGGGGCGATAGGCACACGCATCCCACCTTGGGGCCGTCGGGAAGACATGAGCGTTTGAACTGCTGAGAGAAGAAGCGGCTGAAGAATGTGCGCAGCCAGTGCTTTATGACCTGTGGGGTATACTCACCCTCATATGCCTGACATGCGAGTGCGAATATGCGGCGCGGTGTGAATCCAAAGCGCAGCGTGTAGTACAGGAAGAAGTCGTGCAGCTGATATGGGCCTACGAGATCCTCTGTTTTCTGCTTTATCTCACCATCGGAGCTGGCGGGAATGAGTTCGGGGCTTATAGGAGTGTCGATTACATCTTCCAGCGCACGACGTTCGGCTTCGTCTGACGAGTGAAGAGCGAACCATCGTACCAGGTATTTGACCAGAGTTTTGGGTACACCGGCATTTACACCATACATCGACATGTGGTCGCCGTTGTAAGTGGCCCACCCGAGGGCAAGCTCCGACAGGTCGCCGGTGCCGAGCACCAACCCCCCGGTCTGGTTGGCTATATCCATCAGTATCTGAGTGCGCTCGCGGGCCTGAGAGTTTTCGTAGGTCACATCCTGCACCGATGGATCGTGGCCGATGTCGCGGAAGTGCAGGTTGACGGCGTCGGCAATGGGGACTTCGCGTATCGTGACCCCAAGGGTGGTCATCATGGTCAGAGCATTATTGTATGTGCGGTCGGTCGTGCCAAATCCAGGCATCGTAACACCGATTATGCCCTTGCGGTCAAGGCCGAGTTTGTCGAATGTGCTTACGGCTACAAGTAGAGCCAGGGTGGAGTCAAGTCCGCCCGAAATTCCTATTGTGAGCGACTTGCAGTTGGTCACGGTAAGCCTTTTGGCCAGACCTGAGCACTGAATGCTGATTATCTCGGAGCAACGTTGGTCGATGTGCTCGTCGGAAGCGGGCACAAATGGAGTGCGCGCTATAGGATGTAGAATCTTATCTACAGGGGTAGCCGGCGGCAGTTGAATGGTGACCACTGTGTAAGGGGTGTCAATCTCGCGGTGGGCGCAGTCGCTGAATGTGGTGTTGTGAATGCGGTCGCGGCGCAAGGCCATTATGTCGATGTCGGCTACCACCATCTGTGTGTCCCACTGCCAGCGGTCGTTGACAGCGATAATCGTACCATTCTCAGCTATTATGCACTTGCCATCGTAAACAAGGTCGGTCGATGATTCACCCCACCCGGCGCCGGCGTATACATATCCGCTGATGTTGCGAGCCGATTGGTTGGCAATCAGTGAAGTGAGGTAGTCATATTTCCCGATTACATCATCTGATGCAGACAGGTTGACTATCACGTCGGCTCCGGCCATGGCTGCGCGGCACGACGGTGGTATCGGAGCCCAAAGATCCTCACAGATTTCCACCCCTACCTTCGCTCCATCGATTTCGACAAGCAGTGGTGTGGTGACACCTTGAGGCCACCAGCGCTTCTCGTAAAACTCGTTGTAGTTGGGGATATAGGTCTTGGTCCAAGGTCCCGTCACCTGGCCATTCGCCACAATGAAAGCCACATTGTACAGAGTTCCGTCGATCACCTTGGGCAATCCAATCACCATCGCTGCCGGTATCGACTGCGATGCGTTGACTATACGATCGAATCCCTTTTGTGCAGCTTCGAGCAGGGTTGAGTTGTGAAATAAGTCGCCGCATGTGTAAGCTGTCAGAGCCATCTCGGGGAACACAATAAGACGTGCACCCTTAGCGGCAGCCTCCTTGGCGGATGTGATAATCTGGAGCGTGTTGTAGTCACAGTCAGCCACCCTCAGCTTAGGGCTCACTGAGGCTACTCTAAGATAGCCTGCGTGGATATTGTTGTCAGTCATAGTATGCTGATTATAAACTTGATAATAGCTGTGAAAGGAACAGCGAATTAAATCTACGCAAAATTAGCAAAAATCACACAAATCTTAGCCAATTAGGCGCAAATTTGTTAAAAAAATCCGTTTTTTGGCCAAAAAGTTGTACATTCGCGGAGATAAACCAGTGACACATAAATAGTGCTTATTGCGTTTGAAGGGCATAAATTAGATAAATGAATTAAATACATAATCATTATCGCATGAAAACAATTTACACACTTTTCGCAGCTGCGGCTATAGCCGGAATTTCGTCGGCTACGGCACAACAGCTTGCCAACAATGGCTTCGAGGGTGCTTGGAGCACTGCCACTCCCTACACCTCATCTACAGCCAAGGCCGTTACTATCGGTGAAAATCCTGAGTCATGGGTGATTTCACACGTCACAGGTACTACCGGATCATTCATGAACGGAACGGGTAAGGCGGCTTTAGGCTCAAAGGTAGCAGGATATAACTCAAGCGCGGCCGTAGAGCTGAAGAATACCTCAACCGGTGCTTTGGGTATTACCCGTAATGTTCCGGGATACCTCACTACCGGTACCACATGGTCGACTGCTGTAAGCACCAGCAAGACCGATGGCGGCACATTCGGCTCGATAGCATTCACCAACCGTCCCGACGCTGTTTCAGCCATGTACAAGCGTACCTACGGCGCTGAGAACACCGAGAATGCTACTGTGGTAGTATATCTTTGGAAAGGGCAATGGGTACAGAAGGATGTTCCCGCGGCTATCGTGATTTCGGGAAATCCCAACAAGATTAATATGGTAGACCGCGACCGCTGTGTGCTCGGCTACTCACTCGAAGGTTGTCAAGGTGGCGAAATCACCGAGACCGGCGAGCTCATCGGTAAGGTAATCTACTATATCGAGGGCGCGCAAGAAGATTGGGCCGAGGTAGTGGTGCCCATAGAATATGTTTCTGATGCCACTCCCGAAAAATTCAACATTATTTTCTCGGCCAACGACTATTTCACCACAACCGTGGGTAAGGACAATACTCTCACCGTGGATGATGTGAAGCTCCTCTACTACTCACGTCTTGCTGAGCTGAAATACAATGGCGCGTCTGTGCCCGGATTCGCACCAGACGTATACAACTACGACCTTACCTCCATTCAGATGCCCGACGACGCTTCAAAAGTGGCTACCACACTGATGGGTACATCAGGCGTGGCTAAAGCAACCACCAGTGTCGACGCAGCTAACAACCGCATCCTTGTCACTGTCACTAATCCTCAGGGTAACGATGTGGATGGTAAGAACCAGCACGTATACACACTCCAGTTTGCTGCAAAGACTGTGGCTGTCACTTCGATTACTCTCGACAATACCACTTTAACACTCAAACCTTCAGAAACTGCCACACTCACAGCCACAGTGCTTCCTGCCAACGCTACCGACAAGACCGTAACCTGGACAACCGACAATTCACTCGTAGCTCAGGTGAAGGATGGCGTTGTTACAGCAGTAAACCCTGGCGAAACCACCATCACTGCCGCATGCGCTGGTCTTAAAGCTACTTGTACAGTAGTAGTGGAGTCAGATGAGCCCGATCCTGTATTCCCCTCCGAAGCCACTGTGTTTAAAGGGAAACTCGTTATCGAAATGATGGGTGGCCAGATCAATGAGGGTGACATCAACAATTACTACGTACTGCTCACACCCGCCGATGGCTCAAACGCTCAGGCAAGAGTGTCAACAACCACCTACAACATGTCGCTTCCTAATTTCGCACTTGATCTTGGCGAAGGTCCTGTGCCTATGGGCGATATAAATATCGATAACGTGATTTGCACCACCGATGACGATGGCTCAAATGTATATACCGGCTCGAAAGATGGTCTTGAACTCGCAGGTGGCGAAATCGTGGCCGATGTAAAATGCAATGGTATTGAAACTCCCGACCACGATCTCAAAATGATCATACCTGTGACATGGAAGATGGATGAGGAGACCGAAATTCCGATCGACGTTACCTTCAACGGTAAGCGTATCCAGACAGGTACAGGCGTAGAATCAGTAAGTGTTGACAGCAACAACGCACCTGTAGAATACTTCGATCTCCAGGGTCGCCGTCTTAATAATCCCACCAACGGCATCGTTATCCGCCGCCAGGGATCGAAGGTTGAGAAGGTGATACTCTGATAAGCACTCATCGGTAAAATTCACATAAATACCATATCATTGCAGAGGCTCCACAGCATTGTGGGGCCTCTGTTGCGAAAAAAAGTGTACTTTTGCGTTATATAAACAGCCATTGCCATGAACGAGCAATCATTATCGCAACTATATCTAAAGGATACAGCATTTCAAAATCTGATGCAGCGGCGCATATTCAATGTGCTGCTCATAGCATCGCCTTACGACGGCTTCATGATGGAGGAGGACGGCCGCGTGGAGGAGCGGCTCTACTTCGAATATGTGTCGCTGCATCTGAGCTCGCCACCGCGAGTTACCCGCGTGCTCCATGTGAGCGAAGCCCTCGATGCTTTAAGGAATAAGCATTTCGATCTGATAATCGCGATGCCAGGCATAGATATCAGCGAGACATTCGCGGGGGCTAAGGAGATAAAGAGCGAATACCCCGATATTCCAATTGTGGTGCTCACGCCATTCTCCAAGGAGGTGTCGCGCAGGCTGGCGGCAGAGGATTTTGGTGCGGTGGACTATGTGTTCTCATGGCTTGGCAATATGGATCTGCTCCTTGCCATTATCAAGCTGCTTGAGGATAAGATGAACGCAGACAACGACATCCTCGATGTGGGGGTGCAGACAATCTTGCTCGTCGAGGACTCCGTGAGGTTCTACTCGTCGGTACTACCGCCGCTCTACCGATTTCTGCTCAAGCAGTCGAAAGAATTTTCTACCGAGGCGCTCAATGAGCATGAGCAGATGCTGCGAATGCGCGGACGTCCTAAGGTGATTCTTGCTCGCGACTACGAAGAGGCTGTGGCCCTATACAACAAATATCGCCATAATATGCTCGGTGTCATTAGCGATGTGTCGTTCAAGCGAATGGGCGAGAAAGATCCCGAGGCCGGATTGAAGTTGGCGCGGTATATGCGCCAGCGCGACCCATACCTGCCTATCATCATTGAATCGTCGGAAGTTTCTAATCGTGAGAAGGTTAAGGAGTTTGGTGGCACATTCCTCGATAAAAACTCAAAGAAGCTCCCGGTTGACCTTGGCGATGCCATAATGGATAACTTCGGATTTGGCGACTTTGTGCTGCGCGACCCCCGCACCGGCAGTGAGATAGGGCGCATACGCGACCTAAAGGATATGCAGCACAAGATATTCTCTATCCCCGACGACATTCTGCTTCATCATGCCTCGCACAACGACATATCGCGATGGCTTTACTCTCGCGCCATGTTCCCTATAGCCGAGGTGATAAAGATGCACCGCTTCAAGTCAATAAGTGAGGCTCCTGCCGTGAAGCAACTTTTCTTTGACCTGATAGTAAAATATCGCAGGATGAAAAACAGGGGTGTCGTGGCCGTGTTCCAAAAGGGACGTTTTGACTATTACTCCAACTTTGCCCGCATCGGCCAGGGGTCGCTTGGCGGCAAGGGCCGCGGTCTGGCATTCATCGATTCGATTATTAAGAGAAATCCCGTGTGCGACAATCTTGACGGAGTGACAATCTCGATACCCCGCACAGTGGTGCTTTGCACCGATATTTTCGATGAGTTTATGGAGGTAAATAACCTCTATCCACTCGCTCTGAGTGATATATCTGATGAGCAGATACTTCAGGCATTTTTGCAGGCCAAGCTTCCTGAGCGCCTTATCGAGGACTTTTTCGCACTTTTTGAAGTCATTAATACTCCACTGGCCATAAGATCGTCGAGCTTGCTTGAGGATTCACATTACCAACCCTTCGCCGGCATATATTCAACCTATATGGTGCCACTGCGTACCGATAAATATGAGATGCTGAGGATGCTCTCCGATGCCATAAAAGGCGTGTATGCTTCAGTGTTTTATGCCGACTCTAAGGCCTACATGACAGCGACATCCAATGTCATTGACCAGGAAAAGATGGCGGTGATAATCCAAGAGGTGGTAGGTAAGGAGCATAATGGCTACTATTTCCCCTCATTCTCAGGGGTGGGGCGCTCGCTCAACTATTACCCAATAAACGAAGAGACACCCGAGGATGGAGTGGCAGAGATAGCCGTGGGCCTCGGAAAGTACATAGTTGATGGAGGTAAGGCATTGCGATTCTCTCCCCGTCATCCCGATAAGGTGCTGCAAACCAGCGAGCTTAATTTAGCCCTGCGCGACACGCAGACCCAATTCTATGCTCTTCCGGTCAATAGAGATCAGCTCGATTTCAGCGTCGACGACTCATTCAACATCAACAGACTGAAAATACAGGATTTCGCCAATACGGGCGCATTGAAATACATGGTGTCGACCTACGATCCGCTTGACCAGGTGATACGCGACACCGAGGAGGGAAAGGGCCGACGTGTGGTGACATTCGCAAATATGCTTAGCCATAATGCTTTTCCGCTGGCTAAAGTGGTAGAGTTCATGCTCGATAAAGGTCAGACTGAGATGATGCGCCCGGTCGAAATAGAATTCGCAGGAATCGTAGATGAGAAAGGGGCCATGAAAGGGCACGTGTACTGGTTGCAGATACGCCCTATTGTGGAGCGGAAAAATCTTGTTGACGAGAATGTGATGTCACTCACCGACGAGCGTGTAATACTGCGAAGCAACACCGCTTTGGGTCACGGCAACGTGGAAAATGTCGATACAATCGTCTATATTCGCCCCGAAAGTTTCAATTCTGCTAATAATTTAGCCGTTGCGCGTGAAATTGAAAAAATTAATCGTAACTTTACGGCTCAAGGTGAAGGCTATGTGCTGATAGGCCCCGGACGGTGGGGCTCAAGCGATCCTGCCCTTGGCATCCCTGTGAAGTGGCCCGACATATCACAGGCGCGTGTCATAGTTGAGGCATCACTGAGCAACTACCGTATCGAACCCAGCCAAGGCACCCACTTCTTCCATAACCTCACGTCGTTTGGCGTAGGGTACTTCACAATCAACCCGGCTTCGGCCGACGGTGTCTATGACATTGACTACCTGAATGCTCTGCCAGCTGATTACGAGAGTGAAGCGGTGAGAATTGTGAAGTTTTCCAAGCCACTTGCCATCGGCATCAATGGTATGAGTGGAGTAGGAGTGGTAGCCAAGCCCAACGATTGACCGAACAAATTGACAGCCTGAAAGAACAATGGCAATTTTTAAGAAATTCAAAAACGCATTAGGCTTCGGAGGGGATAGCGACGACTACGAGGAGGGAATCGACGCTACCGTAAGGCCGTTGGCCGAACGCCGTGAGCCCACTGCTGATACAGGCCATCATCCGGTGGATAGAGCACCTGATGATGTACCGGATGAGCAGATCGATACCCCCGAACCCGACGAGTCGATGAGGCTGAAGATATTCGAGCGTGTGGTGGAGATATTCAACGACTCGCTCCCCGACTTCCTTAAATCGGCAGTCAATCCTGATGCGCAGCGTCGTTATCTTTATGATGCCCTCGACCAGTCGATGAAGCAATATCTCGACGATATTGATGCTGCGGCCAAAGGTCGCCACCGCGAGTCATGGATGCGCGAACGTCAACGCCTCGAAAACCAGACTCGCGAGCTGCGCGAACGCGTCAAGCAGGCAGACGAGAGAAACGCTGACTACACCAAGCAGCACTTGAGCAGCGATCGACAGCTCCGCACTCTCAAGGAGCGCGTGCACGACCTCGAATCACAAGTTGCCGCCCTTGAGGGAGAGAAAGAGCAGTTTCAACTCGAAAATCGCAGCCTTGTCAACCGTCTGCGCGTGTGCTCGGTGCAAGTAGCCGACGATGATATGGACTATGCCACAAAACTCCAGGAACTCACAGAGAAATATGAGATAGCCCAGGAGATGATCAATAACCTATCGGCCGAGGCATCAAAGGCCAAGACAGAAGCGTCGGAAAATGCCGAGGCTTTGTATGAAGCCACCCAGGAGCTTTCGAAAGTCAAGGAGCAACTCGCCGAGAGCCTTAAGCCGATAGAGGATCCGCGAGTGAAGGAGTATGCCGGCACTATCGACACACTCACCATAAGTGTCAACGAACTTCAGGAACAGTTGCGACAGAGCAACACAGCCCGCGTGCAAGCCGAGGAAGAATTGCAAAACCTCAAAGTGAAACTCGCAGAGGCTAATGAGGATCTTCAGTCGCTAAATCAGCTTGAAAGTGCAGTAACCAAGTTTGAGGAAGTAAAAGCTGCAAAGGATGCGCACATCAAGAGGCTAAGTACCGATAACAATCAGAAGTCGATGCTGATCGAATCGCTTAAAAATGAGATCACATCGCTCAAGCATACTATAGAGACCAATCTCGATAATCAAGTGCGCAGCGAGAGTAATCTCAATCAACAGATAGAAAGACTTAAGGCCGACATGGAGCGTTATAAGGCAATCCAGTTTGAGGAGATTCCCGAAGAACCGGTACCTGCGCCACAACCCGAGCCGAAAAAGAAAACGAATAAACGAAAGGCCAAAATATCGGCAATAGATGACTCGATTGACGAGGCCGACTGGCTTGTGGCACCAGTAGATCAAGGCAAGGGAATTGTGATTGAACCCGACCCTGAGTTTGGATACCAGCCGCCGGCCCGCAAGCCCACCCCTACCAACGACGACCAATTGTCGCTTTGGTAAACCATCATAAGGAAAAAGTAATATTAGCTATAATTACAGAATTGAAAAAGTTTGTTGCAATAATCTGCGTATCCACAGTAGCATTCACTGCCTGGAGCGCCGACCCTATAGTGGAGCAGATACGCCCCTACGTATATCCGCAGGCCGTGGCAGCGGCCCCGGCTAAGATGGTATTCGCAGCCGATGGGCTGAGCTATTATCAGATTGACGAGGATGGCGCTAAAATCAATCGCTACGACACCAATAGCGGTGAGCTGATTGAGACCGCACTCGATGTGACCCATACTCGCAATGCGTCAATAAACTCAGTAGAGTCGTTCACTCTTAGCCCTGATGGCTCAAAAATGCTCGTGTATGAGGAGTCGACTCCCATATACCGACGTTCGTTCAAAGCTCCTTACTATGTGTTTGAGATTAAACGTAATATTCTTAAACCACTCTCGGCCAAGTACGAGCAGCAACAGATTCCTCTGTTTTCGCCCGACGGACGCATGGTGGCATTTGTAGCCGACGGCAATATTATTGTAAAGAAACTTGACTACGACAACGAAGTGGCTGTAACCACCGACGGCGCCACCAACAGCATACGCAACGGATTGCCCGACTGGACTTATGAGGAGGAATTTGGCGCAACCAGCGCTATGACCTGGTCGCCCGACAACGGGCAGCTCTGTTTCCTCAAGTTCGACGAAAGCAAAGTGCCCACCTACTCGATGACCATCTATCAGGGTGATTGCAATCCACAACCCCAGTACGCTCTTTATCCAGGCGAATACCGCTACAAATATCCTGTTGCCGGAGAGCCTAATTCCAAGGTGTCGCTCCATGTATATGATGTGGAAAACCGTACTATAAAAGATATACCCCTGGGCTCTACACCTCCAGAATACATACCCCGCATAGCCTATGCCTATTCACCCGAGCGGTTGATGGTGGTAACACTTAATCGTGCCCAGAATCAGATGGATGTATACGCGGTCAATCCCAAGTCGACCGTGGCCAATAATATAGTGACAGAGCGCAGCAATACATGGATTTCGCCCGCCACCTATGAGGACATTGAATGGCAGGCAGACGGATGGGTGATGCAGTCAGAGCGCTCAGGCTACAATCACCTGTATAAATATACTTACGCTGGAGCCCTCCAACGGCAGATTACCTCGGGCGACTGGAACGTAACGGCCTATTACGGTGTGGATGGAGCCGGCAACCATTATTTTCAGTCTACTTCTACGTCACCGCTCGACCGTACGGTAGAGGTAATAGATGTCAAGGGCTCGCGCCGGCAGCTTTCACCCCTGAGCGGGTCAGCTTCAGCCGTGTTCTCGCCGGCAATGAACGTATACCATATCGGATACTCCAACACTGCGACTCCCCCCGTTTACACATTATATAATATAAAGCACAAACAACTACGCGTGCTTGAGGATAACGCCGAGCTTGCACTTACCGCGAAAAAGATTGCACACAAGGAATTTTTCACAATGGAGAGTGATGGGGTGAAGCTTAACGGCTACATGATCCGCCCGGCCAACTTTGTCGAAGGACATCGTTACCCTGTGATTATGTGGCAATACAGCGGCCCGGGATCGCAAGAGGTGCTCAACCGATGGCAGCTCACGTGGGAGCAACTGGCCGCCGAGATGGGATTCGGGGTAGTGTGTGTCGACGGACGAGGCACCGGCGGACGAGAAGCCTCCTTCAGCCATATCGTATATCGCAATCTTGGCCATTATGAAACCATTGACCAGGTGAATGCCGCCCGATATGTGGCATCGCTGGGTTGGGTCGACCCTAAACGCATCGGAATTGCCGGATGGAGCTATGGAGGTTACGAAACATTGATGGCAGCATCAGATAAGAGTGCGCCTTACTCCGCAGCCGTAGCAATAGCGCCAGTGACCGACTGGCGGTATTACGACACAGTATATGCCGAGCGATATATGCTTACACCCAAGGAGAATGAAGATGGATACTTCGAATCGGCGCCAATCAACCGCGTAAAACAATTGGGGTGCCCATTGCTTATGATGCATGGCACTTCGGATGATAACGTGCATCTGGCCAATACGATGGAATATGCATCGCATCTTATCGCCGATGGCAACTTCTGTGATATGCTCATATTTCCGGGAATGAACCATTCAATCAACGGTTGTGACGCAAGGGCAGTGGTGTATGGCAAGATGCTCACTTTTTTCAACCAGCACCTCAACAGTAAATAACAAGATAAATAATCAATATAGAAATAATGCGAGATAAGCTGCTACAAAATTTCTCACGGGCCATAAAAGGCATGTTTCGTAGCTGGGCCATAAGCGTAGGCTTCCTTGTCGCCTTGAGCCTGCTGTCGATGTGGATACCCATGTTCTGGGTGCCATTTGTTGGCCTATGTATGTCGTTGACGCTCTACCACATGCAGCGAAGATCGAGAAAGGAGAAACCGCAGATTTGCGGACGTATCAGTTATGTAGTCAATCTTACGCTGGTATGGTCGTCGCTTATAATGATTGTATTCTATATTGTGGTTAATTACACCGATTGGATTTCAGAAGCGTGGCTCAAAAAAGTGCCTGTCAACCTTGAGATACCCTATATACCCATACTCATCACCGGGCCGATAGCGGTGCTAATGTGCGCTTGGCTGCTGGCGCTGGGGCGCAAACACTCATTCTGTCGCAAGTGTGTGATTTCCAACGGCGATCCTGCCGAGCGAGGATTTATCGGAAGGGTTTTCGACCAAGAAAGCAGCACACAGATGTGGCTTCTACTCATTCTGTCTATCCTACTCACAATCGGAGAGTACACATACTATATTATTAGTTTCATCACTACCAATCTAAATGAGAGTGATACATTTTTCTTCGGATGGGTACCAGCTATAGTCTACCTGATGTCATTAGGTTATCTGGCTCTGCGCTACTCAGGTATTTTGGCTTATTATAGCCGTGAGCTCACAGGAAGTGTATTTCAGAAGGGAAACTTCTCGTTGGTAAGATTTCTGATAATCAGCGGCGACCACATATTTATATCTGAACCCGAGAATACTTCCAGCCTGGTAAACCTGCAAAATTCAAAGTATGATACCCCCTCAGTGCTTACAGTAGCTTATCATAAGCGACTCTCCGACTGGGAAGCCGAAAACTACTTTAAGGGAACGACCGGGATTGAGGCAAAAATCCGCTTTCTCTATCGCACGGAAACGGAGGACTCGGGTAGCAATATATTCCACTTTGCCGCAATAATTGAGGATACCAACATCATTGATGAGGATTCGCGCGTCAAGGGTGAGTGGGTTACACTCAGTACATTGCAGATGATGATGGAAAAAAATATTGTGTCACCGCTGCTCATGTCTGAAATACATCGTATTTATAACGTCACCATGGCCTGGAAAACTTACGACCGCAACGGTATGCGCTTATACGACATAAAGAACTACCGGCCAGCATTCCGCCTGCGCGATCTGCCTAACTGGGATGTGGACTACAACGACAACACATGGCTTCAAGTGGCCGACAATAACGAGGATCGACCATTTTTCAGATTGCGTCGATTGTGGCGCAAATACATCAGCACCGGACATTAATCCATGAATCGCCCACCATTACTTGTCATCACCGGCCCTACGGCATCGGGGAAAACACGTCGCGCAGTCGATTGCGCACAAGCCTTAGGAGGAGAGATCATCAGTGCTGATTCACGTCAGGTTTACAGAGGCATGGATATAGGCACCGGTAAGGATATCGATGAGTATGGCCGGGTGCCTTACCACTTGATTGACATAGCTGAGCCGGGAGAGAAATACAATCTCTACCGATACCTTGACGACTATAGTAGTGCGCTCAACGACATATATAACCGTAAGGCACAGCCGGTGCTCTGCGGAGGTACAGGATTATATGTGGAGTCGGCGATAAATGGGGTAAAACTACCTCAGGTGCCGGAGAACAAAGGTCTGCGCGAGTCGCTTAAGGGTAAATCGATTGAGGAATTGACCAGGATTTTGGCATCGATGAAAGAGCTGCACAATGTCACTGATGTTGATTCGTGCCAAAGAGCCATTCGCGCCATCGAAATCCAGACTTACTACGCAGCCCACAATTGTGATCCCCAGCCATTGACCAGCGAAGTTCACGACGCTCACACAAGGGCAGTGGTGATTGGTGTGGATATTGACAGAGAGTCTCGCAGGGAGCGAATAACTCAGCGACTTTACTCGCGCCTTGACGAGGGGATGGTGGATGAAGTGCGTAGGCTTATCGACTCAGGGGTGTCGCCCGACAGCCTTATATACTATGGACTGGAGTATAAATATCTCACCCTCTATGTGATTGGAGAACTAAGTTACCAGGAGATGGTGAAACAGCTCGAGATTGCGATACACCAGTTTGCCAAGCGACAGATGACATGGTTCAGAGGTATGGAGCGCCGGGGACATACAATACATTGGCTTCCCTACGATATGCCTGCTGATGAATTTGTGAGTCGTGTTAAGAATCTGCTCACAGAGCATGGGAAACAACAGTAGTTTAAAATCGGAAAAACAATCGAATGGGAATGAAATTAACGTTGTATTGGAAAAATCGTTAACTTTGCAGAACGAAACCTTAAGTCAATTCAAAAAAATATTAAAGTTATAAGACGTATGAAGATAAGTGTAGTTGGCGTAGCTGTGATGACGATTGCCATACTCAGCTCATGTTCAGCACATAAGAAAGTGCCTTTGATTCAACATGCTGAGACTATCCCCGCTGAGATTCTGGCAACTCCTGTAAAAGTGGCCGAGCCGGTGCTACAGCCAGGCGACATGCTTAATATCGAGGTGTCGTCGACCGACCCAATAGCAACTGCTCCATTTAACAAGGGACGCTATCTTGATGCAGAAGGCAAAATACAGACAATTGGGGTTCACAACAATACATTGACCCAAACTAATAACGGTGCCATTAATACCGCCGCAACCGAGTATTACCTTATCAATAAGAATGGTGATATAAATTTCCCCATTGTCGGTGAAATCCACCTTGCAGGTCTCACAAAAGAAGAGGCCCAGGATGAGATAGTTAACTCAATTTATCCGAAATATCTGAAGATAAAGCCTATGGTTGACGTGCGCTTCATGAACTTTCGTGTCACAGTGCTTGGTGCCGTTGGCGATCCCGGTGTCATCGTATCACCCAATGAGCGCCTTACCGTATTCGAGGCTCTTGCTATGGCCGGCGACCTCAATATTCAGGCTGACCGAGAAAACCTTCTGTTGGTTCGCACCAATCCCGATGGCTCGCGCGAGACACATCGCCTTGACGTCCACGACAAGAACATGCTATTCTCCCCTTACCTTTATCTCCAGCCCAATGACATGATTTATGTCAACTACAACCGATCAGGAGCGCAGAATGCATGGCAGATTTCACAAGGATTTACCACATCACTCGCTGTGATAGGAGGAATATCTTCTATTACTGCGCTTGTAATCAGTATTATTAACTTGACAAAATAAATTCGCATATGAATGTTAAGGTCGATGCGGAAAAAGATAAGGAGCAACTGAATGAGTCATTTGCTCTGGGGGCGCTGCTGCTTGACTATCTCGCAAATTGGAAGTGGTTTGTAATCAGCGTGGTGCTGTGTGCGATCGGAGCATACTTTTATATAGCAACCGTTGTCCCCACCTACGAGGTGTCCGCATCAATATACCTGAATGGGGAGGATGCAAATTTTGCTTCTCAGAATGTGTCGATGTCGGCTGATGCCGCAATGCTTGCGTCAAAACAATTTCTTGACGAGACAGAGCTTGAGTTGATGAAGTCGCGCAACAATATGATGAGGGTTGTTGACTCACTCGACCTCTACTATTCATACTCCGAGGTTGGCCGATTCCGCAATATACCATTGTACAAGAACAATCCAATTAGCGTTAGGCTCGACACACCTTATATCAGCAAGCTTGAGACGGCCGTAACGCTGAAAATTTCTAACGACGACAATGGTTCATTCAATATCAGTGTGGGTAAGGACGCGGATGATCAGGCCAAAACCTATCAGGTAAGTACATTCCCCGACACCATTAAAATAGCCCAGGGACCGCTGATTATTGACCGTAACGAGGATGTGGAGCTTCTCGAGAATCCAATGCAGGTGCGCATAATGCCTAAGAAGATGGCAGCCTCTCGTATATCGTCGGGTATGAGCATACAATATGCCGAGAACTCATTCACCGTGGTGCGCATCAAGTACAATACCCCGATAATCGAGGAGGGTCAGGACGTGATCAATGCCATGATTAAGTTTTACAACGACGATATAATCGCCGACAAAAACCGCGCAGCACTCCAAACCGAGGCTTTCATCGTGGAACGTCTTGAAATGATAGCCGACTCGCTTAAGAGCGTTGAAACTCAGCTTGAGCAATACAAGCGTCAGAACAATGCGATAAATCTCCAAAGCCAAACCCAAATGGATATGGTGCAGAAGCAGGCTGCTGAGAGTGAGATCGTGAATCTTCAGGCTGAACGCGCTCTGCTGGTTGACGAGCGCAGCCATATACAGGGCCTTGCTGAGTATGCTCCTATTTACAGCGTGGGAGTAGATCCCACTATCAACTCGAAAATCGAGGAGTATAACCGTAAGGTGCGAAGCTACGAAAGCCTTGTAAACCTCACCGATGAAAACGCTCAGAAGCGTGAGCTCAAAGAGGACATACCTATGCTTAAGCGAGGCATTGTAACGGCCATAAATCAACGTATCAAGGACTATGACCGTCAGATTAGCGCCAAGATGAGTCAGGCGGGCCAGGCAGCTACCAACATTCGTCAGGATCCTACCAAGGATAAGGGGCTACAGGAGATATTCCGCGACCAGCAAGTGAAGGTGAATATATATACCTTCTTGCTGCAGAAACGTGAGGACATCGCATTGCAGAAGAATCTTGCCACTCCTACAGCGCGCCTAATTGATGATCCCGCAGGTTCAGGGCCTGTATCGCCCAATAAGAAGACTATTTACGCCATAGCCATCCTGATTGGGTTGGCCATCCCGGGCGCTTTAATCTATCTGCGTCGCATGATGTTCCCAGTATTCAAGGATAAGACAGAGCTTGAGCGGGTGACCAAAGTGCCTGTGCTGAGCGAGATTTGCAAAGTGCGCAATCCTCAGTCGATTGTTGTATCGCATGGCGGCTCAAGCGCTGAAGACGAGCTTTTCCGTCTACTCCGCAATAATATACAGTTTGTGCTCGGTAAAGGTAAGGTGATGCTTGTGATGTCATCGCTTTCGGGTGAGGGCAAGACCTTCGTGTCGACCAATATCGCCATGTCGTTTGCCCTTACCGGCAAACGCACCCTTGTTATAGGACTTGATATAAGACGTCCTATGCTGGCCCATAGCTTTGGGATGAATAATAGTGAAGGTATCACCACGTACCTTTGCGGTCAGGTTGACGATTGGGAATCGCTGGTGAAGCAATCAAGCGAATGTGCCGACCTCTATGTGCTCCCCGGTGGCCCGGTGCCACCTAATCCCAATGAGCTTCTACTGAGCGACAGGCTTGAAAATCTGCTTAATGAGGCCCGCGACCGCTACGATTATATAGTGATTGATTCAGCGCCCATAGGACTTGTGTCTGACTCGCTGCTGATATCACATCTTACTGATGTTCAGTTATATGTCACCCGAGCCAACTTCTCTACGCTACGTTGTATCAAATTGATGCACAACACCATAAAATCACATCGACTCCCTCACACCTATCTCATTATCAATGGGGTTAATATGCGCTCCAAGGCTTATAAATATCGTAGCTACGGACGTTATGGCGGAACGGGGGCTCATGGCTACGGTTATGGATATAAGTTAGTGGAAACTCCCAAGCTGTCCTCGCGTCTGAAACGAGTTTGGCGCAAGGCGCATCATAAATAACCAAAAAAAATTACAATTATGAAGAAGTATTTAGCCGAAATGTTCGGTACATTAGTGTTGGTGCTGATGGGTTGTGGCGTGGCCGTGAGTCTCAATTGCGGCGTAGATGCCGGATCGGTAGTCGGCACAGCGTTTGCTTTTGGTCTGGCAGTGGTTGCAATGGCCTATGCTATTGGAGGTATCAGTGGATGCCACATCAATCCCGCTATTACTCTCGGAGTATGGTTGTCGCGTCGCATGAGCGGCCGTGATGCCATAATGTATATGATATTCCAGGTGATTGGCGCAATATTTGGCGCAGCATTGCTTTACTGGCTCGTTGATTCGCACACAGGGCTTAATGGTATGGGTGCCAACACTTGCCAGGAGGGTGTGAGCCTGTGGGGCGGACTGCTCTCAGAAATCATCTTTACCTTCGTTTTTGTGCTCGTTGTGCTTGGTACAACTGATGAGAAGAAGGGTGCTGGCAAGTTTGCGGGTCTGGCCATCGGTCTGTCACTGGTGCTTGTTCACCTTGTGTGCATCGCTTATACCGGAACATCGGTTAACCCTGCCCGTTCAATCGGACCCGCGCTGTTTGCACGCGGTGCCGCGCTCGAGCAGCTGTGGATTTTCATCGTTGGCCCATTTGTGGGCGCGCTTCTTTCAGCAGGTGTTTGGGCGATAATAGGCTCGGACAAGGATGAAGCCGCTAAGGCTGAGTAATACTCACTGATGTAAGTCGAGGGGCTTACAGTTAAACATACATATTGATACCGCTTCCCGTACAATTGTTGGCCGGGAAGCGGTGTTGCATTGATGGCGGTTTTATGCTATCTTTGTAGCTCGAATTTACCAATGTCCGCACTATGGCATTCTCATTAAGAATAAAGCGACTATATACGTTTGTGCTGCAGAGCTTTCTGCCGCTCTTCTTAATGACTTTTTTTATATGCCTGTTCATCGTGCTGATGCAATTCTTATGGCGTTACGTTGACGACCTTGTGGGAAAGGGATTGGAATTGAGCGTGATAGGCGAATTGTTCTTTTATGCCGCCTTGACTATGGTGCCAATGGCGCTCCCGTTGGCTGTGCTGCTCGCCTCGCTTATGACATTCGGTAATCTTGGAGAGCGTGTTGAGCTTACAGCCATGAAGGCCGCCGGAGTTTCGCTCCTGAAGGCTATGCGACCTCTCATAGTGCTGATAGTGCTGATAGCGATCGGCGCGTTCTTCTTTCAGAACAATGTGCTCCCGGTGGCTCAGACCAAGATGTGGACACTGTTGTTCTCCATGCGCCAAAAAACACCTGAGGCCGAGATACCCGAGAGAGTGTTTTATGATCAGCTACCCGGACTTAACATCTATGTGCAGCATAAGGATCCTGACAGTGGGATGCTCTACGATGTGATGATATATGATATTTCCCGTGGGTTTGAGAATTCACGCATCCTCATAGCTGACTCAGGGAAAATGGCTGTGACTGAGGATCAAAGTCATATTTATCTGCAGCTGCATCATGGCTCACAGTTTGAAAATCTACGAGAATCAACCGGGCAGAACAATACGGCTGACATGCCTTATCGCCGGGAACAATTCGACGAGAAGTCAATTATAGTGGCTTTCGACTCAAACTTCTCGCGAATGGACGAAAGTGGTATGCGCAACCAGTATGTTGGAAAAAATATCACTGAGCTTCAGGCCACGATCGATTCTCTTAACCTGAAAGTAGATTCAGCCGGATATGTACGCGGGCGTGCTCTGATTGAGACCCCACTGCTTGGCATCGATTACTATAAGCGTGTGATGGTTGAAGGTGAGCTTGTCAACGAAATTAATCCACCGGTCACACTTGACGCACCTGTTGACCTTGATTCGCTGGTGAACGCAGGTCAGGGGGCAATGGCTCGCACTTACTACAACCAGGCAATCAATAAGGCTAAACGACTGCAACAAACATATGAGTTTGACCGCCTCACTATGGATGACACACGTAAGAATATACGTCGACACGCCATTGAGATGCACAAGAAATTCACCTTGTCGTTTGCCTGCATCATCTTCTTCTTTATAGGTGCACCCCTGGGAGCTATCATACGCAAGGGTGGACTCGGTATGCCGCTGATTATTTCAGTATTCCTATTCATCGTATACTATATTATCGATAATACAGGCTATAAGATGGCCCGTGAGGGGCGCATAGAAGTATGGGAAGGTATGTGGCTCAGCTCGGCTGTGCTTCTGCCGTTAGGCATATTCTTCACGTATAAAGCCATGCGCGACTCTGCGGTGTTCAATAAAGATGCCTATCTCAACTTCTTCAATCGCATCTTGGGCATCCGACCGCCACGACATTACGAGGTTAAGGAGTTTTCGATGGATGAAGTGGATGGCGCTACAAGCTTTACTATGCTCACCGACCTTGACAATGAGGCAATCGGTGCGCTGGAGGCTTTGAGGCGAAGGATGGGATATTTCGGCTATCTGCGTCGCGGTATCATCCCCGGTGGCCTTGGACGGCTCGAAACTAAGCTGGAGGGCACCATTGCTTACCTCGCTAACTCCAAGGAGCAACTGGTGGTAAATAAGATAAGCGATTATCCCACGTTGCCTCACCTATGGCTCATGCATCCATTCAGCCATAGCTGGAGCGCATGGTTGGCTGCAATTCTGTTCCCAATTGGGTTGACCCTATGGCTCATGGCACTTCGTGAACGTAAGGAATTGCGCCGCGAGATCAATTTGATTCATAATATCGATCAGCAACTGCTGGCAATCATCGGTGCACAACCGGTTGATGCTGATTGCCAGCAAGATAACAGCATAATATTCAACTCTGAAAAGGACAATGATTAAGCTTGATTCAATCGAAGAGGCTTTGGCCGACTTCAAGCAAGGAAAAATAGTGATAGTGGTCGATGACGAAGATCGCGAGAATGAAGGTGACTTCATTGTCGCAGCCGAGACTATCACCCCCGAGCAGGTTAACTTCATGCTCAAGAACGCCCGCGGAGTGCTCTGCGCGCCCATCACCATGTCGAGAGCCGAGGCTCTCGATCTACACCCACAGGTCGTAACCAACACATCGATGCTCGGAACTCCTTTTACTGTTACCGTCGACAAGCTCGAGGGGTGCACAACTGGCGTTTCGGCTCACGATCGCGCGGCTACAATCCGCGCCTTGGCTGACCCTAAGTCGACACCTGCCACTTTCGGACGGCCCGGGCATATCAATCCTCTGTACGCTCAGGACCAGGGGGTGTTGCGACGCGCAGGCCATACTGAGGCAGCCATCGATATGGCACGCCTTTCGGGCATGCAGCCCGCAGCTGCGTTGATGGAGGTGATGAACGATGACGGCTCGATGGCGCGCCTACCTGAGCTGCGCAAGATGGCCGATCAATGGGGCATGAAATTAGTGTCGATAGCCCAGCTTATCAACTACCGTCTGAGCCGTGAAAGCCTGGTGGAGAGGGGTGTTGAAGTTGACCTGCCCACTGCCTATGGACACTTCCGCCTTATACCATTCCGCCAAAAGAGTAATGGCCTTGAGCATATAGCGCTCATCAAGGGTGACCTCTCTACGCCCGAGCCTGCATTGGTGCGTGTACACTCGTCGTGTGCCACAGGCGATATCTTTGCTTCAAAGCGTTGCGACTGCGGTGAGCAGCTGCATCGAGCAATGCAGATGGTTGACCGTGAGGGTAGGGGAGCCATTGTCTACTTAAGCCAGGAGGGCCGCGGAATCGGCCTTATGGACAAGATACGCGCATACAAGCTCCAGGAAGAAGGCATGGACACTGTGGATGCAAATCTGCACCTTGGTCACAAAGCTGATGAGCGCGATTATGGCGTAGGTGCGCAGATACTTAAGTCGCTTGGCGTCACAAAGATGCGACTTATGACCAATAATCCGGTGAAGCGTTCGGGCCTTGAGGGATATGGCTTGGAAATCGTGGAAAATGTGCCCATTGAGGTTCACCCCAATGAGTATAATGCCCACTACCTCCACACTAAGAAAGATAGGATGGGCCACACTCTTAACGAGGTAGATTAGCGCCACAATTAGCCTTATTGGTCACGTCAGTAACCATTTGTGCCAATATTGTAGCCAAAATCATAAATCCCTCAACCCGGGTTTTGGTTACCTTTGCATCATGATTTCGATTCGCCAGTCAACTGTTGTATGCCTGATATTGCTCTCAACCATGGTTGGGACGATGGTACACGCCGCTGAATCCAGCGGCATGGTGCCTGACTCTACAGCAAACAAGGGAATAGTTGACCGAGTGGTAAACTATTTTGCTCATTCCAACGACGGTCGTGGCGACGGACGCTTCGATGTGAGCTTTATAGGTGGTCCCCACTATTCATCCGAAACCAAGTTGGGCATAGGTCTGGTGGCTGCAGGCAACTATTCATCGGCTCCAGGTGACACGCTTACTCCTCTGAGCAACGTGTCGCTCTACAGCGATGTGTCGACTATCGGATTCGCTACCGTGGGTATCCGCGGCAATCAGATATTCCCTCGCGACCGTTATCGCCTCAATTACGACGTGAGTTTCACATATTTTCCCGGCAAGTTCTGGGGAATAGGGTTTGACAATAACATTGTAGACAAAAATGAGAGCAAGTACGACCAGCTTGAATCGGAATTAATTACCGAGTTTCTCGTAAATATTGGCAGAGGATGGTTTGTTGGCCCAAAGGCTCAATTCTTCTATGTCAAGGCTCATAATCCCCACAACGTATACCTTTGGCAGGGAGAAGATCTGCGCACTTTCAATTACGGTGTGGGTGTGTCGGCGCAGTATGACTCGCGCGATAATCTCACCAATCCTCATACCGGCTACTATCTTATCTTCGACCAGCTATTTCTGCCTCGGTTTATGGGCAATGACTATGCCTTCAGCCGCACAGAATTAACTGCCAACCACTACCACCCACTATGGAGAGGGTGTACTCTTGCAGCCCAGATGCATGCCGACCTCAACTATGGCAACGTGCCCTGGGGTATGCTGGCCACAATCGGCGGTAACCACTCGATGCGAGGATACTATAAAGGGCGATACCGCGACAAATGCGACATTGACTTCACCTTGGAGCTGCGGCAGCATGTTTACCATCGCTCGGGTGTAGTAGTGTGGGGTGGTGTGGCATCGGTTTTTCCAAAATTTAGCGCTATAAAGTTTGACCAGCTGCTCCCCAATGTGGGCGTGGGATATCGCTGGGAGTTTAAGAAAAATATGAATGTGCGTGTCGATGTAGGTTTTGGCCGACACTGCAAAGGTTTTCTTTTTGGTATAAATGAAGCTTTTTAAACGAAATAATGCATCCCGCTATTCATTTAGCCGTAGCGGCTACGGATCGCATAAGACTTACGGCCCTCTATGGTGCCTGGTTCTCGCTATAGCATTGCCACTTACATTGATTATCCCCAATGCGATGCTTTCGGTCACGGAGAGCATGGGATTTTGGGGTGGATTGGCCAATGTGTGTCTGCCATTAGGCGTATTTGGATTGCTCATGTCGTTGTCGCGGCGCACCGGAATCAGCGCACTGTGGTTTATACCGCTGATGATTCTCGCCGCTTTCCAGATAGTCCTCCTGTTTCTGTATGGGGAGTCGCTGATTGCGGTTGATATGTTCCTTAATGTGGTCACTACCAATCCGCAGGAGGTGGAGGAACTGTTGGGCAACCTGCTCACGGCTATCTTTACTGTCGTTGTCATATATTTGCCGGTGATAGTGCTGTCAATTGTGTCAGCGGTGAAGCGATGGCGCCTTGATGTGCTCGTCAGGGATGCTTACCGCAAGGTGTCTGTATCGATTGCGGTGATAGGCTTTGTGGCGATGGTGGTGTCTTACATTATCACCCCCTCGTTTGGCGTGACGCATGATATATTCCCGGTCAATGGACTCACCAATCTTGGCATTGCCGTGAAGCGTTCGGTCGACATGGCCAATTACACCAAAACATCGGCCGACTGGACGTACAATGCCCATAGCCTGCGCGCTGACTCGATACCCGAGGTGTATATCCTTGTGATCGGCGAGACTACACGCGCCGACAACTGGCAACTTGCCGGATACGAGCGCGAGACCAATCCGAGATTGTCGCAGCTCACCGACATGGTATTCTTCAATCGAGCTTTGACACAGAGCAACACCACTCATAAGAGTGTGCCCATGCTCCTTTCATCGCTTACAGCCGACGATTTTGGCGACAATATTAACCTTCGCAAAGGGTTGATTACGGCTTTCAACGAAGCAGGGTTTGATACCTATTTCTTCTCCAATCAGCGTCGCAATCACTCATATATCGACCATTTCGGCGAGGAGGCCGATACAAGCGTGTTCATCAAGGACGACGGCAAGGAGCACTACGACGAGGAGCTGCTGCCGCTTCTCTCCAATGCGCTTGCCGACGGCAATAAAAATAAAAAACTGATAGTGCTGCACACATATGGATCGCACTTCAACTACCGTGACCGTTATCCCGACGAGTTCTCCTACTTCCGCCCCGACAACCGTGTTGACGCGAGCGAGAAAAATCGTCCTGAGCTCGTCAACGCCTACGACAATACTGTGCGATATGTCGACGACTTCTTGGCCGACATCAACGATCAGCTGCTTTCTACTGACATGTTGGGAGCCATACTCTATGCCTCCGACCATGGCGAGGATATCTATGACGACTATCGCGGCCGCTTCTTACATGCTTCGCCAACTCCCACCTATACACAGCTGCACGTGCCAATGCTTGTAGCGTTGATGCCCCGCTACGCTGCGGCATATCCCGAAATGTCTCAGGCACTTAAGGATAATTCAGGTAAATATGTAAGCTCCACGGCCTCAGTATTCCACACACTCATGCAGCTTGCCGGCATCGACGCACAGGGATATGACCCTCAGCTGTCAGTGGCATCTGCCGACTACAAATCACCATCCCCCATATATCTTACCGACCGTAACGAGAGTGTAGACCTGCGCCAGTCAGGCCTCAAACCCATCGACATCGAGCGCCTCGACTCCCTCGGCATCCGCTTTTAGAGTTTTAAAAGTTTTTAGAGTTGACGAAGTAGGGACACACGGCTCGTGAGTCCTCATTCTCGTGATTTCGGCATAAATTCGTTGGCGTTGTGCAGCCGCGGAGCGGCGATGTCGTATCTAACCCCACACGACGGTTGCGGCCGCTGCCGCGACCGAGTGTGGGGAAAGGTGTGTAGCGACAAACCGAATAGCCCTGCAGGCTATTTGCGTAGAAATTATACATTTTTTGAGACGGTTGCGTGCAAATTATTAAAGGAATATTGTCGTAATCTTAAAATATTATTATATTTGCAACTGCATATCGCTCACCGAAGTCCGATATGGGCTCGTGGGAGGGATGCAGACATATTATTAAAAGCGTTTATCAAGCGCATTTCTTGGCTTTCCAGAATCTCGCAAATTCTATTCCCAGTCAAGTATGTAGCGACGGTAGATGTCTTCCGGGTATGATTTATCACGCCACATAAGGTTGTTTCAGCGATGAAGCAACGATGGTTGTATATATCATACAGCGTGAGGCTTCGGCGTTGCTCTTCTACTGGGATAGGCAATGCGAGAGCCTTGGAAAGCGGAGGGAGCAACGGATACAGGCTTTCACGCTTTTTTCTTTTTAACCAATCAGTCCGACTTCGGGAAGCCTATAGGACATGATGGTACTATCATGAAACAAAACAAAAATGAAGAACTCCAGTCGCGACGTCAGTTCTTCAAAAAAGCGGCAAAGTCAGCTCTGCCAATCCTCGGCGCAATTGCATTGGCCAACATGCCCATCATTGCGAGAGCATCCGAGCAGCCTATGGGGTGCAACTATGGCTGTAGCGGGGCGTGTAGTGATGGATGTACCGCAGCCTGTTCGCGCGTGTGTGCCGGATGTCAGACATCATGCCACGCAGCCAACTGCTATCATTCATGCCACAACACATGTCAGACTACCTGCACAGGAACATGTTATCGCACTTGCTCCGGATCGTGCTCTTCAAGTAGTCGTTAACCAATTTTCACTCGGATGCTTCTATATGGGGCATCCGGGTATTTTAAATGCTACAATATGATGCAACAGACCGAGAAAATCATTTTCCCAAGAGAAGATATAGGTCAATGGAAAGGCGGTGCCGCTAAAAATATTACATTCATCGTCACAAAGGATTGTCAATTGGCATGTAAATACTGCTATCTCGTGGGAAAAAACGAGAAAGAGCGAATGCCATTTGAAATTGCCAAGAAAGCTATCGATTATATTCTGTCAGACAGAACGTTGTTTAAGGAACCAGCCGTAGTGTGGGATTTTATTGGAGGCGAGCCGTTTCTCGAAATCGATTTGATTGACCGTATATGTGACTATATCAAGATGGAGACATACAGGCTTAATCACCCTTGGTTTGACTCCTATCGTTTTTCGTTTTCCACAAATGGCATAAACTACGATAGCGACAAAGTGCAACAGTTTATACGTAAAAATGGAGCACATGTATCAATCGGAGTTACGATTGATGGAACGCGTAAGAAGCATGACATGAACAGAATATGGAAGGGGGAAGGGCCGGAGAAAGGTTCGTATAATGACGTAGTCAAAAATATACCATTGTGGATCAGTCAATTCCCAAATTCCAGCACTAAGGTTACTATCAGCAGTGCCGATATCCCATATATAAAGGAAAGTGTGTTGCATCTGTTTTCGTTAGGAATCACGTCGGTAAATATAAACGTAGTGTTTGAAGATGTATGGCATGAAGGAGATGACAAGAAATTTGAAGAGCAGTTAATGAAGCTTGCTGATGAAATAATTGACAACAGGCTCTATGAAAATAATTACTGTTCCTTCTTTAAAAGCGATATAGGTAAGCCAATCGATCCGGCCGATAACAATAATTGGTGTGGCGCGGGTAAGATGCTTTCGATAGACGCAGCCGGAAATTTCTATCCGTGTACGCGGTTCGCAGGGTATTCTCTCCGCGAAAAGCAACCTATCATTATAGGTAACGTCATAGATGGTATCGACAAGAACAAATTGCGTCCGTTCCTGACGCTTGACCGAACTACACAAAGCCCACAAGAATGTATTGAATGTGAGGTGGCAAGCGGATGCGCTTGGTGTCAGGGTGAGAACTATGACGCCGCTGATACCGACACCATATATCAGCGATCAACCGCTATATGCAAGATGCACAAAGCCCGAGTCCGTGCCAATAACTACTATTGGAATAGACTCTACCGCAAACTCGAAGCAGAAGCAAAGCAAGATGAATACGAACGATTGATACAAAAATCCTCTAAAAACGCCGACCCATGCTGAAATACCTGATAGTGCAGCTCGATGATACTGCTACATCGTTTTGCCATTATGAAAATAACAAAACAAAAAACAAGCTGATACCATTAGAAATACTACGAGAGGCGATACTGTGGTCGATGAAGGAGAATCTGAACGTTCAGTTCGTATACCCCGATTATGAATTGCCGAGGGAGTATAAAACGATGATTGACTCTGTTGACCATGCTGACATATTGTCGCCAAGGTGCGCCGATGAAGAGCTGAGAAATAATGCCGATGTAGTGGTTTTTGACTCTCTCGGCGATCTGAGCATTTTCCCCTTAAAAAGTGGCCCGGCCTACGTACTGCGCTCGGATATTGCTTCGTTTGTCGACAATGTCGAAGGGATTAAATCGATTCTTCCTAAAGTAGACCGACTGAATGTGGTTTTTACTGATATCGAGAAGTTTGCTGATGAAATGATTTCAGATTATTCGACTGCGCTCGACGATATTGGCGATGCTGTGGTGGGTGAATATAAAAAAGGTCATCCTGTTCAGATTAATCTGTTGACCGACCGCATGATGCTCGACAAGATGAACAATTGTGGTGCTGGCGATGAGAGCATAACTCTTGCGCCTGACGGTAAGTTGTATATTTGTCCGGCTTTCTATCTTGACGGTGATGGGGCGGTGGGGAATATTGAATCAGTAATATCTCTTCCAAATCAACGGCTCTATAGGCTTGACTTTGCCCCGATATGCCGCATTTGTGATGCATATCAATGTAAACGGTGCATATGGTTGAATCGCAAACGTACTCTCGAAGTCAATACGCCGAGTCGTGAGCAATGTGTCATGGCGCATATAGAGCGCAACGCTTCAAGGAAATTGCTATCGAAGATACGTGAAATCGGAGCTTTCCTACCGGAGGTAGACATTACTGAGATTAATTATTTAGACCCATTTGAAAAATTATTAACAAAAGGTGAGATATGAGAAAAGAAGTAGGCTCGGTTACGGAGCAGGAAAGAGATGAAATTCAATCACTCTTCGAAAGAAGAAACGGACTCAATGAACTTGCAAAAATATTAACAGCCGATAATAGTGAGTTGTATGAGCGCCTTCTGACTGACTTGTCAGATACAGCTTTTAAATTCCAGAGCTGGTGGGATGCAATGATCAATAAATATCATTGGGAATCCGCTGATAACGGCAATTGGGAGATTGATTTCAACGATTGTACAATCTATTTAGTGACACCGGAATGATACCCTGCATGATTGGCGCAACTGAGATTATCCTCATTTGTGCGGTGATACTTCTAATATTCGGAGGTAAGAAGTTGCCCGAGCTTATGAAAGGGATGGGCAAGGGCGTTAAAAGCTTCAAGGAGGGCATGAACGAGCCTACCGACGAAGAAATGAATCGCAGGGTGGAGGAGGAGGTGCAAAGACGTGCTGATGAGGCTATGAACAGCCGCCCCGAACAAGCTGAGCATAAAGGTGAGTGACCAAGCGGAAAAAAACGGACTTTTATCATTCGGAGGACATCTTGAGGTACTACGCAAGATGCTCTTCCGGATTATTTTAGTTGTAGTTGCTCTCGGCTGCGTTATATTCTGCTTTAAGAGCGAGACCTTTACAATTCTCCTGGCTCCTCACAGGTCAGATTTTATCACGTTCAGACTCATTGAGGATATAATAAATTGGTGCGGATTTAGCTTTCACTTTGATGATTATAACGTCCCCTTAATCAGTACGGAGCTATCGGCTCAGTTTATGACCCATATTACGGTGTCGTGCTTATTGGCAGTGCTGCTTGCCTCACCATACATTCTTTATGAGTTGTTTCGGTTTATTTCCCCCGCTTTATATGAAAGTGAAAAGAAGTATTCCTATCTTGTGGCAGCAATAATTTACGCACTTTTCATATTCGGCCTTTTGATGAGCTACTTTGTGCTCTTTCCTATCTCATTCCAATTCTTGGCAACGTATCAGGTTGATGAGGAGATTGTCAACACCATCACTCTCGACTCATATATTTCAACGTTCACCACCCTTACATTCATGATGGGAGTTGTGTTTCAGCTTCCTGTGTTCGCATATGTGTTGGGAAGAATGGGCTTTATTGATGCCGAGATGTTGAAGAAGTACCGAGCGTACGCATTTGTTGTCATCATGATTGTGGCGGCCATCATCACGCCACCCGATCTGTTCACATTGGTGCTTGTCACTATTCCAATATATGCGCTCTACGAAGTGTCGATACATGTGCTCAAGCGCTTCCAGAAACCACAAGAAGCGCCTATCGATGAAGGTTCTGAGGTAGGTGACGAGATAGAATAACCGGCCGATTTACTTAAACGAAGGTAAATCGGTCGGTATTTCTTTCAGTATCGCAGAATGCTGTTTTGCGACTTGGTGTGGATAGACGGTTAGACGGGATCGCCGTTGTTGCGGGGATTGTTGTTGAGGAGCTCGGTGGCTTGCTTTACCTCTGCTTTGTTGGTCTGCTCCTGGTCGGCTACGTCGGTAGCTACGCCGGGATAGCTCTTAACTTCTTTCTCGATATTGTTGCACTTGCAACATTTTTTCTTGTCGCTCATAGTTATAATTTTTATTGTTTTAAAATTATAACGCCGGGCGGAGCGCAATAGTTCGAGCCGTGGCTTACTCTTGGGGTGTGACCAGGGGTAGCTGGTTGAGCTGCTCGATGTAGTCGAGTATCTGATCACGGCCTACGCGGTCAACCGATGAGGTGACAAAAACCGGAGGCAGCTCCTCCCATTGCTCAAGGAGTTTGGCGCAGTAATCGGCCACATGCCTCTGTACGGTGGATTTGGCGAGCTTGTCGGCCTTGGTGAACACAATGCTGAACGGTACGCCGTTTTCGCCGAGCCATTCCATAAATTCGAGGTCGATTTTCTGGGGTTCGTGGCGCACGTCGATGAGCAAGAATAGGTTGGTCATCTGCTGACGGCCCAGGATGTAGGTCTGTATGATGCGTTGCAGCTCCTCGCGCTGCTCTTTGCCTCGCTGTGCGTAGCCATAGCCGGGAAGGTCGACGAGATACCACTCATTGTTGATGAGAAAGTGGTTGATGAGCAGGGTCTTGCCAGGCAGTTGCGATGTCTTGGCCAATCCCTTGCGATTGGTGATCATGTTGATCAGAGAGGATTTTCCCACATTGGAGCGCCCTATGAATGCGTATTCGTGTTTTACATCCTGTGGGCACTTATTGATATCGGTGTTGGAGATTACAAATCTTGCTTCGTTGACTATCATATCTTTTGGTTATAAGGGTTGTAATATATATCTAACGCTCAATCAGTCGAACATGTTTGTATAGGTAGAGTCGACTTTTGCGTCGATTATATCCTCAAGGTCGATTTGTGGCTGAATTTCAAGCGGAGAGGGAATGGTGGGTTGTGCCACAGGCAGTGGGGAGGGAGTGCTGACGTTGGTTTCATTAGTGGCGGATGCAAACACACGGCCTGATGAATGATAGGTGCGGGAGTAGTAACGATCGTCGAGCTCGCTGATGATGACCCCTCGCGACGATGAAGCGTGCACCATCTGCCCGTCGCCGATATACATGCCTACGTGCGACACTCTGCCGGCGCTACCCGTGCAGAAGAAAATGAGATCGCCCTCGGTAAGGTCTTTTTTCTTAATGTCTTTGCAGTAGGCCTGCTGCTCGTGCGACGAGCGGGGTAGCGACACGTTGCACACCTTACGATAAACCTCCATCACCATGCCCGAGCAATCGGTGCCTTGGCGTGAATGCCCGCCATATCGATAGCTCGTGCCGAGCCACTTTTTCGCTTCCTTCACCAGCTCTTTTTTCTGTCTTGATGTGAGTGGCTGTGTACGGTCGTTGTATTGGCTCCGCTGGGTGTTGCGTGCCGGGCCGCATGCCGATAAAATCATCAGCAGTATTATCGATGCAAAGACGGCGATGTGGAGAGCGTGGCGTTTCATACTGGATGCAAAGATAATGAATTGGTGCGAAAAAAACATCGCCAAATCCCGCTGAAGAGACTTGGCGATGTGTAAAAATCGTAATGTCGACTACTTGTGGTAGTATTATTTGCCTTGGTGCTCGTATTGGAGCGTGAGCGAGGGCTGGTCGCACACCTCAGCCGGGCCGAAGTACTGAATGGGGCCGGGATAGATGTAGCAAGTATTCACTGCCCAGTCGTCGCGCTTTGACGCAAACTTGAGGAAGGGAGCTCCGTTAAGGTCAACGAGGGCTTTCTGAATCACAGGCTTCATCTTGCCGTGACGACGCTCCATATTCATCATCATGGTGATGGGTATACCGCCGGCAACCCACTGCACTGAAGGCTTGGTGAGGTTGCGCACCGATGACATGTAGCCGGTAACGCCGGCATTGATCAGGCATGTGGCGTTGAAGCCCAGGGCGTAGCAGTAATCAGCGTCGAAGTTGGATGGGTCGGCGCAGCGTCCTTCGTAGCCGAAGAAGTGGTGTAGAGGTGAGAACTTGCCGTTGTAGCGACCCTCGGCGCGCATTGATTCGAGCTTGTTGGCTACCATCTGCGACAACAGCTTCTCGGTTTCGATGAGCGATACCTGCACGTTGCCGTGGGGGTCGCGGTCGAGGCAGAGTTGACGGGCCACGGTGTCGGGGAGTGATGCGAGCGTGGCGGCATTGGCCGGGGCGAGATTGGCTTTGATGTACTCTACGATCTCGTCAGCGCTCTTACCGGTTACATCAGCCTTGGCCAGCACGTCGTTGAGCTCGGCAATCAGGGCTTTGATGGCGGGGATGAACTCGATAAGGCCTTCGGGGATAAGCACTGTGCCGAAGTTGTTGCCACGGGCGGCGCGGGCGGCAACTACGTCGGCCACGCTGGCCACTACATCGTCGAGTGAGAGGTTCTTGGCCTCAACTTCCTCTGAGATGATGCATATGTTGGGCTGTGTCTGCAATGCGCACTCAAGAGCTATGTGTGATGCCGAGCGGCCCATGAGTTTCACGAAGTGCCAGTATTTCTTAGCCGAGTTGCAGTCGCGCTGTATGTTGCCGATTACCTCTGAGTAAACTTTGGTGGCGGTGTCGAAGCCGAATGAAGTTTCGATCTGTGAGTTCTTAAGGTCGCCATCGATGGTTTTGGGGCAACCGATTACCTGTACGGGGGCGCCGATGCTCTTATAGTATTCGGCAAGTATAGCGGCGTTGGTGTTTGAGTCGTCACCGCCGATTATTACCAGAGCCTTGATGTCGAGCTCCTTGATGATCTCAAGACCTTTGTCGAATTGCTCTTTTGATTCGAGCTTTGTGCGTCCCGAACCGATGATGTCAAAGCCGCCGGTGTTGCGATACTCGTTGATTATGTCGGCTGTGAGTTCCATGTATTCATGGTCAACGAGGCCGCTGGGGCCCATGAGGAAGCCATAAAGACGGCTGTCGCGGTGTATGCGCTTGATTCCGTCGAATAGGCCGCTGATAACGTTGTGTCCGCCAGGAGCCTGACCTCCTGAGAGGATGACGCCCACGTTGATGGGCTTGCCGGCTACTGGGTTGGGGTTTTTCTCAAACTTCAGCTCGGGAAGTCCGTAAGTGTTGGGAAACAGAGCCTTGATATCGGCCTGATCGGCCACTGACTCGGTGGGCTTGCCTTCAACAGCCTTTACCGCTCCTGTGAGAACTATGGGGAGCTTGGGCTGGTAAATGGCGCGCGCTTTCTGCAATGCACTTTTTTTCATTAAGCAGATGGGTATTAATGGGTTGAATTTGTATATCAAAAATTTGGCACAAAGTTACTCAATAATTCTTTAATTTTATCCATCAAGATTCGCACAAAATGCCATCCAAGTGTTGATGATGGCAAAAATTAACTAATTTTATATAAATGGAGCGGATGAGTCACGGATGTTGAAATAAAAATAGGGCGTAAGTGGTGGAAACTTCGCTAAAAATAGCTATCTTCGCGTAATATCTCAATCACTGTCGGCTGCGACACCGGCTAATAGAATAATTGTTAATGGACAAGCCTAAAGTACTATTCATCTCGCAAGAAATTACACCCTATCTACCAGCAACACCGATGTCAACCCTTAGTGTCAGGCTGCCGCAGTCGATGCAGGAGCGCGGATTTGAGGTGCGCACGTTTATGCCAAAATATGGTTGCATCAACGAGCGTCGCAATCAGTTGCACGAGGTGATACGTCTATCAGGCATGAATCTCATCATCGATGATACCGATCACCCGCTGATTATCAAGGTGGCCACTCTCCAGCCAGCAAGAATGCAGGTGTACTTCATTGACAATGACGATTATTTCCGCCGCAGCGGTGCCGGCGATATCGAGATACGCCAACTCCCCGAGGACAACGACGAGCGCTCGATATTCTATGTGCGCGGCGTGGTTGAGACCGTCAAGAAGTTGCGCTGGGAGGCCGCAGTGGTGCACTGCTCAGGTTGGATATCAGCCCTTGCTCCCATATATATCAAGAAAAATTACAGTGACGACCCGTCATTCAGCGCATCAAAGGTAGTATACTCGCTTCAGGACGATAAATTCGATGGCACACTTGACGATCGATTCGTGGAGAAGCTGTTGATGGACGATCTTTCGGCCGACGACCTTACTGCGCTGACAGCGTCGGGCGGTGGAGTGGATTACGAAGCTCTTACCCGCCTTGCAATAGATCATGCCGACGCTATTGTGCAGGCCACCGACAATGTAAGCGACTCAATTCTCGCATATGCCAAGGCATCAGGAAAGCCTATGCTTTCTTACAGCGGCAATGAGGACAATGCCGATGCTTATGCCGAGTTTTACCGCTCGTTACTTCAATAATGACACATCTCAACCAAATGAAAATACTCACATATCTGATTGGAGCCGCTATGACGATGTGGGCCTTATCGGCCTGCAACGAGAGTGGCAACATCGGTTCAACGATAGTGCAGGACGAAATCCAGATTGTAGTTGACTCAGTTTATACAGTTTCAGGGCATACGGTAGAAAATGAGCGTATCCAATCGCGCACCGTCACGCAGCTGTTAGGCAGCATAGATGCCGCTGAGTATGGTAGCTTCACCTCCGATTTTGTCACTCAATATCTCCCCTCGAGTGCCCTTGACACTGTTGGAATAAGCGTAAACGATATCGACTCCGTTGAGATGTTGCTTGCCGTGCCATTCGGAGGATTTGTGGGTGATTCGATCACGCCGATGGGCTTGACAATCTACGAGCTGACCAAGCAGCTGCCGTCGCCCATCTACTCCGACTTCAACCCTGCGGCCGAGCAGTGCTACGACCCCACCAAACCTATATCCACCAAGGTGTATTCATGCAACGCCGGGGGTGGTGATGTCGACACACTACAGAATAAGAAGTACCGGTATATCAGCGCCACACTTCCCCGCGAGCTGGGGCAGCGACTATACAAGGCATATCTCGACAATCCTACTTCATATCTCGAGCCGTCTACCTTCGCTAAGATATTTCCCGGATTGTATGTGGCCAACTCTTACGGGGCGGGTCGTGTGATGAAGATTGAAGGCAACCAGTTGCGTATGCACTTCCATAAGCCCGACACCACAAAGACCGGAGCCGACACGATAGTGAGCGCATATGCCAATTATTACACAGTGTCGCCCGAGGTTATCACCAACAACAATATATCCTTGAAAATAGCCGATAATCTCAAGCAGATGGCTAAGGATGGTGACGCTGTGCTTGTGGCTCCCGCCGGAATGGATGTGCAGATCACATTCCCCCTTGTGGATATGATCGAGCGCTATCGTGCCAACCCCAACTCGCTGACGGTGATTAACACGCTGAATTTCGTAGTGCCGGTTGAGGAGATTGCCAACGATTATGGCATCAATCCCCCCGAGAATCTGTTGATGGTGCTCACCAGCAAGCGTGACGAGTTTTTTGCTAAAAATCAGGTGACCGACAATATCTACTCGTTCTACGCCACTTACGACGCCACCAAAAAGCAGTATAGTTTCTCAGGCATGCGCGGATACTTGCTTGAGATGCTCGATAAGGGCGAGATAACAGCCGATGACTATACGTTTACACTGACTCCGGTGAGTGTGAAGGTTGAGACTACATCGACTTACAATCCCACCTATTATGTCAGTGCCATAGTGCCATATGTCGATACACCCGCTATGGCAAGGTTACTGCTCGACAAAGTGAAAGTAAAACTCACTTACAGCAAGCAGTCGCTGATGTAATACCCGCGGATCTTCTGTGGCCACCCTTACACCATGACCACCTCATAACAACTTTAATGGTGAAGTGTGTCAACTCCTGTCATTGTATCGCAAAAAAACCGTGTAGCGGTCAAAATAATGTAGCCGTGGGTGACTAACCCACGGAATAGCTAAAACGATTGATTCTGACCGATTTATCGGTCGAATAACAAAATTACCTCAACAATGGCTAATACTTTTTCACAACTTATATTTCATATTGTATTTGCGGTAAAACATCGTGAGGTAATGATAGGACAACATTTGTGCGATGAATTGTATAGCTATATGGCTGGAATAATCAAAAACCACGGACATAAACCAATAGCCATAGGTGGATATTATGATCATGTACATTTATTGATTGGATGTAAGCCCACTATAGATATTCCAAAGCTCGTGAAGGATTTAAAATTGGCTACAAATCAATGGCTTAAACCAAAATTTAAATGCAAATTTGCATGGCAAGACGGTTACAGCATATTTTCCATTTCAAAATCGCATGAAAGAGCCGTGGCTCAATATATAACTAATCAAAAGGAACACCATACAAAGATTGGGACGATTGATGAGTTTAAAAGATTGTTAGAGGTTAATGGCGTAGTTTATGAAGAACGCTATCTCCCCCAATTTGACCAATAAATTGGTCATTATTCTTGAGACTATACCTTAACCCGTGGGTTGATTCACCCACGGCTACTAATATTCCGTGGCTACGCCACCGCACGTGCCATTACGATGGGATAATGGCTCATGGAATTGTGCCAACGAGTTGCGACTTGTTTTTTGAAAATCTAATGAGATGAGTGGAAGAATTTTGAGCCTGCGTGTTGGGATGAGAGTTGCATTTGCTTAAGTCGAATAATATTGTTACCTTTGTGACGCAAAATGCCTGTTGAGGCATGATGCCGTTGTGAAAGATATTTTTAAGCCGCAATAGCTCAGTTGGTTAGAGCATCTCATTCGTAACGAGAAGGTCGTGGGTTCGAGTCCCACTCGCGGCTCAAAGCTAAGTTGACGGATGGGGCTGTGTCGAAATAGGCACGGCCCCATTTACTTGTCCCACGGAGCCAGCAACTTGTAGACGGCGCCATGCCGTAGGCCTGCTTCCAATGTAGCCGAAAAGCCGACACATGAGGATGTTATGCGGCTGAACCGTGGTTCAGCCCTACTTTTTGGGCGAAACCCACAAAATAACCTTCAAAACTTTGACAACTTTCACAACTTTGATTCACTGCGAGCTGATAGAATATAAAGGCAGGGCACCCTGTGTGGGGTGCCCTGCTGTGATATCAGTCGAATTGGATTATTTTACTTTTTCGACGATTGCCTTAAAGGCAGCGGGATTGTTGAGGGCGAGGTCGGCGAGCACCTTACGGTTGATCTCGATGCCAGCCTTGTGGATAAGGCCCATCAACTTAGAGTAGGTGAGGTCCTCCTGACGTGCGGCAGCGTTGATACGCTGAATCCAAAGAGCGCGGAATTCGCGTTTTTTGTTCTTACGGTCGCGGTAGGCGTAGGTAAGACCTTTTTCCCATGTGTTTTTGGCAACGGTCCACACATTACGACGGCAACCGAAGTAACCGCGGGTGAGTTTCAGGATTTTTTTACGGCGAGCTCTTGAAGCTACGTGGTTTACTGATCTTGGCATTTTGTTTCAGTTTTTG
>CAZFEU010000012.1:0-48565 GCA_964517875.1 uncultured Muribaculaceae bacterium | reverse complement strand
GAAGTGGGCCACGACACCTAGCACCACACAATGTTCGAGATGCTCGGCAACTGGCCGTTTGGCGATTACTTCAAGAAAGAAGCTATCGACTGGGCATGGGAATATCTCGTAGACGTGCTGCATCTCGACCCCAAGCGCCTGTATGCCACCGTATTTGAGGGTTCAGAGGAAGATGGACTGAGCCGCGACGACGAGGCTGCAAGCTATTGGGAAAAACACCTCCCCAAAGACCACATCATCAACGGCAACAAGCACGACAATTTCTGGGAAATGGGCGATACCGGACCTTGTGGCCCCTGCTCGGAAATACACATCGACCTGCGCAGTGACGAAGAACGTGCAAAAATCGATGGCGCTGCCCTGGTAAACCATGACCATCCGCAGGTGATCGAAATCTGGAACCTGGTGTTCATGCAGTATAACCGCAAAGCTGACCATTCGCTGGAGCCCCTCCCGGCCAAGGTGATTGATACCGGCATGGGCTTCGAACGCTTATGCATGGCCCTGCAAGGGAAAACCTCAAACTACGACACCGATGTATTCACCCCGCTTATCAACACAATATCGGCACTCTCAGGCAAGAAATATGGAGAAAACAAGGACGTAGACGTGGCAATGCGTGTAATCGCCGACCATGTGCGCACGATAGCATTCGCCATAGCCGACTCTCAACTACCCGGCAACGCCAAGGCGGGATATGTGATACGCCGTATCCTGCGCCGTGCCATCCGCTACGCTTATACATTCCTTGGCCAAAAGGATGCCTTTATTTATCGATTAGTCGACACCCTTATCGACTCGATGGGTGAGGCATATCCCGAAATAAAAAATCAACGCGACTTGATAATCAAGGTAATCAAGGAAGAGGAGGATTCATTTCTCCGCACCCTTGAGAACGGCATGAAGCTACTTGACTCAAAAATTGCCGAGGCGCAAAAAGCCGGCAAGACAGAGATTTCGGGCAAGGACGCCTTCACCCTCTACGACACCTACGGGTTCCCCCTCGACCTCACCCAGCTCATACTCAAGGAGCGTGGAATGAGCCTTGATCAGAAGGAGTTTGACGCTGAGATGGAAGCTCAAAAGACACGCGCCCGCAATGCTGCCGCAGTCGAGGCCACCGACTGGATGACAGTGCGCGAAGGTGAGCAGAAGTTTGTTGGCTATGACGAGACTTCAACCCCCACCCAGATACTCCGCTACCGCAAGGTGAAGCAGAAAAACCGCGAGTTTTACCAGGTAGTTCTATCAGTGACACCTTTCTACGCCGAAATGGGTGGTCAAGTGGGCGACCGAGGCCAGCTGATTAACGGCGATGAGGTGATACAAGTGGTTGACACCAAGCGTGAGAACGGTATCGGTGTACATATCACCGAAAAGCTTCCCACCGATGTCACAGCCACATTCGAAGCCAAGGTCGACATGGACGCCCGCGAAGCCACATCGGCCAACCATACCGCAACTCACCTGCTGCACCAAGCACTGCGAGAGGTACTCGGCACACACGTGGAGCAGCGCGGATCGTTCGTATCACCCGAGGTGCTACGATTCGACTTCAGCCACTTCCAGAAACTCACTCCCGAGGAGATACGTAAGGTGGAGCACCTTGCCAACCGCCGTGTGCGCATGGCAATACCCCGCGATGAACACCGCAATGTGCCCATCGCCGACGCACGCCAGATGGGAGCCATGGCTCTGTTCGGCGAAAAATATGGTGATGAGGTGCGTGTGATCAAGTACGGCGACTCGGTTGAGCTGTGTGGCGGCACACACGTGGCCAATACCGGTAATATCGGCATGATACGAATCATCTCCGAAAGCTCTATCGCCGCAGGCATACGCCGTATCGAAGCAATAACCGGCGAAAGGATGGAGAACGCGATCGATGAGATGTCAGACACTCTCAAAGAGATAGGGCAGCTCTTCAACAACGCCCCCAACCTCGTGCAGGCACTGCGTAAATCGCTTGAGGACAACGCCGAGCTCCGTCGCCAAGCCGAAGAATACATGGCCGAGAAAGTGGCCAACCTTGCCAAGCAGCGTCTTGAACAAAGCACCACAGTCAATGGCATCAAGGTTGTGACTCTTCAGGGTGTACGCCTGCCCGACGTAGTGAAAAACGTAGCTTTCAACGTGCGAGCTCTATCACCCGAAAATACCGCATTCATAGCAGCCACAACCGATATGGGCGGCAAGCCTCTATTGTCGGTAATGCTCACCGACGATGTGGTGAAATCGGGACACAACGCCTCAACAATGGTGCGAAACGCAGCCAAAGCCATCAAGGGTGGAGGTGGCGGCCAGCCAGGATTCGCCCAAGCAGGCGGTAAGGATGCCGAGGCAATAGCTCAAGCGTTCCAAGCCCTCATTGACCAGCTGTAAACCCAATCGCACTGATGGTCAATAACACATTCCGTAAATTAGCCAGATTAACATCACTGCCCCTGTCAGCAGGGGCAGTGAATGTCAATATGGGGCTGCTTTTGGTCAACAGCACCGACCTGTTGTCGCATCTTGAACTCCCCATCAAACTCAACTCGGCTGTATCGGTAGTGTGTGTCGAGGGTGAAGCCACGCTATCAGTTGACCTTGCCGATCACAAGCTCACCCCCAGCAGCATGATGGTGCTCGGCCCGGGTCAGACACTCCAGGGGGTCACCACATCATCAGATTTCAAAGGATTCTCCATCGTGGCTTCAATGCGCACCCTCTCCGGCACCATACCTTATATGTCGCGCGTAGTGATGTGCTTTCTGCACTCCAACGAAACACCGGTTATCAAGATTTCCAGCGAGGAGCTCACCACTCAGACCATGCTTCACGATCTGCTGCAGCGAATCATGCTCCGCAAAGACCGTCCAAACGACAATGACCTCATTCTTCGCCACTTAGGCGAGACTATACTTTACGAAACCATCGGCGTTTATTCACATTATATCGTGAACACACCAAGCACTTCGCGACGACGTAGCGATGAGCTGTACTACAAATTCCTGCAGCTGGTTGAAAAGCACTTCAAGCATGAGCGGAGCGTGTCGTTCTACGCCGACCATATTGCCGTCACTTCCAAGCACTTGTCATCAGTAGTAAAGGAGTGCAGCGGTCGCACCGCCGGAGAATGGATTGACTTATATGTGATCCTCGAGGCCAAGATGCTTCTCTCGGCTTCGGACATGAGCATCAAGGAAATCAGCGCAGAACTGTCATTCCCCAATCAGTCGTTTTTTGGGAAATATTTCAAACACCACACCGGACAATCACCGCGTCAATACCGCAACGAAAATTCAATATAGACGCTCACATCACTCAAAAAGGCGCGAAATATCCGCCATCGGTATTATCGATATCACCGTGCGCCCATCAGGGGTATAATTGGGAGTTGCGAGTTTGAGCAGATCGCTGAGCAACCTCTCCATCTCCGGTTGTGTCAACACCTGACCCGGGCGTATCGCTGAGGCTCGGGCCATTGACTGCGCCACCCTTGAGTACAAATCCTGCGATGGGTCAATGCCCGTAGTGCTGAAATCATCAATTATGGCAAGCAATGCCTCTTTAGGATTACCCTTGTCGATTACGGCCGGCTGACCATTGATGGCCCATACATTATTGCCAAGCGGCGAAAGGTCAAATCCCATCTCTGTCACCTGATCGAGAACCGTCTCAAGCATGATGCTCTGAGTCATAGTGAGTTCGACGCTCTCAGGGAATATAAGGCGCTGGGTAGCCATAGCGCCACTCTCGACCATCGCAAGGTATTGCTCATAAAGCACACGTTCATGTGCTCGGTGCTGATCGACCACCATCAGCCCGGTTGACGATGGTGAAATAATATATCGGTTGCGTAGCTGTAGCAAAGTTGTGGGCATTCCATTGTCGTCAAGGTCAAGTTGCGCATTGTCCACTTCATTGAGAGCGCTCGACGCGGTGGATACCTGTGCGTCTTCCGACCCGCGGTGGAAATCGGCATAAAGTTTATCCCAGTTGGATAACTGACTTGCAACCCTCTCGCGGGCTGTCGGCACACCTTTATGAGCTGACGGGGCTCCTCCGTTAATCACACTCCCCGACAGTCCGCCGAGCTCCGACCGGAATGGTGATGTAAAGGGATTGAAACTCGGATCGTGCTCAATTGGGGCACTCCCTGTGCTGCTCAACGGGTCAAACGCAGGGATTTCGGGAGCATTCTCACGGTCAAAATCTATAGCCGGTGTTGCGTTATATCGTCCCAACGACTCACGGATTGATGCCGTAAGAATCTGCCAGATAGCTTGCTCATTCTCAAATTTTATCTCATTCTTCGTAGGGCTGATGTTAACGTCAATAGTGGTGGGATCGACCTCGAAGTTAAGGAAATACACAGGATGAGCGTCAGCGGCAATAAGATTGTCGTAGCACTGCATCACCGCCCTATGAAAATATGGATGGCGCATATTGCGTCCGTTGACAAAGAAGTATTGCAGCGCATTGCGGCGGCGGGCATGTTCGGGCAAGCCCACAAAACCACTGATTTTTATCAACGTGGTATCGGCCTCGACGGGTATGAGCTGATGTCCCACAGCTTTGCCGAACAGGTCGGCGATACGCTGCTTCAACGGAGCTTTACTCAGCTTATGCATCACCGTGCCATTATGCATCAATGTGAACTCAACACTTGGATTTACAAGGGCCAAACGTTCAAATTCATGTACTATATGGCTCAGCTCCACCGCATCGCGCTTAAGAAATTTTCGTCGCGCAGGCAGTCGGCTGAATATATTTTTCACCATTATGTTGGTACCCGGCACACATGCTTCGGGGTTATGACTCTCAACCTTATTATCAGTAATAATAAGTCGGATACCAATACTTTCGCCGTGAGGCATCGAGCGCAGGTCGATATCGGCTACGGCAGCTACTGTCGGGAGCGCCTCGCCGCGAAATCCCATGGTCATAAGCGTAAACAAGTCCTCGGCCTTAACAATCTTTGAGGTGGCATGACGTTCGAAAGCCATACGCGCATCAGTGGGCGACATGCCACAACCGTTATCAATAACCTGGATCAGTGTACGTCCGGCATCCTTTACTATCAGCTGCACCTCGGTTGCGCCAGCGTCAATGGAATTTTCCACAAGCTCCTTCACCACCGAGGAGGGACGTTGAATCACCTCGCCTGCGGCAATAAGATTGGCTACTGAGTCGGGTAAAAGTCTTATTCTGTCGTCCATCTCGATCAATCTTTAAGGAGTAATTCGGCATCACCGTAACTCAGAAATCGGTATCCGGCTTCGAGAGCGTGTCGATACATGGGGAGCCAGTCGCCATCAGTAAATGCCGACACGAGCAGCAACAACGTTGATTGTGGTTGATGGAAATTAGTGACCATGCCGCTCACTATGTGATAATCGTATCCCGGGGCAATGATGATGCGCGTCGAAGCCACAAACGTGGATTGCTGATGTTGGTCAAGGTAATCCATGATAGCAGTAAGGGCCTCACTCACGGTTGGCCACTTGTCGCTCACCTCATAAGGCGACCATTGCTCCACCTCTCCCGTCCATCGGCCCTGTAGAATAGCCACACCGGCATGATAGAGCGACTCGAGGGTGCGCACCGATGTAGTGCCCACTGCTATCACTCGGCGGCTGGTGGCAGCCAATTCCGCAATAAGGTCGCGCCCCACGGATATAAATTCGCTGTGCATGGGGTGCTCACCTACTTTGTCGGTCTGAACGGGCTGGAATGTACCGGCTCCAACATGCAGGGTGACATGTCGTCGAGGTATATCGCGCTCCGCTATATCGGCAAGTACCTTCGGCGTGAAGTGCAAACCGGCCGTGGGCGCAGCGACCGACCCTTCGACATCGGCATATACAGTCTGATAATCATGATGATCGCTCTCCTCGGTGGCACGATTGAGATAAGGCGGTATGGGTAGTTCACCAGCGGCCTGGAGCAGCTGGGCGAAAGTGACGTTGGAGTCATTCCAATCAAATCGCACAATCGATGTGCGTCCCTCGCGTGCCACGCGTGTGGCGCAAAGGGTGATATCTTGCCCGTCAAGTGTCACTTTGGCTGTGAGTGGCGCATCCTTCCATCGCTTTGAATTTCCCACAAAGCAGTGCCATGAGCACGTGCGTGTCTGAGCGAAATTCTGGGCATAATCCGCGGGATTGGCAGGATCGAGCAGCATCACCTCAATTAATGCACCCTCTCCATCCTCACCCTTACGGAAGCGTAAACGCGCATTTATCACACGCGTATCATTGTAGATCAGCACTGAGTTGGACGGCAACAACTCTGGTAGCTCGTCAAATCGGTGATCCTCCAACGCACCATCTCCCCGCCTTACCAGCAGCTTACATTGGTCGCGGTCGGGCAAAGGATGTCTCGCTATCCTCTCGTCGGGCAATGGATAGTCAAAGTCGATGATACTTATTTCCCTGGGATTGATATTCTTCATATTCTTATAGTAGCACAAAGATACTAAACTCCCGCCAATCCGCCCCTTGATTTCTTGAAATTTCGCATCTACTTATTTCCTATTAAACATGAAATCCGGCGACTCTCACGAGCCACCGGACTTCTTAACCTATGATTCACTTATTTGTTGTTGCTTTATCTCATTTAGATTACAGCTGTTCACAAGCCATTTACGAAACAAATCATTCTACTAAAACAAAATTGTACTAATCTAATATCTTTGGGATCTATTTTTCGTTGGCCTCGCGGATGGGATGGTATTCCACAAAAGCCTCAATGGCTTCGTAGCTTGCCAGACCCAAATCCTCGTACAGACGTGCGGTGCCACGATTGCGCTCCTCGGCACGCTGCCAGAACAGACGGTCGTCATCGCCCAGGAAGGGGGCATTTTCCATCTGTGACTGATGCTTGAGGATTGAGTTACGTTTGAAGCGCAACTCCTCGGGGCTGATGGGCACTGCCATCTCGATATGGTCGATTTCCCACTCGGCCCATGCTCCGCGGTACATCCATATACGGCAATCTTTCATCCATTCCTCATCTTTCACCTCATCGATCACAGCGAGTACGGCATCGGTGCAGACGCGGTGTGTGCCATGGGGGTCGGCAAGGTCGCCGGCTACGAATATCTGATGGGGCTTAACCTTAGTGATAAGATCGCGCACTATCGCTATATCCTTCTCGGTGAGGTCACCTTTCTTGATAGCTCCTGTCTCGTAGAAGGGAAGACGCAGGAAGTGAACATTTTCGGGTTTAACACCTATGTAGTTGCAAGCTATCGATGCTTCAGCCTGGCGAATCATTGTCTTCATGAAGCGGATATCAGGAATATCAATATCACCAGGATTCTTTTGAGCGAGGAATTCGTGGATTTCCTTATGCTTTTGCTGATATTCAGGAGTGTTGATGCCGAAAGCGTCTGCAATTTTCTTCATCACGATGAAGTAGCGTTCCATATCCTCATCGCCCACGGCAATGTTGCCTGAGGTCTCGTAGGCTACGTGCACATCATGCCCTTGGTCTACAAGGCGTTTCAGTGTGCCACCCATTGAGATTACGTCGTCGTCGGGGTGAGGGCTGAACACAATCACACGCTTGGGATAGGGAGTGGCGCGCTCTGGACGATAGGTGTCGTCGGCGTTGGGCTTGCCTCCGGGCCAGCCGGTGATAGTATGCTGCAACTCGTTGAATACCTTAATATTCACATTGTATGCTGAGCCAAATCGTGTCACCAGGTCACCAAGACCATAATCCATATAGTCCTTGTTGGTGAGCTTGACAATGGGCTTTCCAGTCTCATAGCAGAGCCATACGATGGCACGGCGGATAAGCTTGTCGTTCCAGTCGCATGATGTCACTTTCCAGGGCTGGCTGATGCGTGTCAGATCCTCGGCCGCGGGGAGGTCAATCACCATGCGCACGTGGTTGTGCGACTGGAGGAACGATGCGGGCACATTTGGCGTGATTGGGCCTTCGACTGCCTCCTTTATTATTTTTGCCGAATTCTCACCCCATGCCATTGTTATCACTCTCTTAGATGAGAGTATGTTACCAATACCCAGGGTAATGGCTGTGGTGGGGGTAGTATCCTTTGCATAGGTTGAAGCCACGTAATGGCGCATTTCGCTCGAAAGCAATGTCAGACGGCACATGCTGGTTGCGAGCGAGCCAGGCTCGTTGAACGCCAAGGCTCCCTGGGGACCTACCTCACATAATGCGAGGTCAAGACCACCACACTGTGCTATCTCCTGCTCGTAGCTCTTGCAGTATTCGTACACGTTTTCGCGGGCTACATTGCCGTTGAGTGTATGTATGTTAGCGGGATCAATATCCACATGATCAAGGAATACATCCTTAAGGCGCGTGAATGTACTCGGCGCTCCTTCCTCCAAGGGGTAAAATTCGCTGATGTTGAACACTATCACATCCTTGAACGATACCTTGCAGTTGCGACGCATCTCTATAAGCTTGGCATAAACGTTGTGCAGACTCAGACCTGCGCCCAAAGCTATGACGCAATGCCCTTTGTGCTCAACGTTTTCCTTAATAATACGTGCAACGTGGCCAGCGATATAGTCGCTGCCATCGTTCATGTTTTCAAATATGCGAGTATAGGTTTTTTCTTCGCGGGTCATCTCCGCTATCTCGATTTCGCCCTGTGGGGCAAAGTACCTACGGGGCACTTGATCGAGCTTAATCTGGGAACTTAGGTTAGTTTTCACTGTGTTTGCATGTTTAGGCAATGCAAACCTACTCCATTTTTTTGAATTATATGCAAAAATAAAGTATAATTAAGATTTAATAACATAATTTTAGCATTTGCCGGGGTATTTACCAAGATCTGTGGGCTGAATATGCCTAAAACCCGGGATGACGAAGCTGCGACAGGGGTACACGACTAAATCGCAAGGTGGAGTTTACGTGAGGAAATCGGAGGGTAAGCAACGACGCATTGGACACAGTGGCCGACAGGTCATTCTCGCCATGAATCCATCGCCCCTCGGCATTGCGCCAGCTTAGGGTGTAGGTGTCGATGAAAATCGACGGAATAAGCCTTCCCTTGAGTGTGCCACACTGCCATATGCCCGGATTGACACGCCATCCGTCAACCATCACTATGTCATATCCTCCATCGTCATTACGCACCGTAGCCAGCAGATAACGGCCACCTAACTGAGTGCCGGGCCCATCGGTAATGCGGTCGAAATAACTCCAAAATGCCTCCATCGTGTCGGTAGAGGCCGCTATATGCTCATACAGTTCATCATATGCCCAAACAGGCGGATATAGCACGGCGTAGTCGGGCCATGAGCGCACATCTATTACGTTAATTGCCAGCGGGGCATCTGTCCACACCTCCATACTATCAGGTATAGTAAGTGACATTGGCGACGAAAACGCTTCCGCCAATCGGCGTGCTCCTACTGACACGTTGAGCCTTCCCGACTCAAATTCGAGCGCCAGCGTATTGACACCGTCGTAAAGATCCACATCTTTATAATAATAATGCGAATCCACTACGCTATCGTTTTCTATTAAGTCGGTGCGGAGATAACGGCGGTCGGTAAAGTCGCCGAAGTTGGTATTCCCCCAGCTCACCGCCACTCTGTAAATTCGGCCTTCCTTATCCCCCCATTTCAAGCCCCAACGCTGATGAGATGCGCCAAAACGATCTCCGTTGCCCCTCACCGATGCACGCACCTCAACATACCCCTTTATCGGTGCCACCGGCCATTGCAATGCAACCGTGGAATCGGGCGTAAGCTCAATTGCATCCCTGCGGTAAATCTCATCGTAGGCCATAAAGCACAATGGGGATGAGGCTGGATCGTCGGGCACAGAGGGTGACGCGCCTTCAGCCATGGGCGATCCGATGATCAAGCACATGACAATCAGCATCGCCCATCCGGGCAAGCGGTGAAGTTGACAGGTAAAATCGGCCGATAAAAACATAGTGATAAGCAATAAGGCCGCGACTCCTGGGGAGCAGCGGCCTTGTGATGGGTTGAGGATTTGGGCAATCGCTTACTTACGGATGCCGAGGTCCTTCTGAGCGATGATGGCGCGGTAACGGTTGATGTCCTTCTTGATCAGGTAATCGAGGAGGCGGCGACGTTTACCAACGAGAGCCTTCAAAGCGCGTGCAGTACTATAATCTTTGTGATTTGACTTGAGGTGTTCAGTCAAATGAGCTATACGGACCGAGAATAATGCTATCTGTGCTTCAGGTGAGCCAGTATCAGTCTTGCCCTTACCGTATGTCTCGAAGATTTTAACTTTGTCGTCAGAATTCAAGTACATTCTTTCGGAGTTTATTGATTAATATGATATTTAAAAAGCGGCACAAAGGTAAGCATATTTTTTTTAACAAACATGCACAATGTGCGATTTTTTGCTATTTCGGCACAAATTCCGGCTAATGGTGTAGCAAAGCCGCAAGTTACGTGCCCCGACACCATGCCGTAGAGGCATTTTAGTCGAGATTGGGCTTATCCTTTACGGGGTTGCGGAAGTGAATTTTGTGCTCCTGATACTCCTGTGCGGCGATAAGCGTGGGCTTGGGAAGCTTCTCGTAGTAGCGCGAAATCTCAATCTGCTCACGGTTTTCGGTGACTTCCTCGATGGGGTCGTTGAGTGATTCAAATTCCTTAAGCTTTTTGGAGAGGTCATGCTTCATCTCATCGGCAATCTGATTGGCGCGTTTTGCTATGATGCAAACGGTTTCGTAAACGTTGCCAGTGTCCGACGACAGTTCGATCATGTCGCGGGTCACGGTGTTGAGCGGAGCGTTGGTTTTCTTATAGTCCATCGGGTTTTATTTTATTCTTTAACGTGTTTCTGTGCGATTTTGAATATTGTCTCGGCTTCGTTGCGATGAGGTGAGTCGGGATATGTGGTGATGAATGAGTAGTACTCATCGACAACGTCGTGGAAGCGATCCATCTTTTTCTCGTCGACACTCTGGTTGGCCAGCTGATAGCGGGCCTTGAGCATCAGAAATTCGAGATCCTCCTTATATTTGGAGTAGGGATAATCCTTAATGGCATTTTTTGCGGTAACGATACAAGCCTCATAGTTATTGCCCATATAGTTGCCGAGATTGTAATACAGCTGGGCGTTTTGCAGCTGCTTGAGCATCAGCTTATCCTGCAAGTCAAAGATCTGCTGTTGCGCCTGGGGCACGTAGGAGCTGCGGGGGAAGTAGTCGAGGAATCCCTGCAACTCCTCGATTGCCTTGATTGTGCCCGACTGGTCGAGCTGCGGATCGGGCGAATCGAGATAGTAGCCGTAACCACAGTAGTAGCGCGCCATCTCGGCATATTTACCCTTGGGGTAGCGGTTGTAATACGACTTGAAGTAAGGACCCGACGACACGTAGTCATTATTCTTGAAGTGGCTCATACCCAGCAGATAGAGCGACTCCTCGGCCTTGTCACTACCCTTGAACACGGTGATGCACTCCTCAAGCAGCGTAGCGGCCTGTACATACTTCCCCTCTTCGAAGGCACGCTTGGCGTATTCGAATTTATAATCATAGTCCTTGCTCTTTTGCGCACGTTGATATTCGCCGCACGATGTCAGCAGCAAGCACGAGACTACTATTATGAGAAAGTGGCGCATAATTTGTGTTGTTTCGATTTTGAACGACAAAGTTAGCACTTTTGATTGAAATAATACTCTTCTCCCCTCCAAAATTTAATTTTTCGCCGAAAATCCCCGCCTCCGCACCGTCTGTGAGGATGCTTAACTCATGGCTGCGGCAACGCAAAGTTATATATGCACAAGGGTGGCTCTTTCACTTTGCGGTCCAATTCACTTTATAGGATATGGGGTTAGAAATATCATAACTGTCGATTACCGTTTCTGTATACTCACTTACCCTGGACCCATCAAGTTGATATGCATATTCCCATGTGAATGAATAATTGCCGTTTTCATCAAATTTAGCCGCCGATTTGACCAAATTTTCTGAATTACGCCCGAAAACACCTTGCATCATTAGCGGCATATGATGAGCATTGTTAATCACTATCGGAACAATCACTGGATAACCGGCCTCATCATCCAAATAATCGTATTTAGTCGTTCGATAAATCGAGGATTTACCATTAAAATCCTGATATTCTTTCAGATTGCCATCCTCCCATATCAAATAATTTTCCCATGTCCATGCCTTATCCCAAGCATCAGCTTTAAGGTCGTCGCCAATACCCACCACCTCGGCATGCTTAACGACATTAAGGTGGCTGGTCGGAAGATAGGCGAATTCAAGCCGATAGGTTTTCCTGAGTCGTTGACTGTCGTCCTCGGTAAAGATGAATGTCCCCTCCGATTTTGAGGCTCTGCCATTCTGCAATACTATGGTTTCCTCAAAATTTCGCCGTTGGTTTAACCACGCCTCCTGCGCAGTTACTTTTATTGTGTTCCCATCCGGATAAGAGTAATTAGCCGAATAAAAATGCGGGTTGTATGAGCCATTCGACTTAAGAGTCCAGGCCACAATTCTCCCATAATCATCATACTCAAATGTCTGATTGTCGCCATCAGCATCCGTTGTTACTATAGATGATGGCTGCATAAAGACTGGGAAAGCTGGTTCTTCATCACCAGAGCAAGACACAAGAATGCAGGTCGCGAATATTCCGCCGAATAGAGATAACTGTTTCATTGTTACTACTGTTATTTACAGCAATAACGTGAAATTTTCCTAAATATTATCGCAATATGGCCAAGCCGCATCCATCGGGTATAGTGCCGCCATCACGAGCCGCCATCAACATTGACCGCTTATCAGTCAAATAACTCAACGACATACACAATGACATGTAATTTTTACAATTTACTTCTACACCAATTCCACACTGATCGTTATATACGAGGCAATATTCCTCGTTCGAAGGCATCCGATTTCTTTTTATGTCAATTGATGTTATTGCCTCTATATTTTTAAATTAAATCCGAAACTTGATTTCCCCGAGCGATTTCTATAGATCGATTTAGTTTGTCCAAGAACCACTTCTTTTCAGGCAACTCCGTGAGATATTGCGCTACTTTAATGTTATCATCTCCAAGCATCATCAGCTCTATATGCTCTGTGTTCCCCTCTGAGCATAGCAACAAGCCGGGCATATTTAAAGAAGTCCCAAAGTCGGCCGAAAGCTACTGACGGGAGCTCTCCTTTCTGGGTTCAAATGTACATAAAAGTTACAAATCTTGGTGACAATACCCATTAATAAAGAAAATTTGCTTCATATTTTCTCAACCGATACACTTATAAAAGCGGCGAGGCAGGTTGGTGCTTCGCCGCTTTTATAAGTGTTGTCAGCGAGGATTATCTCACCATGACTTTTTTACCGCCGATGATGTAGAGGTGCAGCGTGTTCCCTTTTGAGTCAATGAACCCGCAGGAAGTCTTCGCCGTCGCAGAAACAATACCGCAGGGCAACTCTGAGGACATCTTACGGGTCTGAAAGGCGTAGAAGTGACAAAACCCTTGGCATGTGTGACAGGCATATCCTTGTCCATCGCAGTAAGAATTAGCGTGTTGGAACGAATAATTCCACTTGTCCGTTAGGAATTAACCGAAGCATTCAAGACTAATCTGATACTGCAATTATCTCCAATGCATGGAATCTATAGGAGTAATCTAACTCTTGTATGTTGTGATAAGTTCCTCCGAGCCTTAAGCTGTATGCTAAACTATAGTTATCATTATAAGGCGTAGAAGTCCAGTAGTATTTGATTTCAGACCCACCACTGCCGATAGGGATAATTAATGTATTCCCATTGGGGCCTGTGACGACAAAGCCACCTGTGCCATAATACCCATACTCTGGCCCTGTAAGCCACTTATAATCCCATCTACATTTGGTGATTAATTCTTCATAATCACTCTTTCTCGGCATTCTCCATGAGCCACCCCATTGTGCTCGGGCTACGTCGTATTGGGGATTCCCTGAAAAGTCGGCCAGATTCTTTCCCGTTGTAATACTGTTGCTTTCGAGGTAATTTGACTTCGTTTCAATTTCTCCCCATGCGAAACTGCCACTCATCGAATTTGTTGCCCATTTCAAGCCGCTTGGCAATCCTAAATCAACGTATTCATGCCCATTGATATAATCATGACCGTTATCCAGAACTTTAACATAGCAATTAGCTTCAATATTGGACCCATCGGTAGTTGTAGCACTAATTATCGCCTCACCTTTAGAGCTAGCTGTAATCACACCATTTTGGTCAACTGTAGCGATATCAACATTAGTGCTAGACCATTTAAGATTGGTAATGTCGGCATTTATCGGAGAATATGAAGCTGTTACTTCCAATGTTTCACCTGTGTGCATTACAACACTTGCAGGCGTCAATGTCAAAGAATTAATATGCGTAATGACCCAAACTTTGCATATTGCGGAATGATCTCCATCTTTCGATGTGGCCTTAACTTCAGCTTTCCCTGATGATATGCCTGTCACTATCCCATTTTGATTAACAGAGACAATAGACTCATTAGAAGATGTCCATATAATACTCTTAAGAAGAGCTGTAGAAGGGTGTATCATTGCAGTTAATGTGTAACTATTACCTATCCCTAAAGTTATATCGTTAGCGTCTAATGTTACTGATGACACTTCATATGGATTTGCAGAATTCTCGAGAAGTTTATTAATGAAGTCTTTAGCATTTGTCTGAGCTTTTACGAAATCATCTGCAAGAGAGCTTGAGCAGTCAAGAACCAGCATGATGACAGCAGAACTACGTTCAGTTACGATGTCTGAGTTTTCGGTTTTGTCAAACTCTGAGTTAATTTGCCATGTATTATTTGAGGCAACATAAGTCCATTCGTCTGTAAACTCACTCTTGATTAATACATTGTTATCTGTATGAACACCTTCAAAAGCAAAGTTTACAAATATACCATCTACTGTACCTTTGACAATAGTGCCTGACGTGGAAGTTAAGCCAACATACTGAACTTCTTCAAGCGATTTGTCTTTCAGGTTAAATTTACCCTCAATATAGATTTGTGATTTATTAGCAGCATTAACATTATCAAAGGTAAAACGAACGCGAGTACCGTTGGAAAGACCAGGCATTTTAAGGTTGATAGTCTGAACGTAATTGCTTTGAGAAAGTTGCTCAGCAATTTCCTTGAATTTAGCATTCACTTCTGCCATGCTCGTAACCTCAGTAGCGTTATCTGCTGACGAAGCAAGTTTCGCAAGATTGGTACGGAACATATTGATGTCACTGACGTCTTTACCTCGTATGCCGATAGAATATGCTGTAATGGGTTGTCCTGAAACTGTTTCATTCTTAATGCGGCGGTTAAGTGCATCAAGATATTCCATTTCATCATCATAAGAGACTCCATCCATCATAAATGAACCCTGGTCCAGACCATCTGTAAAAGTAACAATAGCTGCTGTAGAAATATCAGACGGAAGTTCGGTAGCCTGCAATGTATTCAGAGCTTGGTCTACCGAATAGTAAAGCAACGTACCATTCTTCATAATCAGACCATCTATAAAATTGTTGAAACCGGAGACTGAACTTTCTGTTAGTTTTACTACCTCGAAATCATAAATCGCTTGATTAAAACCGGTAATGCCTAGATAGATGCCGCTATCAAGTACTTCGTTGGTTAACGTGGCTGTAACCGAATGAGAGAATCCACTCTCAACATCTCCGATGACAGCCTTGACACGATAGAAGTTTGAACCTCGTAAGGGTTTCGTGTCAGTGTAGTTCGTTTCAGTAAGTTTGGAAGCAAGTAACGTGAAATTCGTATTATCAGGCGAACGATAGAGATTATATGTTGCTCCCTCGACAGGACTCCATTTGATTGTGATTTGATTGTTTGTTACAGACGCATTAACATTATCCGGTGCAGGAATCAGGTCATTAATTTCAATATAGTCTATCGCATCAATGGGGTATTCTTGAACTATTTCTCCTTTGCTGAAGATTTGAATAACTTTCTCTTGTTTAGCAAATGTAATGAACGCGATGAGAGAAAGAAGGCCAAAAACGATTGGAGATTTCTTTAGTGCTTTTTTCATTATGATTGGTTAGTTGAGGATGAATTTTAAGTTTAAAGTAGTTTTGCCGTTTGATGATACCGCAATATAGACTCCTGAAGAAAGGTTTTCGAGCGTAACAGCATCTCCATTATATAATTCTGATTTAAGTAGCAAGTTGCCGCTTACATTAAATATTCCAATTTGGAATTTAGTGTCGTCCGACGATTGGAGATACAATAATTTGGATTTTGAATCCACGAAAATTCGAGATGTCGAATCATCATAAATCGAGTCTACCGATGATACATTATCGGTAGGTATTTCGTCCCCTATTTCGAGATGATGATATAGGGAGTATAACAACTCAACGGAATTTTTACGTGCATCTTTTGATGAAGAAATTACCATAGAAATGTCACCGAAGGTAATCCTGTTGAGCGAAGAAAGGTCAATGCAGTATTCCTTATCTGCATTTCCAGAAAAGATGAGACAAGGTACTTTTGTTTCTGCCCTGCAAACAAGACAGTTTAAAAGTACAAAACTCATCAGCCAAGCCAACATTTTCAAATTGAATTTTTTCATTGAGGCATTTGAGCAAATTGTCCATAGGCTCACAGTAGGACGTTTGTATTCAACAAAAAAAGCGTGAGAGCCGTACTGTTTGCTCGTTCACATTGCGAGGCTCTGGAATGCCCATCTTCGTTGAACGAGCAAACGCGCAGAGCCTCACGCGGAAATATGCCAATCGTCCACAACCAACGCTCACGCGTAGGATGCTAACGCTAAAAACATATCCACATAGGCATCTACCGTTTGCTTCATTCTTGACGAAGATTGAAATTTTCCAGATTTCGCAATGTCAAGAAAGAGCGTCAAGTAAACGCTTTTCGTATGTCAGTCACAGCCCCTCCCACATTGCCCTTGACCGGGCTCTGCGATGCGGTCTGCGACGACAAAATTAAAAATTAGTTTTGAATCATACAATAGCTCACACAAAAAACATAAAATTTTATAAGTTAGGCCAAATAAGCCAAATTCAACCTCTTGCGAGGACGAATCACCTCCCGCCACTGGCGCGGAGTGACAATAAAGCTGTGCGATTTACAATGGTGTGAATCGTCACTTCCGGGTGCTCCGCGATACGGAGCATTTGGGGTGTGTTGCGGCGGCATCGTCCTATGGCGGTACTCACTATGCGGAGTTTGCCATAGTCTAACATTCGCGCCCCGCGCTGCGGAGCTCGCGCTAACGCTGGTTTGGATGCCGAGGTCTCCCCGCACCATGGTGTAAGGCCGCATCCTGATGCAGCCGAAACATCAGCATATCATGGTGTTCTGCGGAGGATCGGCGGCGTAATTCCCGCAGGCTCCAATGGTTGTGAGCCGACATTTGCTGATAATACAACCGTTTGGTTGCATCTTCAATAGTAGCTAACTCGATAAAATGACTCCATGACAATGTTTGCGACAATGTCGCAAACATTTCTGAATCGAAGGTATTTGCAACCTTAACCATCCTGGTAAGAGCCGAATAGGTATAGCCCCGGCCATATTCAGCGCTCAATCTTTGCGACAGTGTCGCAAGAATTGATTTTCCATACTTGTCATACGCCTTATACCCTATTTCAAGCAAAATATGCTTGCCAATAGCATAGTTAAGCAGACATAATGCCGTGTTGACCGTTACAGCTATCGATGAGCGAGACTCGTCTATCAGATTTTTGATAGAGGCGTAGAGGCTATTTATATTACTGTCTATATTGTAGTAAGAGATACTTGTTTCCACGAGAATTTGCTTTTATTTCGATTGCAAAAGTACGAAAAAAAGGAAAAAACTGCGACGAGCCGGGCAGAGTGGGAGCTACATCGTCGTATAACCCGCATCCATCGGGTAAATATCCTGTATGAGTAGCTTGCCATCGGCAAAAATGGCATTCACTATTATGACGGTGTATTCGCTTTCGGCATCCCATTGGTATTTCACCTCGTACTGATTCTCACGACTCAACGGCAAAACCACAAGCGATTCGATGCCATGTTTTGACACATCTTGCGCATGAATCACGGCGTCGGCATCGTATTGAGCACTGTAGTCAGCAAGCCTCGCAATCAGCTGCGCCGACATGTGATCTTGCATCAGCTTCTGATTTGCTTCATCATCATCCTCAATATTGAGCATATAGGCTACGTAGAAATCCTTTATCTCCTTTTCGCACTGAGCGTAGCTACACAAAGCCGCCATTAACAACACGGCGACAAAAAGCGCTCTTAACAAGCTACCTCTCATAACTTCATTATATCATATATATCACAAATGTACCACAAATTTCCGAACGGTACGAATTAATCGGCAAAAAAGCACAATCTATAAATGCAATAACGCTAAAATAATGTTAATTGACAGAGAAAAAGCATCGAATGTTCACATAATAATGTATATTTGCATTAATTTATGCACGATGTGGCCATGAGTGTACGTCGGCTCAGACTGCGACGCCTTACATCCGCCACATTCCAAATGACAATCAACAATCTAAAAATCACAAACAATAATCTATAAATCAGACCGATGAAAAATACCCTTAAGACATTAGCGCTGGCCGCGCTGCTGGGGGCTGTAGCGATGCCGTCAACGCAAGCGCAAGCCATCAAGCGCGAGTTCCGCTCCACATGGATTTCAACCGTGTGGGGTCTCGATTGGCCCGGCACAGCCAAAACTGGCACCTCTTCAGCCAAAATAGCTGAACAGAAGAAAGTCTTGACCGACTACCTCGACAAGATGCAGGCCGCCAACATGACGGGCGTCTGCTTCCAGGTGAGGTCGCGAAGCGATGCCTTCTACAAGTCGGCTTACGCACCCTGGACATCTGACGTCAGCGGCACCCGCGGCACCAACCCCGGCTGGGACCCCTTGGCCTTCGCAGTGGAGGAGGCCCACAAGCGCGGCCTTGAGCTCTACGCATGGATCAACCCCTACCGCTGGTCGACAGCTTCTGACTGGACCACAACCATCGACAAGGAGTGGATCAAAAACGGCTGGATCATGGCCCACGGCTCAGCCAAATATCTCAACCCCGGTATAAAGGGTGTGCACGACCATGTGATTAACGTGGTGAGCGAAATATTAGGCGGTTATGCTGTAGACGGCTTGATAATCGACGACTACTTCTACCCCAACGGCATCTCAAAGAAAGAGGATGCTGCCGACTATCAAACATATAAGGACAGTGGTACCACACTGAGCCTTACCGACTGGCGACGCCAAAACGTAAATACCCTTGTGGCCGACATCCACAAGAAAATCCTTGACATACGTCCCGACGTGCGCTTCGGAATCGGCCCTCCCGGAGTAGGTGGCGCATCGGCGTCGAAATACGGACTCCCCTCCACCACGTCCTATGGCATCAAGGCCAGCGACTGGCAGTATGACGGCCAGTTTACCGACCCGCTGCAGTGGATGTTCTCAGGCAACATCGATTTCATCTCACCACAGATATACTGGCACACCGACCACTCCACAGCACCCTATGGGCCGCTGACCAACTGGTGGAGCAACGCCGCCGCAAAAGCCGGACGACACCACTACTCCAGCATGTCAATCTCCGACCTGGCCAGCAACAACACTGAGGAATATTGGGCCGAATATGCCACCGAGGTTGAGCTCAACCGCCAATACACCCAGAACAACGCTCCTGGCTATTGCCTGTTCCGCACCGCTTTCATCAGCGGGCCTTCGGCTACCGGATTGGGCGACTATCTGGTGGAAAAAACCTCAGGAGGCAAGGTGCTCCAGCCCGAGGTGACATGGAAATCAGAGTTCATGCACACCTACGCAGCCCCCTCCGACCTCCAACTGGCCGGAAGCAAACTGACCTGGGGTGCTGTCAGCGATGGCAACCGCATTGTGCGCTACTCAGTTTACGCCGTGCCTTCAACAGTATCGAAAACCGATGCCCAGAGCACAGACGGTGACGGCATCGATGCTCAATACCTACTTGGCATCACCTACACCAACTCTTACACCCTACCCTCCGACCTCACAGCCGGTTACTGGTATGCCGTGTGCGTTTACGACGGTTTTAGCCATGAACATGAGGCCGCTTACGCCAACTACACCGGCGACGACGACCCCGACAAGTATGTACCCACAGTTGAAGATGTAGATTACCCAATGGTTGACACATATGAATTTAAAAACATATGGATCAGAAGCACCGCATCACCGTGGAACAACTTCACGCAAGAGAGCTCAGGCTCGTTCAACCGCGGATTCGCTGTGCGCAACGATGGCGTATACGTGTCGGGGCGCGACGCCAATTCTTCAAGCGCCAACCTCTACCTCGACCGCTACGACCGTCTCACCGGCGAATATCTTGGCAAAATCAATCTCAATGGCGGACAATGCTCATATTTCCCTTGTAATGATGTGATCAAGGACGATGCCGACAATCTCATCATCACCAACCTCGTGCTCAACATATCCACAACTCCCCTCTGCATCTACAAGGTGAATGTAGAGAACGGCAACGTGTGGAAACACGCTGAGCTCACATGCTCGGAGGGTGGACGAATCGACCACTGCGCAGTAGCCGGAGATGTCACCGGCGATTTCACCGTCTTAGCAGCCGTGGCCGCCACCAACAAGGTGATCAGGTGGAAAGTTACCACCGGTGGTAAGGTTCTCTCCACCGAAGTGTGCACCCTGGGCGACTTCTACCCCACCAAGGCCACATCGCTCGGCACAGCGCCGGTAATCATCAAGGGTGAAGGTGATCAATTCTACGTAAACGGCTCAGCCACAGCCCTAACTCCCTACACCTTCAAGGCCGGAAAGACAGTCAAAGCCGACGACTCATTTACCAACACCGACGAATCAGTACGTCCGTCAGCAGCCACCCACAATGGTGGTTCATGGCTCAAGTATGGCAAACTCAACCTCATCGTAAGCCCGCGCGACGGACACGACGGAAAGAACGGCGGCTATCGATGGGATGTACTCTCGACCGACGAGGCCCACTCTTACAGTTCGATGGAATCACTCTATCAGATTCCGGCCAAAGGTCTCGGCACCACCAACAACACGGTATTCCAGGCACGGGCCGACCACTATATCGACAATTCAGATGAAAATCCCGGTGCCTACATCTACACCTACGCCCCCGGCAATGGCCTCGCAGCCTACCGATTCTACGACACCAACCCCAGCGGGGTTGACAACGTAGCCGCCACTGCCGTCAAGGTCAATGTCTATGGTCGTCAGATATACCTGTCGGAGGTAGCCGAACGAATCGAACTCTTCACCACAACAGGCGCCCTTGCCGCCAGCGCACGCAATGAAGGAGGCATGTATTGCGACGTAGCCCCCGGCCTGTACATACTCCGCGTGGTAGCCAACGGCGAAGTCCTCACCACCAAGGTAGTGATCCGATAACCCCTCCCCCAACACAAAAAATAAGCGGTTGCAGCTACAACGCTGCAACCGCTTATTTTCATACAGGTTCACCACTGAGTTGTGAATTGATTCCAAGGCCAGCAGATACATTGACGCAAAGAATGGCTGCCAAAAATGTCTATGCAAATTTAGAGCAGTCAACCACCTAAACAAGCGAAAATAAAGGATAAATATAGTTATATAAAAAAAATGTTTAACTTTGTGACGGAATTACTGACCACGCCGATATGCCCATCCATAGAGATGAATGGGAGGTAGTGGGAGGAATTTTCTAAATCATATTTAGAAAAGGCGTTTACTCAGCGCTTTGTTTTTGACATCTTGAAATCTGGCAGTTTCAAATTCTCGTCAAATAACGAAGTAATGGTAGATGTCCGCAGGTAAGCCATTATGTATGCTTCATGACCTTCGCACAATAGCGGCAGGTTATGAGGTGATTTATATACTTGCTTATCGGCGTGGGATCTGCTGTTGTTCATTCTGACGAGAAGGGCACATGCCAGAGCCTCAAGATGTGGGACGAGCAACGATGACAGTTTCCCACGTCTTTTTTGTATAACTAAGTCAACTAATTCTTCATGGGGAAACTGAAGAAATCTTCACATTTGCCCAATGAAGAATTGCATACGTTACTTGGTGTTTACAATCGTTGCGCTCACCTGGAGTGCATCTATGGCTCAAGATGTTGTTATCCTGCGTACAGGTGATGAACTCAAAGGAAAGGTGCTTCAGGTCAGTCAGACAGAGGTGAAATTGGAGCCTAAGAATGGCACGATATTCTCTAAATCGTCCAACATTGTCACAATCAACCCTTCAGACATTTATCTAATTAAATACAAAGAGAGGGGAAATCTATATTTTAAGGAAAACGGACAGCGCGTATCGGGTGAGAAGCAGAAGCTCGATCGCTCAGCCGATATTATATACCTATGCGAGGGGAAAGAGATTCAGGCCTGGGATCTAAAGCGCAATACCGAACATATTACATTCCGCACTACCAAGGAGCCCAAAAAGGCAGTATCGTCTACAGCATCTGTCGACAACTCGGCCGTTTTCTTGATTAAATACAGCGATGGCTCGCGCGATGTAGTTTCTGACATCTCCACTAATAAACTTCAGGAAGATTTACAATCAGAGGACGCTAAACCATCTGAACCACAGATAAAAGTGGTATTCTATACAGTTAAGCCCGGTGATACACTTCTAAAAATCGCTGAAAACTACGGCGTTTCAGTTGATGATTTGCGTTCGTGGAATGAAATTGGCGCATCTGTTAAGGAGAACGCACGTTTGAAACCAGGAGCACAATATATGATTCAAGAGAAAATAAGTCAATGAAAAAAATTACAGTTGTTTTATCGACGGCAATAGCTACCGCATATCTATGCTGCAGCTGTGGCCACTCAACCGCCGAAATAGCAAGCATTATTGCCGAGCGCGATTCACTTCGATTTGCCGCCGAAACGCAGGAACGTCGCATGAACAATATCGGCAACATGCTGAATGTCATCAACACAAGCCTCGACTCTATTGCCTGGGGTGAAAACCTGATGTTTACCAATATTAACGAGGAGAAGAATCTTTCGCGCAATGATGCTTTGCAAAATATTGACAATCTGGCACAACTAATAAAGAATCAGAAAATCCGCATCGCTGAACTCGAACGCCAAATTAGTGAAAATGAGCGTGGTGACGTATTAGACCAGGAAATGCAGCAGATTATCAGCAATTACAAAGCCCAGATTGCCGAGAAGGAACGTGAGATTGCAAATCTACGCCAACAGCTTGAGCAAAAAGACTTTGACATAGCACAACTGCAATCGCAAGTTGGTGCGCAGGCTAATACGATTGCAGAGCTGGATCGTCGTAATACCTTACAGACCGAGGCTTTGAAGCGACAGGACGCAATGCTTAATCACTGTTATATGCGCATAGGCGATAAGAAAAGTTTGGAACAAGGTGGAATCGTTAAGAAAGGGAAGTTGGTAGCTAATAAAGCTCTTGACCGCTCAAAATTCTCGAAGGTAGATATCCGAACATTTACCGAGATTGAATTTGATGCGAAACACCCTCGCATTCTTACCTCCATGCCCGAAAGCTCTTATGTTCTTACTACTAATGGGAAGGATCATTATGTGCTACACATTACCAACCCCACTGAGTTCTGGAGCATATCAAACTTTCTTGTGATTCAGACTAACTAAAAATCTCCTTTCTATCATTAAGAAAACAACTAAATAAATACTGTTATTATGAAAAAATTAAAAATTGCGCTCATATCTATTGCCGTTTTATTCAATGCCTTAACAGCCATAGCCAAGACAGAGCACACTGTTGAGCGTGGCGAAACCCTTCAGAGCATCGCTTCAAAGTATAATATAACTGAGGCTCAGCTCTTAGAAGCCAACCCCGGAGTAGACCAGCTTTTCTATGCTGGACTCATTCTCAATATCCCGGAATCAATAGGCTCTAACAGATCTTTGGCAATAAGACAGACTACAGTTCCAGAAACTAATACCTACTCGAACGACAATAACGAAGATTTCGATGACAAACCGAATGTGGCGTTTACAGCTATGATAGAATACGGTTTTCTACCGAAAGTTGAAGGAGTAAAGGGCACTAATTACACCTACGCAATCACAGTAGGAGCTAATTATTTCATGCATCGAAACTCAGGCGTATTTGCCGGTGCAAGAATAGGTTATAATTCCGCTAATTATAACGGATCATTTAAGGAAGCTACAGCATCATACTACAACATGACATCAGAAGCCCACTTCATTACATTGCCGATAAATGCAGGCTACACATTTGCTTCAAATAATCGCTTGTGGGCCATCTCACCCTATGTGGGTATTGATGCGAACTTCTGCGTAGGAGGAAAATACAAACAGAAGCATATTACGGCAGGATCATCTGATAAATCAAAAATGAAAATGGATAAGAAAGTTGGGTTTGATGCCCGCATAGGAGCTCAACTGAGAATATTTGGCTTCAACGTTGGTGTGTCCTATGTATTCCCTTTGAATGATAATCAAAAAGCTTATTTCGGGAAGGATTCTTATGTGGCTATAAATTTAGGATTCGGGTTCTAATCATCAATAAATTTTTAAATTCATCACAATCATGAAAGCCTCTTATAAATGGTTAATATTGCTGATAATCAGCGCCCTATACCTCACCACCATCACATCCTGCGACAAGGACAATAAAGACGACGAGACCACCCCCATTATACCTGAAGAACCTGTCACACCAGATGATCCGACACCCACCCCCTCCGCAAATCCTTATAAAATTCTATTAAATGTTACGGAGAGTTTTTCATATTCCTCAGGAAATAATTATGAGAATAACGTATACCATACAAATAAATATGAGGTTAACGAATGGAGTAAAAAGACTGTAATCACCAGTTTTACCAAATCTGGAGACGATGCATGGGAATATACATACAATTTACCATACACAATATCATTTAGTGTTTATGGCGTGAATAATAAATTAACCCTTTCCGACGTATATCAGTTCGTTGCAAAACAAGAAGCTACGACTGGTAGCGAACCATCCTACTACTATACATACGATTCAAAGGCACGGCTCGTGGAATGCATTTCGTCAGCTGGTAGTCGAATAGTCTATGATTATGATGACAACTATAATATCATCAAAATTACCAAATATCGTGACAACAAGTTGATGGAAGAGTGTAAAATATCTTACAATGATAAGATATCTAAAACAATTCCTTTGCAAAGTTATGCAGTAGGCCTCAATAATTTTGACTTGCCGGGAGAGTATAATATCAACCTCTATGAAGCAGGATTCTATGGAGTTTCAATACCTATAAATCTCATCTCGAATGTAATAGTCGATTCGTATATTGGAGACTACCAGAGATATGAATATGAATATGATTACACATTTGATTCGGATGGGTATGTTGATACGATGACGACGCATCGGTATGATAATACGGAGACTTTTATTACCACATACAAATTTACATGGGAGCCGATAAGCGTCTATACGTATACCAACTGGCTCTTTAACGATGTCCGTTCACCATATTACCGACTTCTACCTAAACAATAACTACAATAGTGTCATATACATTTATTATAACAGCCGATTATTAATTTTCATCCTTAGTATCCCGTAAAATTCGTGACAATAAAAAAATGAAAAAAATATTTTTCTTGATTCTAACCATCATCACTGGGTTAGGCTCAATCATTACCCTTTCATCATGCAGTAGCGATGAAGACTTTGATACAACTACAATTACAGGCACATGGTATGGGACACGCACATACCATAACCCCGCAAGCGGCACAAAGTACCAATATCTCACCATTACATTTGAAGACAACGGCACGGGTAGTCTTGAATATGAAGCACCTACTTCGTATTCAGCCGCCAAGTTTACATACTCCATTAAAAACGATATAATCACTTGTAATGGCGCTTATGCGAATACCGACGGAGTTGTAGAGGATGACTTTAAAATGACATTAAAAATCGAAGGTGACCGACTTATTCCGCTGGATAGATACAACGTTTTCATATTGACTCGCGACAACTCTGTTATCACAGATTCCGATGGAAATGAGGTTATTGACAATCGTGAATTGCTTTACGGGGTATGGCTGCATAGCTCGGGAAATGTCGTTTTGGTACTTGACAAATCTGAGTTTACCGAGTATACCCTCCCATCACCGTCAAGTAAAATATATTCAAGTAAAACCGAAGGATCTTTCTATTATAATTACGAGTCTAAGTATGTGCTTATCAATGGCTCAAGATACGATGTCACCGCACTCTCAGAAACTACACTCCAATTAAAGTCAGAGAAGAATGTCTACTTCAATTACACTCGCGGTGATGCATCTGACATACCATCTGACGGAGGAGACTCCGCCGACTATAAATCAATACTGGAAAACGCATCCATGGGGTGGTCGACCAGAAGTAATGATATCATAATTAGGTTTTACGACACAAATCGCATTTTTTATTTAGAAACAAGCTCAAAACATCGCGGAACCAATCTTGAAGCCCGCGGTAAATATACTTTATCCGGGAAAAACATAGTGTGTGAGTTTGATGATGTGTTTTGGGATGGAGGGAATTCTTACGCAAAAGATGACTTCCCTGGCTGGACACACAATAAACCTTGTACCAAGACATTTACCATTGTGAGTCTGAACGTTGACTGCTTGATACTTGAGAGGGAAGGCAAAAGGTATTATTTATACAATGTGCTATCGTAACAAACTTTTACTTATCATAAACAGCTAAATAACATGAGACACTTTGCAAAACTAATAATGCTGATGCTTACCATACCTACTTTGATAAGTTTTAGCCGTTGCTCCCCCCCCGACTTTTACTCCCCTGAGCAGGAATTTAAAGACTCCGATCTCGTTGGTGCCTGGAAGTGTATTGATGATTCTGAAATTTTTTACATGCTCCTCAAGTCTAACGGAACCGGGAAGTTTGTTAATCAGGATATGGATACTGATGAGATAAATTCTGAATCCATAAACTGGTATTCCAACGATGGGTCACTAATTATCAGATTCTCCAAACTCTCTGAAATGTATTATGTGGCAGAACTTACCGAAAGCACAATGATACTTAATGACGACATGGGTTACACGTATACATTTAAGAGGATTAAAGCATCTGATATACCAACTGACAGTGACAATCCTGACAATCCCGATGACCCGGATGATCCTGACGACCCTGACGACCCTGACAATGCTGGTACTAACGATAACCAGGTTAAAACTGTATCGGCCGACCCGAGTGCCTACAGCGCTACCTTGACGGGCTCGTACTACGGTAGCAAGTTGCCTGATTTTCTTGGTTTCGAGTATAGCTACGACAGCACCTTTCCAGCCAAACAAACAAAAAGCCGGTCTGTTTCTGCAAGATTCGGATCCTTTGATATATCCGCAGGTCCACTTGTTGACTTAGCGAAAGTATATTATCGTGCTTATGCAGTATTCGATGGAGAGAGAGTATATGGTGAAACCAAAAGCTTCGAAACACTTCAAGGCACCTATACAATTGACGGAAAAACATATAAATTCATCAAGGTCACCGGGCTTCTCTCAGGCAGTTTCAGCATGATGCAAACCGAACTGCCTCCTAATGCTGAATTGGTAATCAATGGTGTTTCTATAGGTAGATGGAGAGTTATAAATAATGATAAAGTTACTTCAGGAGAAACCCGAGAATTGTTCCATGCATTTGCAAAACTAATCACAGTACCACGTTTCCCCACTCTCGATGAATGGCAGTACGCATACTCCGGTGGGGCACTTAGCCGAGGATATAAATACAGCGGCAGCAACGATATAGATGATGTTGCATGGTATTCAGGCAACTCAATTGGTCAGGTTAGGACACCAGCCCAAAAGAAGCCTAACGAGCTGGGGTTCTACGACATGAGTGGAAATTATGCTGAGATTTGTTCATCATTCGATGATGAGCTGCTCGAAGATTTTAGGGAGAAATATGTAAAAGGATTCGTGAATTCCTTATCGGATGTGCAGGCCATATATTATGACAAAACATGGAACGGTGTCGGTGCCTTCGGAGGATGTTGGTACTCTCCAGCCTCCGATTGCCAGAGTTTCTCCACGGTAAGCGGTTATAACCCAATTACAAATAAATTTGATGGAAATATCTACACCGCGAGATTAGTATACTCACGTCCTGACTGACAACTATGGCCTTAATTGGCAGAAATCACATTACAAACAACTTAACAACATGAAATCTTTAACAAAATTTTTAATGCTGATGCTTATCTTCCCTGCTTTGATAAGTATTAGCAGTTGCTCCGACTCTGACCCAGATTCCGCAGATCCCGTCTATAAAAACTCCGATTTTGTCGGCGCATGGAAATGCTTTGATGATTCGGATATTTACTACGTGCTTTTTAAATCAAATGGGACCGGCAAATGGGTAAACGAAGATCTCGACACTGAGGAGATAATCTCAGAGTCATTAGATTGGTACTATATCGATGGTTCGCTATCCATTAGAATCCAAAAAACCACTCAGACTTTTCTGGCAACAAAGCTTACAGAAAGTATGATGATACTCCGTGACGAATGGGGTGACACATACACCTTTAAGAAGATTAAAGCATCTGATATTCCAACTGACAGTGACAATCCTGACGATCCCGATGACCCCAATGATCCTGATGATCCTGACGACCCCGATAATCCCGACAATCCGGGCAATTATGTTTGCCAGGTAAAGACTGTTTCGGCCGAACCACGAGCTTTCAGCGCCGTTGTAACCGGCATCTGCACCGGCAACAAGATTCCGGATTTTGTAGGCGTTCAATATAGCTACTATAAGAATTTCCCAGAGGATCAATCGGCTACTCGCAGCGTCAATGGACGACTTGGCGAATATACCGTAGAAGCCACCGGAATCGTCGACCTTGTGAAGGTATACTATCGTGCTTATGCTGTAATAGGCGACCAATACGTGTACGGAGAAACTAAAAGTTTTGAAACTCCTCAAGGCACCTATACTATTGATGGCAAAACGTACAAGTTCATTAAAGTCACAGGATTGGCATCAGGTAGTTTCAGCATGATGCAAACCGAATTACCTCCTAATGAAGAAGTCTTTATCGATGGCACATCAGTCGGGTGCTGGAATAGCGTAACACCTACCTACGTCACCGCGGGTGAAACCCGAGAATTCCTCAGTTCAGGAGTAGGGCCTCTGTTACGTTTCCCTTCACGTGAGGAATGGATGTATGCCTACTCAGGAGGCTCGCTTAGCAAAGGATATAAATATAGTGGCAGCAACGACATCGAGGAAGTAGCATGGTATTCTGCCAACGCCAACGGTCATGCAAGAAAACCCGCCCAAAAGAAAGCCAACGAGCTTGGATTCTACGATATGAGTGGTAATTATGCCGAGATTTGTTCAACATACGACGATGATATTCTCGAAAGCTATAGGGAGGAAGGTATCAAACGATTCATAAATACTGCCGTAAATATGTCGGCCAAAAATTTTAGCCAACTGTGGCATAATTCAGCCGCTTATGGTGGTTACTGGTCTTCATCGGCCTCCGATTGTCAGAGTTTTTCTACTTCTGACAGCTTCAACGCAAAAGGCACAGCCCAATTTAATGGCAACATCTATTCTACAAGATTTGTGTACTCACGCCCCGACTGACCACAAACCATATTATCATCTATAATCGATAGATCTTATTGCTTATAAACGGAAAAGCCGACTTGATATTAACACAAGCCGGCTTTTCTTATATTTCTATTTGTGGGAGAGGGATTAGACGATGTTGTTGTCGACGATGTAGCGCTCGGCATCCATGGCGGCGCGACATCCCATGCCGGCTGCCGATATGGCCTGGCGGTAATGGGGGTCGGCTACGTCGCCGGCGGCAAACACGCCCGACACATTAGTGGCCGTGGTGTGAGTGGTGAGCTGAATGTAGCCTTGATCATCGATATTGACGAAGGGTTTGAACACATCGGTGTTGGGATGGTGGCCGATGGCAAGGAAGAACCCATCGATGGGTAGCTCGTAGTGACGCTCCTCGGGTGTGCCCAGGTTCTCAACCAAGCGGGCGCCTTCCACCACCTCGTTGCCATAGAGGCCCTCGGTATTGGTGTTGTAGAGTATCTTGATGTTGTCGCGGGTCGACACTTTGTGCTGCATGGCTTTGGATGCGCGGAGCACGTTGCGGCGCACTATCAGATATACTTGCTTGGCAAGTCCGCTGAGATAAACGGCCTCTTCGCATGCTGTGTCACCGCCACCTACCACCGCCACTGTGCGGCCGCGGTAGAAGAATCCATCGCATGTGGCACATGCCGATACGCCAAGCCCTGCATATTTCTTCTCGTCGTCGAGACCGAGATATTTAGCAGTGGCTCCGGTGGCTATGATCACGGTATCGGCTGTCACAATCTCGTGGTTGTCAATGATCAATTCAAATGGGCGCTGGTTGAAGTCGACTGATGTCACTACGCCTGAGCGTATATCGGCGCCCACGTTTTTGGCCTGTTCACTCATGTTCTCCATAAGCTGCTGGCCGGTAATGCCACCAGGGAATCCAGGGAAGTTTTCAATTTCGGTGGTTGTGGTTAGCTGTCCTCCAGGTTGCAAACCATGGTAGAGAATGGGCTTGAGATTGGCTCGGGCTGCATAAATGGCGGCAGTGTATCCGGCCGGCCCCGAACCTATAATAAGGCATTTGGTGTGAGTAGTTTCCATATATACTTGATTTATAAAAGTGCTGTCTATCGTAGGTCAACAAATTCAGCCGAAGGATAGTCCTTAGCCGAGGGTGAGAATCGTGAAGCCGCTACCTTACCCCCCTGCTGAATATTAGTGATTTTCACCGTCACTGTACCCATCGAACGGGTATACAGCGCCACTTTTACCGGGAGATAATCCGATGCGTTGAATGTAATCACTATCTTGTTAAAGTCTGAATTCTTATCAGTTGGCGTAAGCTCTACAACATAGCTGGTAGCTTCCGACTTGAGCAATCTCGCATTGTACCATTTCTGGAATGAGCTGATAATCTTAAATGGGTTAATCTGTGTGAGCTCTTCAGCCGTAGGTGTTGAGATATTGATTTCATCAACCTCTGGGTTATATACCCATTGGGTCTTGCCGTCGTACCACACCGACTGAGCTCCGCTGCTCGTCAAAGCGAACTTTTCGCCCGACAATAGTATTCGTGCGATAGATGAGCCTTGTTGAGCTGAAATGTTCAGGTTGGCTGTGATCGATGGCATTGAGCGCATCTTCTGAGCTGACTTGGCCAATACTTGCGAGGCCGTGGTGGCCGCTTGCGACACAAGAGCCACGAGGAGCATCACGGTGATAGTGAGTGTATGTTTCATAATAATAGAACGTGAAATGGGGAGTGATTGTTGTGCCACAGAGGTCAATAACCGCGACTCGACATAGAGTCGAGTATGCGGTCGAGAGCGGGCATGTCAACCAATATAGCGCGTGGCTTACCTCCCATCGACGGGCCCACTATGCCCGCTGCCTCAAGCTGATCCATAATCTTGCCCGCGCGGTTGTAGCCTATCGAATAGCGGCGCTGAAGCGATGAAGTGGAGGCCTGGCCTGTCTGAACCACAATGCGTGCGCATTCTTCAAAAAGCGAATCGGTATCGGTAACACCATTCATGCCATTCGAGCCATCATTCTCGGGTGTGAACTCAGGGAGCATATAGGCCGTGGGGAATCCTGCCTGCGAGTCAATCCAGTCGCATATGGCATTGACCTCGGGGGTGTCAATGAACGCACATTGCACTCGGGTGAGCTCGCCATTGATGCTGAAGAGCATATCGCCGCGGCCGATGAGCTGATTGGCACCCGTGCGATCAAGGATAGTCTTTGAGTCAACCATTTGCGACACGCGGAAGGCAATGCGGCCTGGGAAGTTGGCCTTGATGATACCGGTGATAACATTGGTCGAAGGGCGTTGAGTGGCAATAATCATGTGGATGCCCACGGCGCGCGCCTTCTGGGCTATGCGGGCTATAGGTGTCTCAACCTCCTTGCCCGCCGTCATTATCAGATCGGCAAACTCATCGACAATCACCACTATATATGGCAGATAACGGTGCCCCTTTTCGGGATTCAACACCTTGGTGGTGAATTTGGCATTGTACTCGCTCAGCGAGCGCACCCCGGCGGTGCGGAGCAGCTGGTAGCGTTGGTCCATCTCCACGCAGAGCGAATTGAGAGTGGTGACCACCTTGGCTGGGTCGGTGATGATTGCATCTTCCTCGTCGGGCATTTTAGCCAGATAATGTCGTTCAAGACAGGAGTAGAGCGAGAACTCCACCATCTTGGGGTCAATAAGCACGAATTTGAGCTCCGACGGATGTTTCTTGTACAGCAGCGAGGCGATTATGGCATTAAGTCCCACCGACTTACCTTGGCCTGTGGCTCCAGCCACGAGCAAGTGCGGCATCTTGGTAAGGTCAGCTATAAACACATCGCCCGATATGGTAGCGCCCATGGCCATCGGAAGTGCGTATTTGCACTCCTGAAAGCGACGCGACTCAAGTATGGCGCGCATCGACACCGTCTGCGGTTCGCGGTTGGGCACCTCAATGCCGATGGTGCGCTTGTCGGGGATGGGTATGATGCGAATACCCTTGGCTCCCAGCTTCAGGGCTATGTCATCCTCAAGACGCTTGATCTTGGCAATACGCTCACCCTCAGAGGGCACTATCTCATAGAGGGTGATAGTTGGGCCGACTGTGGCATCGATACGCTGAATCGAAATCTGGTATTCAGCGAGTGTCTGGGTGATGCGCTCTTTGTTGGCCTCTTGTTCACGCTCGTCACTATTGGATTTTGACGGACGCTCGATAAGCAAATCGAGAGTGGGGAATTTATACATCGACAGTTCGGCACGATGATCGTAGCTACCATCGTCAACCTTGATTTCCTGTGCTTTTTCTATCGTAGAGTAAGTCACGGTAAATGTAGCATCTCCTCCATCTTTAGCAGCCTCAGCAGCCAGCTCGTCAGTATTGGGGTCGGTTGTTTCATTTACTGCGTATGGGTCGGCCGGGTTGCTGTCCTCAGCAGGGATCTCCTCAAACTCCTCGTCTTTTTCCTTCTCAAACTTCAGTGTACGGTCAGCCACATCGGCAGCAGGTTGCAGCTTGGGCTGCATATCCTCCTCGAGTGCGCTAATGGCCATTGCAGCATTGACCTTGGCATCCTTGGCCTCGCGGACCTCGCGCTGTAGCCGCCGACGCTCGCGTCTCACCGCCACACGCTCACGATAGGCCATGTACAGCCGCATCAGGTCGTTGAGATACACGTAAGCCACAATGCCCACAACACCGGCAAGCACAATGATGCGCCCGAACAGACCCAAGTGCGTGGTGAGATACATATTGACGAACATTCCGTGCAGACCGCCAAGGGGGAAGGGATGAATGATACCTCCCAGCACTATTGACACACCTATGGCGAGTACCAGCGAGCGGAAAGTGAGCGACCAGAAGCTTATCTTTTTCACCCTAACCAAGGCAAGACCAACGAGCAGCACATAGATGATGAGCACGAAACCGCCCAGACCGAGCCAATCGTGTATCAGGGTGTTGCCCATGAATGCTCCTACGGCACCTCCCATATTTTTCACCTCGTCGGGAGTTTTGGCTATGTCATCGATTGTGTTGTTGGTGACAAGGCTCTGATCAGCCATACCGTAATGCATATACGATATCGACGATACCAAGGCAAAAACAGCCGAGAGCATGAGTATCACGCCCAACACGCCGTGCACGCGGCGGTCAATCAGCATGCGCACCAGCCACGGCTTAGCCTCATCGGTGCGGCGTGAGCGTTTTGGACGCTGCGTCATGCGGCGACTATTCTCGCCGGAAGCACCTGCGCTTCGGCGCTGCTTGGGTATATATGGCTCAGGCTGAGGCTCCAATGGGTCAGTCATATTGGGGTGCTCTGTGCTTTGCGTATAGTCGGGGTCGTAATATTTTGCCATAAATGGTGATTGGTGTTAAGGCTAAGGGGGTGTGATTAGAGATTCTTGAGCTTTGTAATCGCTCCTACAGGATCAGACGATTTGAACACATAGTTGCCGGCCACAAGCACATCAGCTCCGGCGGTCGCAAGGAGTGCGCCGGTGCGCTCGTTGACACCGCCGTCAACCTCAATCAGCGCTTGCGACGATGAAGTATCGATAAGAGCTCGCACCTGTTTCACTTTTTTGAGCGTATTATCGATAAACGATTGTCCTCCAAAGCCCGGGTTTACCGACATAAGAAGCACCATATCGACCTCCTCAATGATATCCTCAAGCATCACCACCGGAGTGGCCGGATTGATAGTAACGGCAGCTTTCATACCGGCTGCCTTGATGGCCTGGACGGTGCGGTGAAGGTGTGGGCACGCTTCCTGGTGAACGTTCATTATCGCCGCCCCACAGTCGCGGGTCTGGCTCACATAGTTCTGAGGGTTGACAATCATCAGGTGCACATCAAGCGGCTTGGTGGTCAATTCGCTCACGGCCTTGATTACGGGAAAACCGAAAGATATGTTGGGCACAAACACACCGTCCATCACGTCGCAGTGAATCCAGTCGGCATCCGACCGGTTGAGCATATCCACATCTTGGCCCAGACGGGCGAAATCGGCTGAAAGCAACGAGGGAGAAACGATCATGACGAGCTGTGAATTATATTGTGTTTTCTTTCTTGGAAAATGCTTTGTAAAGGATATAGGCCACACACAGCACCCCGAGCGCCAGGCCAGCATAGGTGAGATAGCTATTGTAGCTCTCCACCTGACGGAAAAGGTCGTTGAGACTCACAGTGCGTGCCAGCCACCACCCCAAAAATGCGAGGACGCAATTCCACACCAATGCGCCAAGGGCAGTGAATAGTGAGAACACGCCCACGTTCATACGTGCCAGTCCGGCCGGTATCGATATCAGCTGGCGCACGGCTGGGATCAGACGGCCCACAAAGGTTGACACAGCCCCATGCTTGTCGAAGTACGCCTCGGCCCGCTCCACCTTGGCCTGATCGATAAGACATGCGTGACCAAGGCGCGAGTTGGCAAACTTATACACCACCGGACGCCCTATCCACACCGACAGGTAATAATTGATCAGCGCACCGGTCAATGCACCTGCGGTAGCCACAAGCACCACCACATATATGTTCATCGGATTGCCATCCTGACATGCCAGATAGGCAGCCGGTGGCACGACAACCTCCGACGGAAAAGGTATAAACGAACTTTCGATGACCATAAACAGAAACACAAACATATAGCTTGCGTTGTCAACGAAAAACTGAAACATCTTTGCGGCATCAAAAAAGTCAAATGCTTCCGTTATGCCGAGTGCGATCATGTCGAGCATCCTTATAATTCTTTTAGTCTACAAAGGTACATGAAAATCCGCACTATCCCCACCCAGCCAACGCAATTTTTCTCCCAACCCGTATTTTTAAACAAAGTTTTTTTAAAACCAGAGCTGCTCGCCCCACTTTACCCCATGCTCATTGTGCAACGTGGCGCATTGCCACGCTGCCAAGACCCTATCCAAGACACGCGACCTCAGCGTTAACTGATATTATGGGCCACACTCTTAATTAGTAGACGATTTTATCAACAGCATCACTGCGGCGACGTATCACCAGTTCACCCTTGCGGGGAGTAACTACCGGTATGCCCTGCAAATTGAAGTATTGTACATCGGCTTCATCAATTGGTGCTATGATATTACCGACTTTTGAGATACGGTTGTTCCAATCCTCCTCATAAAATTGCTTTATACGTTCCTGGATATATGGGTCGGTAAAAAAATCGGTGGTGCACAAGGTGTCGGGTGTAATCGTGCCTCCATAATCGTTAAGAGCCTCGAAACGAAACCATTCTCCCCATGATGAATAAGGTAGGCGGGTGATTTTCCAAATGTCGCCATCTACTTCAGCATCTTTTTTGAAGAAATATTCACGAACGTCAATTATCGGCTGAAGTTTCTTATCATGCAGCTGGAAGTCATGGATGCATATGTTTGAAGAATAATCTACAAGCACGAGGTCACATCGCTTAACTTCAAGGGTATAGTGAGGTGTAGCCCAGCGGGTTTCACCATTCTCATCCTCCCAATACCCCCAGGCGCTGAACATCCAGGCGGGGTCGTATTCCATTATCACCTCGTGAACCTGTATTTGCGATGGTGCAAGTCGGAATTTAAGGTTGATTTGGTCGATAATCTCACCGTTGACTTTGGCAAAAACTTCAATCTCAGAGTGGGTCTCATAATCTGCGTCATCCCAGATATGCTGCTTTTCCCATTTTATACGCTCATAGGGAATGGCGAACGTAAGCGATGGCGAATCAGAGGTATAGCTTGCTACTAATTTGGGAATTTCTGAAAGCCTACCGTCCACCCAATAAAACTCATAGCTACTCACCTCCCAAGTCACAGGCTCATCATAGTCATCAATCGACAAAGTTGGCCATTCGCCTTCCATAAAGTAATGGCCGTCAATTTCAACCTGCAATCCATCGGGCAACGTAGCCACTGGCGATATACGAGATGAGGCGTGCGCAAACACTGGCATCACTAAAATGATGTATATTAACAAATTATTTGGTTTCATATCAGTGTACATGATTTAAAATATATTCATCGTCAAGCTCTATTGTGTAAGCATCGCTCCCATAATCATTATACGCATTAATGTCAAACCAAATGTATACGTATGGTGACACATTGTCAAACGTAACTACTGCCGTATTGGGCTGATTAACCATTTTTGAACGAAATGCACCGTTATATTCTTCTTCAAGATATATCCGAAGGTAATCACTACCCACATGATTAATGGTTATAGTCACAGAATATCCTCTGCCGTCGGCTGTATATGTTACATCAGTAACATGAGCCGACAAAATCTTAGGAGCCAGAGAAAGTAACACATCGTATTCAGCGCTCTCATTGCGCCCATTCACCATGGCCGTTAACCGCAGATGTCCCTCTACATATCCCTCAGCGTTACGCTTGTATTGACTAACCGAAGACAATGCTGGGATTTCAAACGCACTATCATCCGCTGAGCTTTTTATCGTATGATACTCGCCTGCCGCATCGGGCAGTTCGTAAACCCATGAAATATTTTCTGCATTTGCCCCATCCTGGATGAGAGCGGCAAACCCATGTGGCTGATATGCGCAAAATATACCATCAGGATTTGTCGCCATGGGGTTGATTGTGATAGGAGAATCCGAGACGCTCGGCTCAAACTGCCATCCAATTGCACGAAGTACATCGAAGGTTACGTTGTCAACGGCAAACCTCTTGCTGCCTACTCCTGGGTTATAATGCATCAACGAAGCCGGATTGTCGAGCAACGCTAACGACTGTCCAAATATAAATGGTGTCGGCGCATAGAGCCGATATGCGTCATCCTGCTTCAACAGATACAAGTTGGTGCCCGACGCCGGACACACAAAAGCATTTAACTCAGCCGACTCACGGCTGCCCGATGTGACTATCGACGAAAGACGCTTACCTGTATAGTCAAACACCATGTTGTCGTATGGGCTATAACGACTTACGATAAAAAACCCAAGAAATGACCTGCCTCGCAAGGACTTTTCACACAGACTGGTGGAGAATCCAAATGTTTGTGCCAATGCCCTTAGGGTATAGTAGCATAAGTTAGGATTGTCACTAATCGACTCATCGAGCGAGCAATCCCACACTACTTCATCATTTATTTTAATCTCACCATCAGAATCGCCCTTGAGTAGGCTGACATAATCTTTCCCATAAGCCGAAATCAAAGTGTATGGATATACGGTATTGTTGACAATGTCATATTCAAGCCTGCTTTCTATAATATTGCCCTGCGACAAACTGTCGGAATAGACAAAATTGATCTCTATTGCATTAGGAGCTACAATAAGTGACTCCCATACATCGCAAGCTGCCTCAATAGCTGCTTGCATCTCTGTGGGCATATCCCCCTTGAAATGAGGGATAATCCTAAAATCGCTTATCGATTCAGTACTCGATCGTTTATTTATAAAATCTTCAAAAACAGTATTATCGCCATCCTTATTCGGGGCCTTCTGACCCACCACAACAGAATAGTCACCCGCCCTACACATTAAAGCCGTAAACAAGGCAGCTATTACCATCACATTCCTCATAGTTTTGCAAATTTTGAATTGAACTGAACACCGTTAATAACATATGATACGCCATAATATCCATTTGGCAAGGAACTTATATTAATCGAGGGCATATCGGATGAAACGCTACCTTGCAATGCGATGCGGCCACTGTTAGCGGTCAATGGCATCACAGCATAATTAATGGTGGTAGCACGTCTTTGACTGGGTAAATCAAATGTTAATGTGCTACCATCGATAACGATAGAGGCAGTAATATCCGATGCGGTGGGAACTCCGTCCGTTAACGAAACAAGGAGTGTCTCACTTTCTGTTGAGCCATTGTGATTATAAGCCGTCAATGTAATCCAAGAATAGAACTCGCAGTCTACAATTGTTGTGAAGTACCCTTTTTTAAAATCATCAATATCGTAATAATAAGGATAGCTGTTGCCTTCATCAAGCTGACTTACTTCTATACGGTCAATTCCTTCTAGGTTGCGAATCGGGATAATCACATTTCTTAAATAATCGTCATCTATGGGTGCTATTCTTGGACCATTCAAGGGTATTTCTTGCGCAGTAATCACCTTGGGAGCTCCCATTTCAACTTTTTGAGGATAATAATCCAAAGCATAGAAAGTACATGAAACTGTTTGTCCTGAATTATATCTCTGTTTGACAACTCTCATGCGCAGATAACCGTCGCATGTACGAGCATAATCTTCGGGATTTTCGTGAAATTGGAAGTCGCTAATATAAATATTTGACACCATTTCCAACCAGCCTCCCTTGTATACAATATCCCAAGATCCATCTTTTTTTAAAATTTCCACTTTAACTCCAATCTGAAATTGGGCCGAATCAGTATCCGGATCATATAGATAACTATATTTTTCAAGATCGTATCCAAAATAAAAGGCCGTCTCGTTGTTATCCTCTACATTGGCAGCTGCAGGTCCTTGATATTGTAACACACTATCCTGTTCGTTATATCCGTATCGAAAATATGGACTTTGTCTGGGATTGGTATTTTCTATAACACCATCAAGAGGAATAATTTCATTAGTAGATCCAAACGATCCAATATTTGGATTACCAGCACCAGTCCACAATATGTAGTCCCATTTCAGTCCATATTCTAAGAACGAGTCAAGATTAGGGTCATATGCATTTCTTAGAACGCTTCCCCTTCCGAAATCATAGGTAAGAAGTTTTGACAGCTGAGAATTTTCGTTGGGTATAAAGGTATTAAGAGATAGCCCTGATTGCCACGGGTTAGGCGCATAGAGCGCTGTGGATGGATATCCCATAATATTGAGCAGCATAAATCCTTTTGTAGCATCGTCATAAGCTTCTTGTGGGTCATCAAAAAAAATATTATCTTCAATGAGATACTCAAAGGGAGTGGGCAATCTGTTTGGTCTGAATAAACAATCTGTCCACCGATAGTTCATATAATAAGATGTGTGTATACCCAAACCCCTTGCAATTTCGCGTAAGAATAAAGATACGGCATCATATTTATCTCCACAATCAGGATCTATATTAAAAGATATCTCGTTAATTTTTGACTTATTTAATGTAATTAAAATATCATAGTCCTTTAAAAAGAGTGAATCAGAGACAAGGTTTTGACTTGGCATGGGTGTTCCTCGCAGCAGCTCTGTAAAAACAGTATATTTTAACCGAGTGCTTGTATACGAAGTTATCTCATCACGAGGATATATAATGTCAGGCACATTATATTGCATCGAGGTTAATGGTGCATTTCCTCCATTTGCATTAATCTCTTGAATTTTTACTTTTATATTGATAGGGGGCAAGGATGGTAGCTGCTCTTCCCAAATCTTACAAGCATGATCGAAAGCCCCTTTCATATCCATAGTCCATTCCGATTCATTCTCATAAGTTATGATAAACTTTGTTCCACCTCCAATCTTTCGAACAATTGGGAGACTATCAAGTTGGCGGACAATTTCTTCACGACTATACGAATAAATCGGTTCTGTAATGTAGGCGTTCGCCGGGAAAGAAAGCAACATCAACAGACAGGTTGTAAATGCGATAAACGATCTCATAAGCCTATTGTTTTCAATCATATACTGATGAAAGGTATATCGCAAAGATAGTGAGTTAATTAGGCAAATTAAGTCTATAAGACGAGATTTAAACATTATTAACATTTCAATGAACAAATTATATCCCGCTCTTGATCTGTGCGATATAACGGTTTTTTTGTAACTTGCCGAAAATTTCAGACTGATACATCAACAAGCCGCAGATGATTTCAACAGAAAACCAATCATCCATTATAGAGCATCACCCACTGGAGCCATTTCTCCCCGCCGGGGCACGCATCCTCATGTCGGGTAGCTTTCCACCCCCACGGGCACGGTGGTGCATGGACTTCTACTACCCCAACCGGCAGAACGACATGTGGCGCATATGGGCATACATCGCCACCGGCCACAAGGACGCATTCATGCTCCCCGACGGCAAGACATTTGACAAAGTCAGGATTGTGGATTTCTGTCGTAGCACAGGCCTGGCGCTTACCGACACTGGCGAAGAGGTGGTGCGCGAGCGCGGCAATGCCTCTGACGCGCACCTGAAAGTGATGAAAGCACGCGATTTCGGCCAACTGCTTGCCCAGCTACCGCTATGCCACGATATAGCCCTCACTGGCGAAAAAGCGGTCGATACTCTCCGCGGCGCACTGGGTTTCGGCAAAATAGAGGTAGGCGACTACATCGCTACTACACATTTTGGGCGACACCTGCGCATATGGCGCATGCCTTCGTCATCGCGAGCATTTCCCCGCTCCATCGAGTGGAAAGCCGCCTACTACCGCCGTCTGCTCGATATCGCCACCACTGAACCCCACGATGAGAATTGACACGATACCCCACGCTGATGATCATGTCGAGATTGTAGATGGGGATTTGACGTTCGACCTGACGTTTACCCTCAGTTTGAACTTGTGCAAAAAATGCACAAGTTGAATCCGGTTTCAATTCGCCATCATCGTATATTTTTTTAATATGCCTCTGTATGGTAGAACGGTTGCGTTGAAACAGCTCCGCCATTTGGTCAGCCGTAAGCCACACCGACTCATTGGCGACCCGAACCTCAATCTTCGTCTCGCCCCCCTGCGTCTGAAAAAGTATTATCTCTCCACTATCCATCTCTAAAGTCATTATCAAATTCCTGCATTAATTACCTTGCTGGTTTTCGCAAAAGCAGCAAAAAGTTTTGAAAAATGAATCGAAATCAGGAATACCACACTATGAGCAATATTTAAGCCCCCAGTCAGCGGACCCAAAAAAATGCTCCGGCTCTATGCGAATATCCCGGAAGGTGGGATATGAGTTGTCGGGCCGCACACCCCGATGGGGATGCGCGGCCCGACTTATCTGTGAGTTTGTAACGCCTTATTATTCTGCTACTGCCTCAGCCACAACCTCGAAGGGGAGCTCTACGCTCACCTCCTTGTGGAAGTTGAGGGTGGCAGTGTGCTTGCCAAGCTCCTTGACGGGGTGCTTGACAACGATGATCTTGCGGTCGATAGTGTAGCCTGCCTTTTCGAGGGCCTCAGCTATCTGAGCTGCGCCAACCGAGCCGTAGATTGAGCCGTTTTCGGCAGCCTTGGCAGCGATTGTGAGCTCTACGCCTTCGAGAGCCTGAGCGGCTGCCTGAGCGTCAGAGAGAATCTTGGCGAGCTTGTGGGCGCGCTGGCGCTGGTTCTCGGCGAGGACTTTAAGAGCCGAGGGAGAAGCGATTACGGCTTTGCCGTAGGGGATAAGGTAGTTACGGCCATATCCGCTTTTTACTTCAACGACATCGTCCTTGTATCCAAGGCCTGCGACGTCTTCTTTAAGAATTAACTTCATAATAATGTTCCTTAGCTTTTAAAGTGATTATTTCATCAAGTCAGTAACATAGGGCAGCAATGCCAAGTGGCGGGCGCGCTTAACGGCCTGGGCCACGCGACGCTGGAACTTGAGCGAGGTGCCTGTGATGCGGCGGGGAAGTATCTTACCCTGCTCGTTAAGGAACTTCTTGAGGAACTCGGGATCCTTGTAGTCGATGTATTTGATACCGCTACGTTTGAAACGGCAGTATTTTTTCTTCTTCACGTCAACCGAAAGGGGAGTGAGATAGCGGATTTCTGATTGTGCTTGTGCCATGATTATGCCTCCTTTACTTCTTCAATGGTTTCTACTACTACTTCAGCGGGCTTGTTGGCCTTGAGCGAGCGACGCTTTGCGGCGTACTCAGCGGCATACTTGTCGAGGCGGAACACCAGGAATCGGAGCACTTTCTCGTCGCGGCGGAAGGCTGTTTCGAGGGTCTTCACGATGGTGGGCTCGGCGTCAAACTCTACGAGAGTGTAGAAGCCGGTTGACTTCTTCTGGATGGGATAAGCGAGCTTGCGCATTCCCCACAACTCTTCGTTCACAATGGTGGCACCATTGTCGGTGAGCACCTTAGTGAATTTTGCTACCGCTTCCTTCATCTGGTCATCAGACAAAACGGGAGTTAAAATGAAAACGGTTTCGTAATGATTCATTGTTAAGATGAATTGATTGGTTGAATAATTTGATTTTCAGCAGCTTCGCTAAGCTACGCTGCTTTTGCGGCTGCAAAGTTAATGCTTTACACCCTTTCGCGCAACTTTTCCCCTGTTTTTTTCATCACAACAACAGATTTTTGCAGAATTTTTGCAACTTTGCACTCCGATAGCAATTGACTTCGTGTTTATTGATACATTTACCACAATTATGCGCCCTCACCTCATCACATCGGCAACGCTCCTGTTAACCGCCATCGCAGCAACGGCCATCAATCCCGCCGGCCCCAACATCCCAACCCATGCCGCCCCCGACTCAACATCGGTCGGAACTCACCACCATCCAAACGCCGAGGAGGCTCACACACAGCAACTTATGCACAGCCGCAAGGTGGCATATTTTGGTGGGGAGGACAATAAAGCCGACGCCGACTCAATCAATCGCCTGATAGCCCGATTCTACTACGACCAATACCGCCACTTCCAAGATCCCGAAGCCCCCTACTTCCTGATGATAAGCCGCGACGCCACACTGGCCATGGGTATCGGTGGCGCAGTGAGGATGCGCGGCTGGTACGACTTTGACGGCGATGTGCCCTACAATGGCTTCATACCCTACACCATCGCCGTGCCCGGCGACCCCGCCAGGCAGCGACGGCTCGACGCCACTCCGGCCGGCACTGCGCTGTTCTTCCGCATCTTAGGCTGCAACAAGGCTCTTGGCAACTTCTCCGCCTACATCCAGGGCAACTTCGACGGCAACGGCGGCTCCGACTTCAAAATCAAGAAATCCTACGCAACTATCAACGACTGGACCATCGGTTATGCCACAAGTACATTCAGCGACATCACCGCCAACCCTCCCGTAATTGATGCGCAAGGCCCCTGCGGGCAGGTCAACAACACCGCCGTGCTGCTCCAGTGGCGACACAACATGACTCAGCGCTGGACTATGGCCGCATCGTTTGAATTCCCCAAAAGCTACGTCAACGTCGACAAAGTGTATACCGAAACCATAAAAGACTGGCTCCCCGACTTAACAGCCTTTGGTCAGATAAATTGGGATGAGGGGTTAAGCCACCTGCGACTGTCGGGACTGCTCCGCGCCCTCCCCTACCGCGACATCGTCGGCCAGAAGAATCGCACCACCACGGCCTGGGGCGCACAGATCTCAGGCAAAGCCGTCACCCCATCGCCCGTCACCCTCTTTTGGGAAGCCGTAGGTGGCGCGGGCGTTGAGTCGTATATCAACGACCTGATGATAGGCAACAACGACCTCTTCAACAACCCCGACTCCCCGGGTCGAATGTATGCCCCCTACTGCATGGGGCTCACAGCGGGAGTGCGCTACGACTTCACCAACTCCGTATTCTCATCTGTTTCACTCTCCGAGGCACGCATGTGGCATCGTCGAGGAGCCGTCGACCCCGACAGCTACCGCTACGGCCTCTACTGCGTGGCCAACGTGTTCTGGAACATGTCGGCACGCCTGCAGATAGGTGCCGAATACCTCTACGGCTACCGCCGCAACCGCAGCGGGCAAGGCGATGACGCCCAGCGAGTGAACATGCTATTCCAATTCTCGTTCTGACACCAATTTACATTTTATCCCTTTTGCAGTTCGCTTCTCACTCTTTGTCAATTTTATAATTTTTCCGGCACTTGCAGTTTATCAATCAAACGCTCCTTTACAATAGCGTATGCTTCGCATGGATCATATTCTATTTCGGGACGTAAGAGAGGAATTACATCAGTTAAGAATTCGTTATCCATCATCTTCATCTCCATGTTATTGACAAATTCTTTATGAGAGGGCGCTAGCTCAACAACGAACTCCATATATTTCCTATAACTATCCAACACTTTATCAGTGTTGAGATTGCCATTGGAGAGTGCAGTATATAAATCAAAGAGGTCACGACCTTTCTTGCGCTGATATAAAGCTCGCAATTTTGTTCCCACCAACTCATCCAAATGATAGGTTGTCAACATTGCTGATCCTGAAAACTAACTGTTATCGACTTTGAAAGGGACTTGTTGAAATCCCATAACATTGAAGTGCTCAAGGCAGTTTATCTCGACCTTGAGGCGAATTTGCTTGACTGGTGGAATTTCAGACTCAAAACGGAATAGCATCTTGTTACTATGCCGCTTTTGCTGAGTTGACCGATTAGGCAGCCAATCCAGTACCTCACCAAGCCTCTGCATAATAGGTTTTATCGGTCCAGCATTTATCTGCACGAGGTCAATATCTTCGCTGTACCGTGGTTGCGGAGCCAAATAAAGTTTATGCAGCGCCGTGCCTCCACGAAACGCAAGATTCTCTCTCAGAAATTCATCTTGAAATATGCTTATCAAAGCCCGACATATAATCAGGTCTTGCTCAACCATATCCGGTTGAATCCAAGGAACAACCGTGTTCCATTCGTTTATAAAGAGTTCAGGTATCATATATCGTCTATTTCAAGTTTGTAGTTTTCAATGATTTTCCATCTATTGTTGGAATACATATCAACATTTACAAGGAGTTCAGGCTTTAATGGAGTTTTCCTCGTCGACTTATTTTTATGCTCCATAAGAACAAAAAGGGCATCGGCTTGTTCCGTTTGCCCCAATAAATCGAGTAGATAGCCGAGCCGCTGTATTGTCGGCATCCTAAAATATGCAAGCAGCGGCAACTTATCGTTATCCCAATTAGTATGTTCACAAAGCTCCAACAATATTTCCGCCACACGGCTCAGACCACCGACCTTATTATAATTCGCAACTAAATCCAGGGCTGTCAATTCAGGGCTGGAAACTGTAACATATCCTGATTTTGTTTTAATCTTTTTCGTGAATTGCAATGGCAATTCTTGTCGTGTGAATAATTCAATTCGAGTTCCATTCTTTACACCGGAGCGAACCGAACCGCCATTCATCGTCACTTGAAACACCATTGACCTTTGATGCGAAGCTCCATTCAATTCAGCTGCTGACAACAGTGAAATATAATAATCGCGACTCAGAAACTGCATCAGCTTGTCTATATAGAATGTCGGGGGAACAATACCACGCAGTTTATATTCAGTGGGAATTATTACATAGAAATTCTGCCACGGCGACATAATAGTGCCATTATGTTCCAGGCGATTCAAACTTCTGATTATACTTGACTCTGCTATTGTCAGCCCAATTGACAATAAGTCTGACTTCGAGAATGTATAGAACCCTCGAATCATTCGCGCGTTTATCCACGCCTGAATATTGGTGGCGTTATATTGTTCTACCATTTTGGTTGAATTGCAATCGGAACGCATAACTTGACATTTATTGTCCGCTTATGCGTTTCAATTGCAAAGTTAGCGATATTTGTTCAATCTACCAAATCAATCTATGGCATCCACCATTTCCTTACGCATATCTTCGTCAATCTCTCGATAGCGGGCGAAAGCCTGACTGCCGGAAGCATGACCACTCAATGCGCTCACCATGCCCTGATCCTTGAAATGTTGGCTATAACACTATATTGAATTGTTATATAAGTGATTGTAAAATATAGTTATATACCTCTTATATATCACACAAATTAATACTTCTCTGGGTCAGCCGACAGGAGCCGTCGGATACCGGCACGAGGCGTTGCTTACCTGCGACCGCAAAGCAGGGCGAGGGTTCTTTCTACGAAAGCAGCAAGTCGATGAGCCCGAATCCACCTGAATGGCGGAGACCGAGGCCCCGTTCACGTTAGCTCTGGTGCGATGCGTATCACCATTATAATTTTAATGAATATCGTGAATAAATTTCTCTTAATTTCTCATTCTTTTTCTTATTCTTTTTCTTTTCTTCACTATACTCTATGGCTTGCAAAAAACTATTTAGAGCTGTTCGCCTTACTTCTTCCCCAAATTCAGAAAATATTTGCGATAGGTAATACTCCCAAATGTATGCACTTAGGTTGCCACTAAATTTTGTACCATTGAGAAGGTGCCTATACGCAGAGCAAAAATAATTACTCTGTGAACTTTCTTGTATACCTTCTATGGCAGCCAATGCTCTTACTTCCTTTGTTGTAAGTTTCTTTTGGTAATATTTTCGAGCCAGTATATAAGAAGTATGGAGTTGCGATTCAGTCATCATAAGCATATAATTTCTGGCAAATTTACGAAAAATATTTGGGAAATGTTATGTCACACTGCTCATTGGTAGCGAGAAAGATAAACTGTTGTTGAATATAGTTATATACCTCTTATATATCACACAAATTAATGCTTCTCTGGGTCAACCGACAGGAGCCGTCGGATACCGGCACGAGGCGTTGCTTACCTGCGACTTCAAAGCAGGGCGAGGGTTCTTTCAACGAATGCGGCAAGTCGATGAACTCGAACCAACCCGAATTGCTGAGACCGAGGCCCCGTGGCAGTTCATTGGCTGACCGCCATAGCGACTCAAAGAGACGATAACACAAAAGCGCGGCGGCGGTGCCGCAAGGTTAATAATAATTTCTGAAAGTCAACCTATTCCGCTAAGATTCTGCAACCTTGCATTATGATGCCAATAAAAACATTAGGAATTGCGATTCCTCAAGTAATCTTCATCACATGAGGAAGTTTGTCGGAAATTACCCTTACTTTCCAATTCCGCAAGCGCCACTTGCAGAATTTAAGAAGTTGCCAATTTCGCAAGTAGCACTTGCAGAATTAAGCAATGATGGAGTGAATGTAGAGGTACCTTTAACCATAATCAGTTGGTTTCATCACATATCATTATTGCCCAAAGTGACAGATATTGCCGAGAGAGCATTCTATATTCTCGAAGCGAGCAAAAATGGTTGGAGTCGCGATGTGATGCTGAGCAAATATAATGCCGGATATATGGCATGTGTCGGTAAGGCTATCAATCATTTCAAAAACACATTACCATCGGCACAATGGCGTTACAACACGAAAGAGATATTGAAAATCATATGGCCGATAAAGTTACGGATTTCCTATTGGAAATGGGACGAGGCTTCTCATACATCGGATGTCAGTACAATATAGTTGTGGAAGGTGAAGATTATTACATTGACATACTAATGTATCATGTAAAACTTCATTGCTACGTTGTAATAGAATTGAAAGAGGTAGAATTTATTCCGGAATTTGTGAGCAAATTGAATTTTTACATTTCAGCAGTTGATGAATATGTCAAGGCACCAGAGGATAAACCAACCATTGGATTGTTCTCTGCCGTAGCAAAAGTAATAAGAAAGCTGAATTTGCATTACGCGGCATAACTCAACCGATGGGTATCGCCCAATATGAACCAGAAAAACTTTTCAACGATGTTGCCTCTGCATTACCTACAATTGAAGATACTGAACAATTTTTAGACAATTCCATTGAATGACATACTGAAAGGATCCCTGAATGGAATTTTTCGCAACCGATGTAGAGGGTATAGAAAGTGTATCTCCTATGTTGCCGTTTCAACGCCCCCGGCGCTTGGCTCTGCCAATAACCCCGGCAGACGAAGCGCAGGTAAAAGATTTGCGAAAAAATCGACGAATTGCAAATCATCGAACACCTTTGAAATCTAAGCAATATGAGATAATACCTATTGAGATAAAAGCGCAATGAGACAAATCGCCCCGGAGAGAGGCGATATAACAAATGGTAAGAGTCAGTGAGTTTCTAACCCTCCCTCAAAGGGCATAATGCACGGTAAAAGTCCATATCAGGCGAAATGTCGCCAATCCGAAGCGACAGTCCTAATACAACACGCCCTCTCGGTGGTGTCCGATGGGTTGTATGAGTTAGCAATTATACGATAGAATTTTAAGCTGTAACTATACAAACAATAAATGAAGTATTTATATCTTGTTACGGGT
>CAZFEU010000011.1:0-49301 GCA_964517875.1 uncultured Muribaculaceae bacterium | reverse complement strand
GTGTGCTCAACTTCTCAGTGCTCGACGGATGGTGGTATGAAGGCTATCGCTTCGACGAGAAAGCCGGCTGGGCCCTCACCGACAAGCGCACCTTCACCGACCAGTCTCAGCAGGACAAGCTTGATGCTGCCACAATTTACTCGATGCTTGAGAATGAAATCATACCTCTGTATTTCGCCAAGAACTCCAAGGGATATTCACCTGAGTGGGTTCAGTACATCAAACGCTCGATAGGCGATATAGCGCCACACTTCACCATGAAGCGTATGATCGACGACTATATCTCGCGCTTCTACACACCCGAGGCAATCCGCCTTAAGAAGTTGAAAGCCAACGATGATAAGCTTGCTAAAGAAATCGTGGCATGGAAGGAGCGCGTTGCTGCTGCCTGGAATGGCGTTCACGCAACCGATATCAACGCCAATAACATCTCAGGCGCATCTACCGGCGATGTTCATGAAGCCACAATCACAGTCGACACCAATGGACTTGGTACTGATGTAGCTTGCGAGCTGGTGATTTTCCAGAGCAAGGATGGTCAGGAACACTTGCTCAAGAAAGTGCCTTTCAAGGTTATCGCCGAGAACGGTAATCTCGTCACCTATCAGCTAAAGGATAAGATGAAGGATCCGGGTGTGTTCCGCTACGCTTACCGCCTATATCCCGCTAATCCCAACCTGCCACACCGTCAGGATTTCGCCTACACACGTTGGGTGTGATGACAAGCTAAAATTTCCAATAGTACTTGATGATAGGAGGGCTGCGGCAAATTTTCATGCCGTAGCCCTTCATTATTCATGAAAAATGCTTATCTTTGCGTGCAATAAATTCATACACATAATATGTCTTCATTTATTGCAGATAGAGTTAAGATGGATGGACTGACCTTCGACGATGTCCTGTTAATACCGTCTTATTCCGAAGTTCTACCTCGAGAGGTAAATCTCAGCACCAAATTTTCCCGCAACATCACCCTTAATGTGCCTCTGGTTTCGGCTGCTATGGACACCGTCACCGAGGCTCAATTGGCTATAGCCATAGCTCGCGAGGGCGGTATTGGTGTGATTCATAAGAACATGTCCATCGCTGAGCAGGCCAAGCAGGTGCATGCGGTGAAACGTGCTGAAAATGGCATGATCTACGACCCCGTAACCATAAAGCTCGGAAGCACAGTGGCCGATGCTTTGGCTATGATGGAGGAATACCACATCGGAGGTATACCGGTGGTGGATAATGATGGAATGCTGAGGGGTATCGTCACCAACCGCGACTTACGCTTCGAACTTAACCTCAAGCGTCCTATCGACGAGGTAATGACCAGTCAAAACATAGTCACCACCAATCAATCTACCAACCTTGAGGAGGCGGCTCAGATACTCCAGGAGCATAAGATAGAAAAGCTCCCGGTAGTTGATGCCGACGGGCGTCTGGTGGGGCTTGTCACATATAAAGATATTACCAAAGCCAAGGATAAGCCCAATGCATGTAAGGATGCCCGCGGACGTCTGCGTGTTGCTGCAGGAGTGGGTGTCACCGCCGACTCGATGGAGCGTGTTGACGCTCTTGTGGCGGCCGGTGTGGATGCTATCGTTATCGACACAGCCCATGGTCACTCCAAGGGTGTGATCGGTGTGCTTCGTGCTATCAAGGAGAAATATCCTGAGATTGACGTGGTGGTGGGCAATATCGCCACAGGCGAAGCCGCTAAATATCTCGTTGAGAACGGTGCCGACGGTGTGAAAGTGGGCATCGGCCCCGGCTCTATCTGTACCACCCGCGTTATTGCCGGAGTGGGGGTGCCGCAGCTTTCAGCCGTCTATGATGTAGCCAAGGCTCTTGAGGGCACAGGCGTACCCTTGATCGCCGATGGAGGCATACGCTATTCAGGCGATATCGTTAAGGCGCTCGCGGCCGGTGGCTACAGCGTGATGCTCGGCGGTATGCTGGCCGGTGCCGAGGAGTCGCCCGGTGATACCATAATATATAATGGCAGAAAATATAAAGCTTACCGCGGCATGGGATCGCTTGAAGCAATGGAAAAGGGGTCGAAAGACCGTTATTTCCAAGCCGGGGAGACTGATGCTCGTAAACTTGTGCCCGAGGGTATAGCAGCACGAGTGCCTTATAAGGGTTCTCTGTATGAAGTGGTGTACCAGATGCTGGGTGGATTACGCGCAGGAATGGGCTACTGCGGAGCCCCCGATATTGAAGCTCTACATAAGGCTAAATTCACACGTATCACCAATGCGGGAGTAGCCGAAAGCCATCCCCATGATGTGGCTATAACCAGCGAAGCACCCAACTATAGCGCCTCACATCAATAGGAGTGAGTGAGCGTTGGATAGCGCTGAAAAAATCTTTTGAATACAGAGTAATAAAGTAGGCAGTGCTTACGTTATTACTCTGTATTAATATTGTAAAATCAAACACACCTAATTTTATAGGCTGAAATTGTATATTTTAATCTTACGATGATGAAAAGACCAATCCTGTTCACAGCGCTTGCAGCAATGGTGCTTACTTCGGTATGGGCCAAGAAGACTGATGACCCTGTGATGATGACTGTCAATGGTAAAGATGTGAAACTTAGTGAGTTCCAATATCTTTACAACAAAAATAATTCACAACAAAGCCAACAGCAGCCAATTGATGAGTATGTAGATATGTTTATCAACTACAAGCTTAAAGTGGCCGATGCTGAGGCAGCGCGCATAGATACAACCGAGGCTTTCAAAACTGAATATGCCAGCTATCGCCGACAGTTGTCCAATCCTTATCTGCGCGACACTGTGGTATTCAACAACTTATTGCAAGAGGCTTACGCACGTTTGACCGAGGAGGTTGATGTGATGCACCTGATGCTCCCCCGCGGCCACAATCAAGAGGAAGCAAATGAGATGCACCATAAGCTTGACTCACTACGTACATTGCTTATCAACGGTGCTGACTGGGCTGAGATCGCCATGGCTAACTCAGCTGATCCTGGCGTTAAGCGCAATATGGGTCACATGGGGTGGATGACGGCGACACAATATCCCTATGCGTTTGAGTTAGTAGCCTACAATACCCCTGTGGGTGAAATATCTGAAATTATTGATACCGACTTTGGCCATCACATCGTTAAAGTGTTGGACCGTAGGCCTGCTCGTGGTCAAGTATTGGTGCAGCATATTCTAAAGCTGTTCCCACGAGGCAACAATGTTGATAATTCGCCTGAGCAGAAGGCCGCTATCGACTCAATCTACAATGCGCTTCTTAACGGTGCCGACTTCGATGAGTTGGCAAAAGTTGAGAGCGAGGATCCGGGTTCGGCACGCAACGGTGGCCGTCTACCTGCGTTCGGTGCCGGTCGTATGGTGCCTGAATTCGAGGAAATGTCGTTCAGCCTTGCCGATGGTGAACTGAGCAAGCCATTTGCTACCTCGTATGGCTGGCACGTGGTGAAACGCATTGAAGGTAAGGGAGTTGGAACATTTGAAGACAATAAGGAATCACTCGCAAAGGCAATTAACAACGACGAGCGTGGCACGATGCCTGTCAAGGCTTGTCTCGACCGACTAAAAAAGCAATATAAGGCTTCGGTAAATAATAAAGGACTTGAAAAAGTAATGGATATGGTTGCCGCTAACGGTGGTCAACTCGACTCTGCTTTGGTCGACCGTCTTAGCGCCGACAATACAGTGGTATTTACTGTCAACAAGCAAAATCACACGATCGCTGAATGCATCGACCGTGTGAAAGTGACAGTTCCCATCAAGATGGAAAGCGCACGCATGTATATCACTGATGCAGTCAATCGCACAATGGATGATGCTACATTCGACGTAGAACGCGACAACCTCGCAATGCAATATCCTGAATATCGTAATCTTGTCAACGAGTACCGAGATGGTATGCTCCTTTTTGAGGTGAGCAACCGCAACGTATGGGAGAAAGCGTCAAAGGATAAAGAAGGTCTTGAGAAATTCTTCCAGGCCAACCGTAATAAATACACCTGGGAGAAGCCCAAATACAAAGGTATGATGGTATTCACTCCCAACGACTCAGTGGAAAATGCAGTAAAGGCTTATATTGCCGAAACAACAATCGAGCCCTCAAAGCTGAGCGATGAGCTCAAAGCTAAGTTTGGCCGTGATGTTAAAGTTGAAAAGGTGATTGCGGCTCATGGCGACAATGCTATTGTTGACGCTGCTGCCTTTGGCGATCCCAAGCCCGAACCAACAGGACGCTGGACCAACTACTTCGCATGGGGTGGTAACATCTTAGAAGCTCCCGAAGAGGCGTCCGATGTTCGCGGTCTTGTGACCACCGACTATCAAGCCCAGCTCGAACAGGAGTGGGTAGCATCACTCCGCGAGCGTTACCCATATAAGGTTAACACTAAGGTGCTTGACACACTTCGATAACAACTTATCATCGTAATAATCACGGCGGGTCACAAAGCGAGATGCATTGTGGCCCGCTATTGCTATAGGATTTTTATCATAGTTTTTCTCTCGGCTTAGAAAGATGTTGATATTTTATGCAAGATAGAGTTGTGGGTAAAGCGAAATAAGTTTAACTTTGCCGTTATCAATAAGTCAAATCCATATAATTCAAATAAACCATGCGAAAACACTTAATGGCAATCGCGCTGTTGGCTTCGATTTTCACAGCAGGTGCACAGATTACACCTAAGAGCGAAGTGCGTGCAGCTTGGCTAACTACTAATGGCGCACTCGACTGGCCATCGTCATATAACGTGTCAAAACAGAAAAAGGAGCTGGGAGAGATACTCGACAAGCTTGAAAAAGCTAATTTCAACACCATACTGTTTCAGGTACAGGCCAAAGGTGACGTGGCTTGGGAGTCGAATATCCAGCCTGCCATGCGCTATATCACCGGTTATGGGGCAAATGGACTGTCGTATGATGTGAGCCGCTACGTGATTGATGAGTGCCACAAGCGCGGCATGGAGTGCCATGCATGGATTGTGACATACCGCATAGGCACAGCCAATGAGGCTTCATATTACGACAACAACCCGGTGAAGCATGTATTGAAGGAGCATCCCGAATGGTGCCGTCTATATAGTGGCGCTTATTATCTCGATCCCGCCGAGCCTGAGGTGAGAGAGTACCTTGTGGAGCTTTATCGCGAGATGCTCACCAAATATGACTTCGACGGCGTGAATTTCGACTATACACGCTATCCTGGTAATGACGGCTTTTCAACCGATGCAAGTTATTTCGCTCAAGAAAAGTATAATCCTGAGCATATAGAAAATATAGAGGACTGGCGCCGATGGAATATCAATACATTCATCGCCGACTTCTACGACATGGCAAAGACAGTGCGTCCGGATGTGAAGGTGGGTTGTGCGCCGTTTGGTACATACAAGAATGTTCCCGGCTATGGCAACACCACAGCTTACGGGTCGGTATATCAGGATGCAGTACAATGGGCCACATCAGGGCACATGGATATCGTGATACCTCAGATGTACTGGAATGAGCGCTATGGCTTCACTCCCAATATGGGTACGTGGGTCAATGAGCTCGATGGTCACACATTCGTGGTGGGTCTGGCTCCATATAAGATGGTTGACGGCACAAACGATTGGGAACCATCGGTGGTGTATGACCAGATTGAGAAGATTCGTAATCGTGAGGGCGCTTCGGGCGAATGTTTCTTCCGCGTCCAGCATGTGATAGGATCAGCTGACAAGGTGCAGCAGCTTTACAATGAGCTTTGCGATAATTATTACAAATATCCGGCTCATATTCCACCGATTACAACTCTCGGACAGACAAAACCATCGGCACCTGATAATGTTAAACAGGAATACGTTGATGGAAAGTATATAATCACCTGGGATGCTAATCCCGAGTCCGACCGTGTGCGCTACTATACCGTATATCTTGCTGACGGTTCAACGGTTGATATCGACAATCCTGCTAAGGTGGCTGCATGGAGGGTAAATGATACAAAGCTCGAGTATTCGAGTGATAACCCTGACATAAAATTTGCCGTTACCGCATTCGACCACGGCTACTACGAGAGCGATCCCACCATGGCTGCAAACTCAGGAATAGACTATATGGGAGAAACGCCGACGCTTATCACATACAGTCACTACCGTCTGGCTGTCCAATCTCCCCAACGTGCCATAAAGAGTGTGGATATCTACGGCATTAACGGATCTCACGCCATTAACGTGATGGTCAATGCCAATAGCACATCAATAGAGTGTGGCGACCTTGCTCGCGGCGTTTATGTGGCACGTGTCACTTATGCCGATGGAGGCATACAGATAGTGAAAATAATAAGATAATAGGAAATTCTTAATTCTTTAAAATATGGAAATTACAGGACGAATAATCCGCGCATTACCTGAAATATCAGGAACATCAAAGGCCGGTAACAACTGGCATAAACGTGAATATGTTCTTGAAACTCAGGAACAATATCCCAAGACAGTGCATTTCGACTTTTTCGGCGAACGTGCCGACCAATACCCACTGAATGTTGGCGACATGGTAAAGTTGTCGTTCGATATCGAGAGCCGCGAGTACAATGGTCGATGGTACACCTCAATACGTGGTTGGAAAGCTGAACCCGCTACCGGCGGCGCTTCCGCAGCTGCAGCACCCGCCCCCGCCGCCGCTCAGCCAATCGATCCCTTTGCCGGCGCCCCCGCACCTGCAATGGGTACCCAGGCCTCAGAGGACGACCTCCCATTCTAATCGCACAACCATCACAAACACATGAATGGCTTGCTGTCACCGCACAGCAGGCCATTCGTTTTGATATATGTCTATTTGAAAACGGAGGTACAGTCAGGAGGCTAAAAGCAGGGGCTACGCCGTGTGTGACGTAGCCCCTGTGTGTGGTATGAAATTGTGGGGATTAGTTGGCGCCGCCGTTCATGAGGTTGGTGATTCGCTCCATGTTAGCCTCGTCGTGGGCGTTGTAGTAGGCATTGCGCAGATAGCGAAGGGCATCGCTGCTTGTGGGGCCTTCGGGGTCGGCGGCATATGCTTTTTCAAGGTGCTCGATGGCCTGGAGGAAGAGGGGCTTGATCTGGTTGGAATAAACCTTCTCGTATTCTGCCTGGCTGAGGGTAGTTGACTTGTCGGCGAGTGCGTAAGCTTTTTCGCAGAGGGTTGAGCCGAGGAAGAGTTGCGCATTTGCGTTTCCGGGATCTATCTCTACAGCCTTGGTATAGTTGGCTTCAGCCTCAGCGGGGTCTTTCTGCTCGGTGGCAAGAAGGCCAAGCAAGAGGTAGTACTGAGAATCATTGGGGTTGGCTGCGATAGCTTCGGTGAGCATCTGCTTGGCCTTGTCATATTCTTTCTTAGAGATATGATTGTTGATAATCAGCTGCATGTACTTGGTGTCCTCGCTGCCATAGAGGGGGAGGGCTTCTTTGGCAAGGTTGTAAACGGCATCCTCATCACCTTCCTGATAGGCGAGCGATATGGCGTAGTCATAAAGATTCTTCTTGTTGTAGCCCAGCTTCAGAGCCTTATCAAGGTCTTTGCGCGCAGCGGGAATATTGTTGGCTTGCCATGCTGCGAGACCCTTATTGTAAGTCAACTCGGCAATGATTGTGTCGGCGGGAGCTGCGGGAGCGTTCTTGCCAAGACGTGTGTCATTGGGGAGCGAGAGGTAGATGTCCCATGCCTTATAGGCTCCGTCGTAGTCCTGTGCCTCCCACAGAAGTATGGCCGCATTGTTGTAGTTGTTGAAGTTTTCAGTTACAGCCTTGACGATATCCTTTGAATATTTGGTCTTAACCTTACCCTTGGCATCTGTCACAGAGTCGAGGGGTAGGGCAGTCATCATATATTCATAGCCTTCAATGAGTGAGCGACCCATAGTTTTGTCGTCAACATCTTGACCAAGAGTTTTGTTGGCAAACATTTTATCGTAGTTGCCATAGGCTGCTTTTCCTGCTACAAACCAAGTTTGGGCGAGGCCCTTGGTGGCATCGTTGGTGAGCGCCGGTTTGATGATCTCAAGTGCTTGGGCATAGTCGGGCGACATGCCTTTGGTTTTACCTTCGGCTTCCTTGACTACATCCATTTGTGCTGATGCTCCGAATGCTACGGCAGCGCACATGGCTAAGATACTAAGTTTTTTCATGTTGATAGATATTTGATATAAAGTAATTTCGATTAGTGCTTATTGTTCAGATTCCTCATTGCTATCATCGGTAGCTTCGTCGTCGGTATCATCGATTTCGTCAGCTTCGTTAAGCTCGTTGTCGCTTAAAGCCTCGAGTTCTTCACCCTCTTCTACGGTTTCGACTTCTTCATCGGGATCGGAGTCAACGCAGCATACCGAAGCGATTGTGTCGCCACGCTTGTCAAGGTTTATGAGTCTTACTCCCTGGGTGTAGCGGCCCATCACTCGGATGTCGCTCACGTGGAAGCGGATGGTGATACCTGAGCGGTTGATGATAACAAGGTCGTTATCATCGGTGACACTTAATATTGCTACGAGGCGACCGGTCTTTTCGGTGACATTCATTGTGCGCACGCCCTTGCCACCGCGGTTGGTGATGCGGTATTGGTCGAGTTCCGAGCGTTTGCCGAAGCCGTTTTCAGAAATCACCATTACGTTATTGTTGGAGTCGGGATCCATGCATACCATGCCTATTACCTCGTCGGCATCGTTGTCGAGACGCATGCCTCGTACGCCTGACGACATTCTGCCCATTTCACGCACCTTGGACTCGTTGAAGCGTATGGCACGTCCGTTGCGATTGGCCATCAGTATGTCGGACTTGCCATCGGTGAGGGCTACTTGCAGCAGCTGGTCGCCTTCGCGGATTACGATGGCGTTTACGCCACGTTGGCGCGGACGCGAGTATGCTTCAAGGCGTGTCTTTTTGATTAGTCCGCGCTTGGTGCAGAATATCAGATTGTGTGAGTCAACAAATTCTTTGTCGTTCAGGCCCTTTATGCGGATGAATGCCTTTACTTTGTCGTCGGGCTCGATGTTGAGCAGATTCTGGATCGCACGACCCTTGGATGCCTTGGCCCCTTCGGGAATGTCGTATACCTTCAGCCAGTAGCACCTCCCTTTTTCAGTGAAGAAGAGCATATAGCTGTGCATCGAAGCTGTGTAGATGTGCTCAATAAAGTCTTCATCGCGGGTCACGGAACCACGGGCGCCAACACCTCCGCGGGCTTGTGCGCGGAATTCGCTCAATGCCGTACGTTTGATGTATCCCAGGTGCGAGATAGTGATTATCATATCATCGTCGGCGTAGAAGTCCTCGGCGTTGAAATCGCCGGCGGTGTAGTCGATATCGGTGCGTCGCGCGTCGCCGAAGGCGTCGCGTACTTCCAGGAGTTCGCTCTTTATAAGTTCGCGGCACACATGGTCATCGTTGAGTATCAGTTCCAGCCGGGCAATTTCGCGCTCGAGTTCGTCGTAGTCGTTTTGCAGTTTTGCCTGGTCGAGTTTCTGGAGCTGCTTGAGTCGCATGTCAAGGATAGCTCTGGTCTGGGCCTCGGTGAGGTTGAAGCGCTCGGCGAGTCGGGCCTTTGACTCTTCATCGCTTTCTGATGATCGGATTATAGCGATTACCTCATCGATATTTTGCGAAGCGATAATCAAACCCTCGAGTATGTGGGCACGCTCCTGAGCCTTGCGAAGCTCATACTTGGTGCGTCGTATCACCACTTCGTGGCGGTGGTCAACGAATGCTTCAAGTATTTGCTTGAGATTTAATGTTTTGGGTCGACCATTAACAAGTGCTACATTATTTACCGAGAATGAAGCCTGCATCTGGGTCATCTTATATAGCTTATTGAGCACCACGTTGGCGTTGGCATCGCTCTTGAGCTTGATGACGATACGCATGCCTTTGTAGTCGCTCTCGTCGTTAAGGTCGGCGATACCGTCGATCTTCTTATCGTTGACCAGATCGGCTATATATTTAATAAGTTCGGCTTTATTTACATTGTAGGGTATTTCCTTCACAATTATCACCTCATGGTCGTGGTCGCGTTCAATCTCGGCTTTAGCGCGTATCAAAATGCGGCCGCGACCTGTCTCAAAGGCTTCCTTAACACCCTGATAGCCATAAATTGTGCCTCCTGTGGGGAAGTCGGGGGCTGTGATATAGTGCATCAGCTCAGGTATTGTGAGATCAGGGTTGTCAATAAGGGCCACGCATGCATTGATGGCCTCGGTGAGATTGTGAGGGGGCATATTGGTTGCCATACCCACGGCAATACCTGATGCTCCGTTAACGAGCAGGTTGGGGAATCGGGTGGGAAGCACCAGTGGCTCTTTGCGCGAGTTGTCATAGTTGGGTTGGAAGTCGACAGTTTCTGCGTCGAGATCGCGCAGCATCTCCTCGCCCATTTTGTCAAGGCGTACCTCGGTGTAACGCATGGCGGCAGGGGAGTCGCCGTCGATCGAACCGAAGTTGCCGTGGCCGTCAACGAGCTTGTAGCGCATGGCCCAGTCCTGGCCGAGGCGCACTACAGTGCCATATATTGAAGAGTCGCCGTGGGGATGGTACTTACCCATTACCTCACCGACGCAGTTGGCTGATTTCTTATGAGGATGGTTGGATGTATTTCCCATCTCATTCATGCCGAAGAGCACGCGGCGATGCACGGGTTTCAATCCATCGCGCACATCAGGGAGCGCTCGCGACACAATGACCGACATAGAATAATCTATGTAGGCCGATTTCATTTCATTTTCAATGTTAATCTTTAATATGCGATCTTCGTCAATCATTTTGAAAGTTTGAAGTGAGTATTAGTCTATTACACATGCCGGGGGCTTACAGCTGCGGCTATATGCCCGTGCATGCCTAAATTTCTCTACAAAAGTACTAATTTTTATTGAATTTTTACTCCTTTTTTTCACATTAATTTGTTGCGGGCGTGAAAAAATCTGTTAAATAAAGAGTATGTGACGACACTCGAGAATGATGCGGAAAATCGCAACAAATTACTAATTTTGCGGCATGAAGCAGAGCATCTTTACATCGGAGGTAATGGCGTGGGCCCTTTTATGCATGATTACGGTTATCTATGCAGCTATGTCGTGGCTCACCCCACTACAACTTGATGATTTAATATTCTCGTCGACGTATCAAGAATTTACGGGTGGTACAACTCCCGACCTGGAGGGTTATATACAATATTTCCTGGGGCTGAGAGCTAACGATAATTCGCGGCTCAGCAACGAGCTATTCCCGATATTCTTGCTTTGGCCGGGAACGACCTGGGTGTTTCACGCTCTTACCGGACTGATGATGGGTGCCATGACTTGGATAATTAGCCGAATCGCCTCTGGCTCGTGGCGCCTTCATGGTGGATGGGTGCTTACTATCTGGGCATCGTTGCTGCTTGTATTGCCGTGGCGCAATTATATATTTGTAGCTGACTATGCTTTAAATTATATCTTTTCCTCGGTGATCATGCTGGCCTGGGGGCTGGTAATGATGCGATTGCTTGTTTCGCCCGGTCGAATTAGGGGAGTAATGATGTGGTGTGGGGTTGTGGCGTTTGGAACACTTGCGGCCGGATGGCATGAGGGATTTATCGGTCCTCTTTGGGTTGGCCTGGCGTTGCTCGCATGGCGCTTCAAGGATGCGGATGCACGTTACTGGGCGTTGATGTGCTGTACGGCTATAGTGATGGTGCTGTTTGCATTTTCGCCTGGTATGATAGACCGTGCGGGTCGTGAGGTGGCAGGCAGTGAGTCGCAGAGATCCATCCCAATGCTTATCGTCAATACTTGGCTGGTGTCGCTGACAATTGTTGTGGTAGTCGCTGCGCTGATAAGTCGCCGTGGCCGAGAGGTGATGCGGGATGCCTTAAGCGATCGGTGGATATTGCTTCTGTCAGTCACTTCGCTCAGTGCCAGCGGCCTATGCTTGTTGGTGAAAACATCCCCTCGCATATCTTTTTGGCCTGAATTGACAATGCTTGTGGCGTGGCTGCGCTTCGCATATCTGAGAGGGTGGAATATTAAGGGTTGGAAAAGTTATTTTATAGGCTCTGTCGTGCTAATATTAATCTTGATTCAGAGTGTTTTGTCGCTGTATTGGCAGCGGATTTACCAACTTGAGCATGATGAGATAATCAATAGGGTTGAGGCAGGGGAGAACACCATATATTATGATGTGATTCTCCCGGCCGAGGTGCCTAAAGCCACGCTTTACATGCCGGCTCGGATAGAGTTTAACGATCGGTTTGGATTCTTGTGCATCGGGGAATACTACCAACGCAAGAATTTTGCTGTGGTGCCTACCGCTCTTGATGGCGATATTACCGCGGGGCGCAGGGTTGGTGACGGAATTTACGAATATCACGGTGAGCTTGTGCTTGACCATGAAGTGGTGGAGCTCCCATATGTAAGTATCACAGCTGATGTGGTGTTGAGCGATGGGACGGAGCGGGACTTGATTTACGATGGCACCACGTATGCCGACCGGTCAGGAGCGATGCGCGTTTGGCTCAAGGCGCGAACTGGGCTGATGATAAGCAAGCCCCCCAGGGGTGTCGACATTGTCAGTGTCGACATCATCGACATTGCCAATTGACCATTGTTTTTCTAAAGATATATTGTTAACTTTGCACTGCCATGATGAAGATTGACCCTCAGACAGTGCAACGCATACTCGACACCGCCGATATCGTAGAGGTGGTGAGTGACTTCGTGAGCTTAAAGCGACGTGGTGCCAACTATGTGGGGTTGTGCCCGTTTCATAACGAGCGTACACCTTCATTCTCGGTGTCCAAGTCAAAGGGCATCTGCAAGTGTTTCAGCTGTGGCAAGGGCGGGTCGCCAGTGAACTTCATTATGGAGCTGGAACAGATGTCGTATCAGGAGGCTCTGCGCTACCTTGCTAAAAAGTACAATATAGAGATACGTGAGCGCGAGCTCACCGACAAGGAGCGACAGGAAGCCGATGACCGGGAGAGTCTGTTCGCTATCAATGAGATGGCATTGGAGCATTTCACTCACTGTCTTACTGACACAGACGAGGGGCGTGACATAGGTTTGGCTTACTTTTATGAGCGAGGCATAAATGAACGCTCGATTCAGCGGTTTAAGCTCGGCTATTCCCTGCCCAAGGGTAACGCCCTTATCGATGAAGCTCATCGCCGAGGCTTTTCCGATAAATATCTCACGGAGTCTGGATTGGCCGGAGTATCATCAAAGGATGGTAAGCTATATGATAAATATCGCGGCAGGGTGATTTATCCCATCTTTTCAATATCCGGAAAAGTGTTGGGCTTCGGCGGACGAACTCTCCGCACCGACAAGGATGTGGCTAAATACATCAACTCACCCGAGAATGCCATATATCATAAAAGCAACACCCTCTATGGACTCTTTCAGGCGAAACAGGCGATAGCAAAGGCCGACCGTTGCATACTGGTGGAGGGGTATATGGATGTAATATCGATGCATCAGAGCGGTGTGGAAAATGTGGTGGCATCATCGGGCACATCGCTTACCGAGAGTCAGATAAAGCTTATACACCGTTTCACCCCCAATGTCACGGTGATATATGATTCCGACCCCGCCGGCATCAAGGCCTCGCTAAGGGGTATCAATATGCTCTTGGCTGAGGGTATGGATGTAAAGGTAGTGCTCCTGCCTGATGGCGACGACCCGGACTCATTCGCCCAATCACACTCCACCACCGAGATAGAGACTTATCTCAACGAACATGCCACTGATTTTATCAGTTTTAAGACCAAAATATTGCTGCAAGGGGTGAAGAACGACCCTATAGCGCGCTCAAAGGTCATCACCGATATCGTAGAATCGATATCGGTGATACCTGACCTTATCACCCGCACGGTATATACCCGCGAGTGTTCCCTGGCCATGGATATTGATGAGCGAGTGCTCACGCAGCAAGTGGAAAAGTTCTATCGCATAAGGCGTGATAAGGAAGCAGTGCAAGCCGCCAAGGATAAGGCTGCCGCTACCTTGAGCGCGCTTGATGCCGCCCCTCAGCCAACTGTGCCCACTGTTAACAGAAGTGCCGTAACTCCCGACAATAGCGCGATTATCCGACGCTATGAGCGTAGATTGCTGCGCTATGTGCTCAAATATGGTATGCTGGAGTTGTGTATGTCGTGGAGCAGCGATGGGGAGCAGCAGGCACCCATGCGTCTGATTGACTATGTGGAAGAGGAATTGACAACCGACAATATCGATTTCCAGACCCCGGTATATGCTAAGGCTTACGAGCTTGCCAAGAGAATGAGGGGGGCTGGTTTTGAAGCTGACGAACAGCACGCCATAGACAACGCACTGGCCGAACGTCAACGCCTTTGGGATGAAGGGGTGGATGAAATCAGCCGCCAGGGGCTTGACCTGGCTGATATTAAGTCGAGAGAGGTGGCACTAACGCAGAAATGCGATGATTTTTACAATGATAGACTCACACAATTCACCGCCAATTATATCGCTTCGCGGTTGGTTTCGAGTGAGGACGATGAGATGAGGATTCTGACTGCCGACCTGGTGGCCGATAAATACACCCTTAGCCGGGTGCACACCAAGTTTGCTCAAGTACCCACCGAAATAGAGCGACTGCCTCAATATGTGGAACGTGCCGTCTATGAGCTAAAGGACGTGATACTTCAATGTCGCGGCAACGACTTACGCGCCCGGCTCAGCGCAATATCCTCTGACCCAGCCTCCGACATAAACGCCATAAGCGAAGTGATGAAGCAGATAGCAGAGCTTAATGTGGTGAGGGCTCAATTTGCTAAGTATCTCGGTGAGCGCATTATTGCTCCAAGGAAGTGATTGACCGCTTGTTTGACTGATGGAAAGACCTGTATCAGAAGAAATTTTGATAACTCCGCAGTTTTTCCTTAATTTTGCGGAGTAACATACGCAACTAATATGGATGATTTCAAATACTGTACGCCTACAGCATATGTTTTCGGACATGGTGTCGAAACTCAGGTAGGTGAGATAGCCCGCAAATGCGGATGGACGAAGGTGGCCGTTGTGATCGGTCAGGGCTCGGTTAAACGTTCGGGCCTACTCGACCGTGTAAACCAGTCGCTCGATAAGGCTGGCATAATTCATGAGCTTATTGAGGGAGTTAAGCCAAATCCCGACGACATTATAGTGCGTGAAGGTATCACATTATGCCGAGATCACGGTATTGATGCATTGATAGCGGTAGGTGGCGGATCGGCCATTGATACGGCCAAAGCTATAGCGGCCGGCGTTCTATATTCAGGAGATTTCTGGGATTTCTATATAGGGAAAGCCGTTGTGGAGAAAGCGCTACCGGTAGGTGTGATTCTTACCATCCCAGCGGCAGGTAGCGAGGGCTCAGGCAACTCAGTTATTACCAATGCTGAGACTAACCAAAAGATAAGTCTTCGTACAGATGTGGCTCTGCGACCCAAGTTTGCCTTGCTCAACCCCGAATTGACATACACACTACCTCCTTACCAGACTGCCAGCGGCATTGCCGACATGATGGCACACATCATGGAGCGATATTTCACACCCACAAACGACGTTGAGGTCACCGACCGTATAGCCGAGGGTGTGCTTCAGGCAATCATTGAGGAGGCCCCCAAAGTAATGTCCAATCCAACCGACTACCAGGCGCGAGCTAATATCATGTGGGCCGGAACGATGGCGCATAACGGCATCTGCGGATGTGGCCGAAAGGAGGACTGGGTGTCGCACTTCATGGAACATGAGATTTCGGCTTTATACGGAGTGACCCATGGGGCCGGACTTGCTGTGGTATTCCCGGCATGGCTCACATTTATGGCCGACCATAAGGTTGAGAAGGTGGCCCAGTGGGCCCGCCGCGTGTTCCACTGTATTGATCACGACGACCGTACCGCAGCTCTCGAGGGGATTTCGGCACTTAAAGCATTCTTCAGCCGGCTGGGTCTGCCTGTCACTTTCGCTGAGCTTGGGTTGGGAAACCCCGACATACCGGCGTTGGTGCATAACTTGCATGTCACCAAGGGTGATGTGATCGGTGGATATATGCCACTCACGGCTGTGGAGACCGAACAAATTTATCGCCTGATGCTCTGATGAGAATATATCGGTACACTCCTGCATGGGGAAAACACTGGGATGAATTGGTCGATCGTTCATCGCAGGGCACATTCCTGTTGAAACGCAGCTATATGGAGTACCATGCCCATCGTTTCACCGACTTCTCCCTTATTGCACTTGACGAGAAGGGTCGCCTTGTGGCTGCGCTGCCTGCGACGATTGATTGCAGTGGTTGTACGGTCACATCGCATGGTGGACTTACATATGGAGGTTGGATTACCGATCCAAAAAGGGTCAACGCCAACGTATTGATGGAGATTTTTGATGCCTCACTCCGTTTCTTGGAAGAGCAAGGGGTAACGCGCCTTATCTATCGCCCCGTTCCCACAATCTATCATCGTTATCCTGCCCAGGAAGATATTTACGCCCTTTTCCGCTACGGAGCCACTGTCGAAGCAGTCAATATATCGAGCGCGGTAGATCTCACCCGTCCTATAGCTTACGACACCAATGCACGGCGAGGAGCGAAGTTTGCAAGCGACTCCGGTGTCATTGTTGACGATTCCCAATCGCTCGCAAAATATTGGGAGGTGCTTTCGGCTATGCTGAAGGATAGGTATAATACATCTCCTGTGCATTCTTTAGAAGAAATAGAGCTCCTACAACATCGATTCCCCGATAATATCAAGCTGCATTGCGCTGTCGATAGCTCGGGTACTGTTGTAGCCGGAGTGTTGGTGTATCTTACCCATGAGGTGGCACATTGCCAGTATATAGCCGCATCTGATAAAGGGAAGGAACTCAAGGCGTTACCATTGCTGTTTCAACATCTCATTCAGGTGTATACGCCATTGGTTCGGTATCTCGATTTCGGAACATCCAATGAAGACTCCGGCCGCTTCCTCAACGCCGGACTGCTGCGCCAAAAAGCCGGCTTAGGCGGTCGCGGCGTAGCCTACACCAGTTGGAATATCAACCTGTCCCACACTCCTTAAACACCTAAGTTGGCAAAAATTTAAAGATGAGATAAATATTTGGGTTTTGTTTGGAGAAGTGGGGCAAAATCCGTACATTTGCAGCGCTTTTTAGCATCCCGCCAGTGTGATGGGAAATTAAGAGCAACAAACTTAATTTTGAGTAACACATTTAATTAACTGAATCAATGAAAGTATTCAAATTGGCTGCCGAGCCTCGTGTAGCTCTCGGCAAAAAGGCCGCTAAAGACCTTCGTAAGGAGAACAAAATCCCTGTAGTGCTTAATGGTGGCGACGTAGTAGAGTTGCCTTACAACGGCAAGCTCGAAGCTGGTCAGAAGATTGTAGAAATCGCTGACGGCAAGGGTCTTATCACTACCGACCTTACAGTAACTCAGGATGGTGTACGCAAGTTGGTTTATACCCCTGACATCTTTGCCGTGGAGCTCGACTACAACGGCCAGAAGAAGATGGCTGTGATGAAGGAGATCCAGTTCCACCCCGTGAAAGACACCATTGTACACATCGACTTCCTCGAAGTAAACGATAAGAAACCTGTGGTAATGAACGTTCCTGTTCAGCTCGAAGGCCACGCTGAGGGTGTGAAAGCTGGTGGTAAGCTCACCCTGTCAATGAAGAAAATCAAAGTTAAAGCTCCGTATACTGCTATCCCCGAGCGTCTGGTGATCAATGTCGATAATCTCGGCCTTGGCAAGACACTTCAGATTGGCGACCTCAACTTTGAGGGTCTTGAGCTTGTAAATGCTAAGAATGCTGTAGTTTGCGCTGTTCAGCTCACCCGTGCCGCTCGTGGTGCCGCTGCCGCTGCCGCTGCAGGCAAGTAATATTGTTGACAGCAACATGAAATACCTCATTGTGGGTTTGGGAAATATCGGTGACGAATATCGCGATACCCGCCACAATATAGGATTTAAGATATTGGATGCCTTTGCCGAGGCATCCAATATTACTTTTTCCACCGAACGTTATGGCGATGTGGGTCGCGGACGCATCAAAAATAAGCAAGTGGTGCTCCTGAAGCCATCGACCTACATGAATCTTAGCGGCAACGCTGTGCGTTACTGGAAGGAGAAGGAGAATATAGAGATTGAAAACATCCTGATTGTGGTAGATGATCTTGCGCTTCCTTTCGGCACGATACGTCTCAAGCCCAAAGGTAGTGATGCCGGACATAATGGATTGAAAAACATTGCGGCAATGCTGGGCACTGATGCTTATCCAAGGCTGAGGTTTGGAATCGGTAATGATTTTCCACGCGGATGTCAAATTGATTTTGTGCTCGGCCCGTTCAGCCTCGATGACAGGCAGAAGATGCCTCAGCGCATCGAGGTGGCCTGTGACGCAATCCGCACTTTTGTGCTCGCCGGACTGCAAACGGCGGCATGTGACTTCAATGGCAAGTGAGATGAAAGAGGAAGTTAGAATTGACAAATGGATGTGGGCAACGCGAATATTCAAAACGCGCACAATAGCCACCGACGCTTGCAAAAAGGGTAGGGTAACAGTTGGCGCAGATCCATCTGCTACGGTAATTGCCAAGCCCTCGCGAATGATAAAGGTGGGTGATGTGATAAATGTGCGTAAACCTCCGGTGACATATTCATTCCGTGTGCTTGCTTTGGCCGAAAATCGCATGGGTGCGAAGCTTGTGCCTGATTATCTGGAAAATATCACCTCGAAGGATCAGCTTGATCTGCTCGAAGTAGTGAAAATCGCCGGATTTGTTGACCGCCGTAAAGGTCTTGGACGACCCACGAAGCGCGAAGGTCGCGAGTTGTCAAGATTTACCCAGGAGGCGTACGACAGTGACGGCTGGGACTTTGATTTTGACTTCGATGACGATGATGATGAGTAACTACCCCTTAATTAAAGGTGATATAAAAGTCATATGAATAAAAATATCCGCTTTGTACCAAGCGACTCGATGGTCGATTTGGTTAACTACGACTACAATATCCTGCCGCTACTAAGCCGCTTTTCACTCCCGTTGGGATATAGGCAGCGTACAATCGGCGATGTGTGCATGGAGGCCGGTATAGATGTCAATGCATTTCTGTTGATTATACAATACGTGCTTGGAGGTGTTATCGATGAGAATCTTCGCAAGAATGTGAAAGCATCGGATGTGGTGAAATTCCTTGCCAATTCGCATGAATATTTCATGTCGTATAAGTTCCCTCATATACGTCAAAACCTATTGCAAGCTCTTGATGAGAATCAAGATGTGATAAATCCGTCGATAATCAAATTCTTTGATGAGTTTGTGGCCAAGATTAGACGTCATTTCCGTTATGAGGAGCGTCATCTGTTTCCCTACATTATGGCACTTGAAAAGGGAGAGCCAACCAACTATAATATAGATACTTTCGTCAAGCAGCATGACGATGTGAGCACTTCGCTCAGTGAGTTGAAAAACATAATCTTGCGTTATTATGTGACAGCGGTGCCCAACAAAATGTATGATGCGCTTGTGGATATCTACAATTGCGAAAACGACATACAGTCGCATACCGACATAGAGAACGATATCCTTGTGCCAATAGTAACATCGATGATTCACTGAGATGAAGGCATACTACACAATAGCGATTGTGACTCAATCGGATATACTCAAGTGCGGGTTGGAGTCGGTGCTTGGCCGGATAAGGTCAATTAATTCTCGTACTGTAATAGTTAATGTCGATGTAGCCTTGGAGTCAATAATAGCTTTAAAGCCATCGTTCATCCTCATTGATCCATTGGCTATGACCTCAGTAGAGATCAGTGAATTAAGGGGGCAAATTAAAACTACTGTTCTTGCTATAGGCTGGGGCCCACTCCCGGATGGTTACATGAAAGTAGTGGATGGAGTAGTGGGGATATATGACTCGGTGGATAAAATAGCGCAATTGCTCAAGTTGCAATTAAAGACCGCTGAGACTGGGGATTGTGAGCTTACACCACGCGAACAAGAGATTGTGGCCGAAGTGGCAAGGGGTAGGTCGAACAAGGAAATCGCTTCCGAGATGAATCTCGCCGTAAATACGGTGATGACACATCGACGCAATATTGCAGCGAAATTGCATATTCACTCGGCAGCGGGTCTTACCATATACGCATTGATGAACAAGTTGGTAAGTCTTGACGAGGTGTCGAAATAGTTGACGGGCGTTATTTTAAGGCTGAAAGAAATTCTGAGCGAAGCTGCTTGTCGGTCTCAAATACTCCACAATAGGCAGTGGTGGTCGTTATAGAGTCCTGTTTTTCTACCCCGCGCATTTTCATGCACAAGTGACCGGCCTCGCACAATACCATAATACCCTTTGGGTGAAGCGTGTCGCGAATCGCTTCCATGATTTCGGTAGTCAAGCGCTCCTGCACTTGCAAACGGCGGGCATAGACATTGACCACACGAGCCAATTTGCTCAATCCCAAAATTTTGCCATCAGGGATATAACCCACCGATACGTGTCCGAAGAATGGAAGTATGTGGTGTTCACAGAGTGAGTAAAATTCAATGCCTTTTACGATGACCATCTGTGAGCCGCTGTGGTGAAAAATAGCCTGCCGCATTACCGCATCGGCATTCTCTCGGTATCCCTGGGTGGCATACCACAGTGCTTTTGCTGCACGCATCGGTGTGCGTTGCAGCCCCTCGCGATCTATATCCTCACCTAAGAGTTGAAGTATGGCTTTGTAGTGGGCGGCAATCTCGCTGACTGTGTTGTTATTGTCTAATTCGCTCATTATAATACAGTAGCATATCAATAATTGGGTGATATACGATCGCGCACTACAGTGATTTCGCGCCGAAAAGCTGGAAAAGCCCGCTTTATTGTGGCTGCTGCTTCATCAGCCTCGGCACGTGTGCGGAAGTCGCCTACACGAAGTCGCCAGTATGGTGCGTTGTATACCAGATAGCATTTGTATTCAGGGAAAGAGGATCTTACTTGGCTTTCGCGAGCTTGCCCTTCGCGCTTGGCGTTTGCACTGTTGCCCGAAAATGCTTGTATCCTATAGCCGGCCATTCGTCCCACCGATGATGGTTGTTGCATTTCTTTCCCTTCGGTCTGCGACTCAATGGGTTGAAGACGATCGTAAACGCCTTGGGGAATCTCCACTGAAATTATACCATCAGCCTGTATTTCGTCAACGATATTTTGGGACGGGGTAGCCGCAGGTATGTCGGGTTGCTGTGCAAACGACGTAAAGGGTATGGCTGATAGAATGGCTGTAATGATTATGGAGCGTACCATTGATTCGTGTTTTAAGTTATATAGCTTAGGGCTACAGAGCAGAGCAAACAACTCTGTAGCCCTAAGGAATATGTGTTTTCCGATGAATTGGGATTTCATCGGTGATTTTTCAAATCTTTCGGATTAAAATGCGGTAACGATACCCATGAAGTCTTCGGCTTTGAGAGATGCGCCACCGATGAGACCTCCATCAACGTTGGGTTTTGCGAAGAGTTCCTTGGCATTGCTGGGTTTGCAGCTGCCACCGTAGAGTATTGATGTGTTTTCGGCTACTTCTTTGCCGTACTTGTCGGCGATTATCGCGCGGATGTGGGCGTGCATCTCCTCGGCTTGATCGTCGGTGGCAGTCTTGCCTGTGCCGATAGCCCATACAGGCTCGTAAGCGAGGATGAGCTTACCGAAGTCCTCGGCTGAGAGGTCAAACAGTGCTTCCTCGATTTGCTTCTTCACAACTTCAAGATATGAACCGTTTTCGCGCTCCTCAAGTACTTCGCCGATACAGAAGATGGGAGTAAGGTTTTCGGCGAGTGCGAGTTTCACTTTCTCACGAAGAGTTTCAGAAGTCTCACCATAGTATTGGCGGCGCTCTGAGTGACCGAGGATTACGTAGGTAGCTCCGGTTGAGACAACCATGGGCGCTGATACCTCGCCGGTGTAAGCTCCCTTAAGATGGTCGGCGCAGTTTTCGGCACCAAGACCGAGTTTCTCTTTGTCAATCACACCGTTAATAGAAGCAAGGTGAGTGAAAGGAACGCAAATTACAACGTCGCACTTAGTTTCTACACCTTTGAGAGCGTCATTAACGTCTACGGCGAGCTGGATACCCTCCTGGAGGGTAGTGTTCATTTTCCAGTTGCCTGCTACAATATTTTTTCTCATATTATTTAAGTTTTTGATAATTAAATCGTTAGTGGTTGGTCTGTGCCGTAATATTTTACATCGCAAAATTACGGAAATTTTTCTTAAATTATTTTGTTTCCTGGGTATTTTTCTTGGACTTGCGGGCGAAGATGTTTAAGAATGTGATGTGAAAGAAGGATTGCAGCATCCATAATATCAACAATAGAACGCCAAGCACGGTAGTAAGCTGCTTAAACAGCTTGTCGCCATCAAATTTAATGGTTTCAATAATTTCAGAATGCTCAATCTCACTACCTGCTATAGCGTCGTCGAGCGATGATATGTTGCGCTTGGCAGTGATTTTACCATTCTCTATGAGGAGGATGGCAATGTTACCTCGGGCAAGTTCCTTGATGTCGGCATCGTCGGCTGTATAGCATGGGTATTTGGCCATTGAAATATCGCGCCAGCTCTCTATGCCTTTATTGTCAGTGGCAATAATTGCGAAAAAGTCGACATCATTTTCTTTTGCCTTCTTGTACATCTGGTTGATTAGCAATGTGTAGGAAATGTCTACACGGCGCAAGTCGGGAATAAGTAGCACCACTTGTTCGCCCGAACCATGAAAAACGTCGTCGGTTACATCCTCGTCGTCCTCATTGTACACTGTCATAACCTCGTCGAGATGAATCTTTCTCAAGGCTTTGGCTTCGCTGATGCTGCGACGCTCCTTAAATACCCACCCATCACTCTCGTCGGGGAGGTTGTCGACACGAAAAGCACGGTATTCGCCGTCGCGTTCATATATAAATTCCATCTCGTCAAGATCTTCATCAACACTGTCCTGTTGATCCGACTTGTCGACACTATAGGTTGTGCCCACCGGATGACTGCGGAAGTCAATCATCGGTTGGAAGTTGTAGCCAATAAAACCCACTATGATGGCGTAAGCCCATAAGAGCACACCCACAAGCCACTGGCTGGCTGGATGGAATAATCCGGCTATTTTAGTGTTGTTGCGCCACAGATATATCAATACGATAGAGATGAATACATTTTTGAAGAATGTGGCTTCGTTGGAGATAATCCAGAAATCGCCGAAGCAGCCGCAATCGCTCACAGGATTTTTTACCATTATATAAAAGGTAAGCGGTAGCATCACTACCATAGCCCCTGAAAGTATCCACAGCGCTAATCGGCGGAAACAGCCGAATAGAAGAGTCACACCTGTGACAAACTCTGTGCCGGCTATCGCTATCGAGCCCACAAGCGTGATGGTGCGCGGGAATGTGAGCCCCCATACAGCCAGATATTGGTCCATCTTGTAAATAAATCCCCAGGGATCGATGAGCTTGGCAAGTCCTGATATGAGGAAGATAACTCCGATAACGATACGCGCCAGCCACACAAGGGGCTTGCGAAATCGCACCATAAATTCCATTAAGCGTGAGTGTTTCTTTTCAGCTGTTTCCACTTTATGTGAATGATATGATGTAAAGATGTGTTTAAGATGTCAAGCCTCAGGGTCTGTGAGCTTGATAATGCCAAACATGGCATAGTTTATCATATCCATGTAGTTGGCGTCGACTCCTTCTGACACCTTGGTACTACCGGCATTATCCTCAATCTCCTTGGTTCGCATTATTTTGGTGAGTATGAGATCGGTATAAGATGATACTCTCATCTTACGCCAGGCCTCGCCGTAGTCGTGGTTTTTAGCAAGCATCAAGCTGCGGGTTTCCGACATTTTTTTATCGTATAGGGCAAGTGCTTGCTCCGGAGATATGTCCTTGGAATCGCTGTAACCCAGTTGCAGTTGTATCAGTGCTACAATTCCGTAGTTGACAAGTCCGATGAATTCAGGGAGAATACCCTCGTTGACCATCGCTTCACCTGTGGTTTCAATTGTGCGAATGCGGTTGGCCTTGATATACATCTGGTCGGTTAGCGATTGTGGTCTCATCAGTCGCCATGAAGCGCCGTAATCTGAAAGCTTATCGGCGAAAATTTTGCGGCATTGTGCAATTGCCGCGTCGAATTGTTCGGTAGTTTTCTTTGACATTTTCAACCGTGGTTTCGTAGTTGTCAATATTTTTTAGCCTCAATTTCGCCTTGGAGCACACCCAACGCATTTATGGCAAGTGCTTCCATCTCGTCTTCACCCGGAAATACATGTACAGGTGCCAGATACTCGATGCGAGGTTTAAGGCGGTCAATCACATAGTCGCTATAGGCCATGCCTCCGGTAAGAAGTATTGCGTCGACTTGGCCAAATAGCACAGCGCCTTCCGACGCTATTGCTTTTGCCACATGGTAGATCATTGCGTCCAGTATAAGTCGGGCATGCTCGTCCCCTTCGTTTATTCGGCTTATGATTTCTCTTACGTCGTTAGTGCCCAGATGAGCAGTAAGGCCTGCGTGCCCGGCGATGCGTTTCATCAATTGCTCCTCCGTGTATCGACCGCTGTAGCACAAGCGTATCAGGTCGCACGCAGGGAGAGAACCGGCACGCTCGGGCGAGAATGGTCCTTCGCCATTGAGCGCATTGTTAGCGTCAATGGCTCGTCCATGATGGTGTGCAGCTACTGAAATCCCTCCGCCAAGGTGACATACGATGAGGTTGAGCTCGTCGTATCGACGCCCTATCTGCTTGGCGTAACGGCGTGCGATGGCACGCTGATTAAGTGCGTGCCATATGCATATGCGTTCCATAAGTGGTGAGCCGCTGATGCGGGCATAATCACATAGTTCGTCAACCACTCCCGGGTCTGCTACATAGCTCGGAACACCTATTGCGTTGGCGATGTCGAACGCAAGAATGCACCCGAGGTCACAGGCGTGTTGATGAAGGCAAGTGCGCATTTCATCACACATCTGTTGATCGATTATATACACGCCACCCTCCACCGGTTTTGCTAATCCGCCACGCCCTACTACGGCATCGAAGTCCAATGGCTGCCCGGCTTCTCTGAGCGTCTGGCTTATCAATTCACGACGGAATTTATATTGGTCGGTTATTTTATCGAATTGGGCTATCTCTTCGGATGTATGCTCGATTGATTTGGTGAATACGCGGGTCTCATTCTCGTATACGGCAATTTTAGTACTTGTTGAACCGGGATTAATGGCTAATATCCTCTTCATATATTATAGTGCGGCAAGGGCCAGGCTATAGAGTTTCGACGTAATTGTGTCGCCACGCGAGGGGAGCACCACCGGAGCCATCGTGCCTTGAAGTACGGCGGCTGTAGAAGCGCCACAAAATAGTCCGATAGTCTTGTAGAACATATTTGCGGCTTCGATGTCGGGGAAAAGTAGTGCGTCGGCCTCCCCCTTTATAGGTGAGTCAAGATGCTTTTTGAGCATGCTCTTATATGAGCAGGCGGTTTTAACGTCCATCGGTCCGTCGACTATACATGATCCAAATTCTCCATCGTTGGCACGGGCTATCAACTCTTTGAAGCCTACAGTGAACGGAAAATGACGTTCGTCAACTTTCTCAGAGCAGTGTACCAGAGCTATCTTGGGTTGGGTTATTCCGAATGCTCGGGCCACATAGGCCAGATATTTGATTTGAGCGGCGCGTTGGTCGAGTGTAGGGTACGGTATTACTGCCGAGTCGGAGAAGAAAAGCAGTTTTGGGTATGTCGGTATTTCGGATGCGGTGATATGAGTAAGAACGTTTCCTTTAGGTAAGATGCCGTAGTCCTTGTTGAGAATGGCTCTAAGAAGGTTGTCGGTATTGAGCATGCCTTTCATAAGGATGTCGGCATTGCCTTCACGCACCAGCTTAACGGCAATTGCGGCTGCTTCATCGCTGTCGGTGGCATTGATAAATGTGATGTTGTCGGTGTGGCGCATCAACACTTTGTTTGATTCGCAATGAGCCTGGCACCCAACCATCACTGCGTCGATAAATCCAACTTCAAGAGCGCGGCTCACTGCCATCTGCGTAGCCTGATCCTCAGGCCATACTACGGCAACACGTTTGCGGTTGCCTCTTATGCGCAAGTGGTCAATCAACTCGTCAAAATTCTTTATAGCCTCCATTCTTATGGTTATAAGGTTACGGTTGGTTAGGGATGGGGAGGAATCGTCTTTTGACTCCTTTTTCTCCCTTAAGAATGCAAATATACAACAGATTTGTGTAATTTTGCATTCAATGTCAAAAATTCTTGAAATTAACACCGTTGCCGATAGTTCAAACGCTGTAGGGCGTTTGATGATGTCGCTTGTTGCTGATTTGAGGACTAAGGGCCACACGTGCTACGTGGCGACCGGGCGAGGTGATTTCAGTGATGTCGATTATAAAATAGGTAATAAGTTAAGTGTTTACAGTCATTACTTCTGGAGTCGTATTACTGATTCTGAGGGATGGCACTCACGGAGTGCCACACGCAATCTCGTAAAATATCTGCACGAAGTAAAACCGGATGTGGTGCATCTGCACAATCTTCATGGTCATTATCTGAACATTGAAGAATTAATCACAGCATTGGCCCAATGGGGTGGGCGGGTAGTGCTGACAATGCATGATTTGTGGTGGATCACAGGACACTGCTCGCAGTTTGAGCACAACGGCTGTGAACCATGGTCAGACTATTGTCATAAATGTAGCCGACATCGGGTAGAATATCCTGTAAGCATTACAAGCAGATCGGAAATTAATCTAAATAAAAAGCGTGTTTTTCTCACATCAATTTTCAATCAGCTTACCATAGTAGTGCCATCGGAGTGGATGCGCACCGCAGTGGAGCAAAGCTACCTTGGCTGTGTAGATTGTAAGGTGATACACAATGGGGTGGATTCTAAAACTTTCCACCCCGCGCCGGCTGGTGCTGAGCGTAGAGGATTGCTCTGTGTAGCCGCCCGTTGGAGCCAATCGAAGATGCTTGACAAGATTGTAAAGCTATCGGGAGAAATAGATTTGGATATCACTGTGGTTGGTGACTTGATGGGAAAGAAAATTGATAAAAACCGCATAAGGCATATTCGGCATTTGCCCCCCAACGAGTTGGCTAAACTGTATCGGCGTAGTGCTGCGCTCGTCAATCCATCCCGGGTGGAGTCGTATGGGATGGTGACAGTTGAAGGTCTTAGCAGTGGCGTGCCGGTGGTGGTCAATAATCAATGTGGCGCTTCAGTCGAACTGCTGCGCCATGGGGGTGGCGTTGCTGTCAATCCCGATGAACTCAGACATGGGGTGACGCGGGTTTTGAATGGCGATTTTGAACCGCTACATACCCCGCCCGCAAGTCTCGATGACATGTGTGCGGCCTACAACAGACTGTTTGGTTGCTGATATTAGCAAAAAAAGAAAGGGCGGGGCTTGGTGCCTCGTCCTTTCGTGAAATAAGTTGAAGAAGCTGTATCACTCAGCGGCTGCCTCGGGAGCTGCTTCTGCTTCGGGAGCTTCAGCTGCCTTGGCGGCTGCTTCTGCTTCAGCTTTTGCTGCTGCGATTTCTGCTTTCTTCTTGGCTACTTCCTCGGCCTTAGCCTTGTTCTTAGCCTGCTCGTCAGCGAGACGCTCCTTTACTGCGAGCTCCTGCTTAGTGGCCATGCTGGCTTTGAGGTTGTCGACTGAAGCCTGCTTTTTGGCTTTCCATGCGTCGAAACGCTTTTGAGCCTCAGCCTCGTCGAATGCGCCTTTCTTAACGCCACCCTGGAGGTGTTTCATCAAGAGGACGCCCTCGTTTGACAGGATGTTGCGCACGGTGTCAGTGGGGATTGCGCCGACGTTAACCCAATACAAAGCCCGCTCGAAGTTGAGAGTAATTGTAGCAGGATTAGTGTTCGGATTATAGGAACCTATCCTTTCAATGAATCTACCATCTCGTGGTGCCCTGCTATCGGCGATAACAATCGGGTAGAACGCATAGTTTTTGCGACCATGACGTTGTAATCTGATTTTTGTTGCCATTGTTGAAATTAATAAGTTATGGTTTTGTATTGACGGCGCGAAGTTAGTCACAAACCCTCATATAGCCAAATTTTTTCGCCTCATTTTTTAGCGCCGAAGATATCTTATCTTATATAAACATAATATAAACTTATTAAACAGCTTATGGGAGAAATTTTGGGAGAAATGAACGAAGTGAACGCGAAATTTCTTTCACAATCGGTGACATTTGTTTTAATTCGCAAAGTATAACTAAATCCAATCATTATGAAAAAAGTCTTTTTTATTTGTACACTTACTCTATGTCTGGCTGCTTGCTCAAGCAAGAGCGACGGGACTGGCTCAGGAGAAAATGGCTCAACTTCAACAGAGCAAAGTGATGGCTCGTCGAGCTCTGCATCAAATGACGCTTCGGTCAAGGGTTCGTTAAAGCCCGCTACTACCGAAGTATCAGGTGATCTCGCCGGATGCTTCACGGTGGTCGACCGCAATTACAAACCCATCGAGGAATATAGCTCCAAGCTCATCACAGTTGAAGTGATACGCGAAGACAGTGTATTCCCATTCGTACTCGGCGAACGCAATTATTCGACCCAATTCAACGTATTAGGTGGTGAGCCTTGCGTTCGCGTAGGCTTCGGCATTGAATTCCTTGACTCTGATGGTAATGTAGTAAAGAAGACAACTGCCAGAAGTGGTTCATACAGTCGTGATGAAGCTATTGAATTGATGAATCTGAAACCGGGTTCCACCGGCACTATCCGTTTTAAAGTGCCCGATGAAAAAGATGGTGCTGTAAGTTTCCGTATCTCTTCGGCTTATGAAGACTATGGATCGCCTTATTGGAAAGAAGAATGGGAAAAAAACTCAGCAGAAAGGGCAAGTGCAAGCAGCAATAATTGGGACTCTCTGCTCAACGAGCTCGAACAAGCTACCGACCAATACGTCGCGGCATATAAGAGCGGTGACTACGATAAGATTTTGAAGGCCACTGAAAAATATGCTTCGGTGTACCAGAAAATCGCTGGAAATACCGATAAGATGACCGCTGCACAAGTGGATCGTTTTACCAAGATTTACACAAAATACGGTAATGTGAATTAACAATAGCAGAATAACCTCTTGATACAGCGGGGCTGTCTAACTTTGGTCGTTAGACAGCCTCGCTTTTTAAAGTTGCTTTAGGAGTGTGAGGATGGCTTCGGTGGTGGCGCGGTCAATGATGCGGTCGCGGGTACCGGGAAGGTGTTTTGTGAATGTTACGGTGCCGGCGGGTGAGGCAACGGCAAAACAAACAGTGCCTACTGGCTTACCGGGTGTTGCGCCCCCCGGGCCTGCGATGCCCGATGTGGCCATTGCGAAGTCAACGCCAAGCACGTGACGCGCTCCCTCGGCCATTTGGGCGACTACTGGTTCGCTCACAGCACCATATGTGTCCAGGAGTGATGGATCAACGTGCAACACATCGGTTTTCACTGAGTTGGCATATGACACCACCGAACCTAAGAAATATTCTGAGCTTCCGGCTACTGAGGTGATGATATGGGCGATATTCCCTCCGGTACAGCTCTCGGCGGTTCCGACTGTGAGCCCAGTGCCGGTAAGCTTTTCGCGAAGTATTTCTCCTAAATTAGCATCGTTGAGCGATAGCACATGCGATGGGCCCAAGGCTTCAACTATATGGCTTACGGCTTGGTCAAGGAGCTGCGAGAGCAAATCAGCATCGGGTCCTGTGGCATCGATGCGAAGTCTCAGGAGTCCAGGTTTAGGCAAGTAAGCGATATGTAGCTGAGGGTCAAGCCGGGCTTCAAAGTCAGTAAGTATCTCTGCAACTTCTGACTCGGTGTACCACCCAACCATCACACAGCGATGTAGATAGTGCATTGGCGAAGGGAAACGTTGAAGGAGTCGGGGGAGTATTTCGGACTCAAACATCTGCCGTGTCTCAAATGGCACTCCGGGCATCGATACAACTACTTTGCCGTCACGGTCCCACCACATGATTGGAGCTGTGCCAACACGATTTTGAATTATCTCACAATTGTCAGGTACATTCGCCTGGGTGAGAGTGAGGGGGTTGATGCGTAGCGAGCGGCGATTGAATATTTCGAGCACATTATCGTAGGTGGCTTGGTCGAAAACGAGCTTTGCTCCAAAAAACTCGGCGAGTGTGCGCTTGGTGATGTCATCGTTGGTAGGGCCAAGACCCCCTGTGGTAATTACAACATCGGTCAGCTTAAGCCCTTGTTGAAGTGCGTCGATTATGGCCTGTGCCTGGTCGGGAACAGTAATTACTCTCCTCACATGCCATCCGTGAGGATCAAGCATACGCGATAGTGTGCCTGAATTAGTGTCGGTTACCTGCCCGAGCAGCACCTCATCGCCTATTACTATTATAGTTACATCCATCACAAAGTTTATTTTCTTGAGCGCTCAATCTGCTTGAGGTAATCCTTGAGCCCGTCGAAAATCTTTTCTGCTACTTTCTGACGGAATTTAGGATCAGCGAGCAGGGCCTCCTCCTCAGGGTTGGACATAAACATGCCTTCAACGAGCACGTTGGGAAACTCCGTTGGGCCGTTGAGCGAGAAGTTGAAGTTGCCCACTAAGCCGAAAAGAGGTAGTCCGGTTTCGAGCATACGGTTAAGGACTGCTTCGGCCAACGGACGGCAGAACAGATGTTTGTAATAAGTCGATGTACCCTTTGCGGTAGCGCTTCCGCCAGAGTTGTTGTGAACCGACACGGCAATATCCACATTTGCGTCACGCCATATCTGTTTGCGCTGAGCCATCGATGGGCCAGTGTCGCCGCTGCGTGTCAGCACTACCTTGGCTCCTTCTTTTTCAAGGAGATTCTGCAGGCGCAATATAATATCGAGGTTTACATCTTTTTCAAGCAACCCCATATTAACGGAACGGGCGCCGGGATATTTACCGCCATGCCCTGCATCAAGGCCAATGGTAAGGTACTTGAGTCTTAGTTTCTTAGGGGTGTGACGCACATCTATTACGAGGTTATTGCCAGTGTATCCTACTTTATATCCCCATTGATATTTGTCTTTAAGACGGATGATTAGCTGATATACGTCGCTTTCCACTTGGTTGTAAGTCACGTAATCAATCATGCCCAACGTCGCTGTGCGCTGTGTGATCCAATTGCTGTTGTCGGTGGCACCATATATTTCAACCACAATTGTCGATGGTTCTAACATGGTGTATGATCGGTAAGCAAGGCGGCGGGGGAGCGACACGGTGATACGGTCGGCCGAGCCTTGGTCGGCTACGCTCCATGAACCGGTGTTGACAGTGGTGGGCGCTTCGGTTGTTGCCGTTGTATATTCCTTTGGTATATACGCCCAGCGGCTGTCGGAAAGAGCTACCTTATATAAATCGTTGACAGTGTCGAGCACTTGCAGTGTTATACCATTATCGACAAAGCCTATTTTCGAGCCTCCGAGTCGGTCATCGCCATTGCCATATTGCAGGTAGGCGCCGTCGGTGGTTTTTATGTATTGCGCATCGGCATACGATATGAGGGAGATGCAGCTGATAGCCGCAATTGTGATGAATTTTTTCATGTCTTAAATGGTTTTTATACTGTTACTCGGGCAAACGGAGCCTGGTCGTATGAGCAAAATTCTTTGTTGATATATTTGAAATATCCCGCTATAGCTACCATGGCGGCATTGTCGGTGGTAAACTTGCGTTTGGGGATAAAAGCCTTGAGATGGTGACGTTGGCAATAGTCGGCAATAGCATTGCGCACTCCGGTGTTGGCCGAAACGCCGCCGCCGATTGCCACAGTGGTAACACCGGTTTGTTTCACGGCCTTGTCAAGTTTATCCATTAATATGGCTATTATAGTTGCTTGAAGTGAAGCCGCGAGGTCGGCCTTGTTATTATCAATAAAGTCAGGGTCATCCTTCAGTGCGTCGCGCAGTGTGTAGAGAAATGATGTTTTCAACCCGCTGAAGCTGTAGTCAAGCCCTGGGATGTGAGGCTTTGCGAATTTAAAACGGTTTTTGTCACCTATGGCAGCGAGTCGGTCGATGTGGGGGCCTCCGGGGTAGGGTAGTCCCATCACTTTTGCGCATTTGTCGAAAGCCTCACCGGCGGCATCGTCAATGGTTTGGCCCAAAACCTCCATGTCGTTGTAGTCGCGCACCATTATCAGTTGTGAATTTCCGCCCGAGATGAGCAGACACAGGTAAGGGAATTGGGGCACTTCATCATCTTCTTGTTCACGGACGAAGTGCGACAACACATGACCGTGAAGGTGGTTGACATCAATAATAGGTATTCGCAACCCCAGAGACAGCCCTTTGGCAAACGATGTGCCTACAAGCAGCGAGCCTAACAATCCCGGGCCGCGGGTGAAAGCTATGGCAGAGAGATCATGCTTGTCGATGCCGGCGCGGCGTATTGCGGTATCGACAACGGGCACAATGTTTTGCTGATGTGCGCGTGAGGCCAGCTCAGGCACTACGCCTCCATATTCTTCATGTACGCTTTGAGATGCTATTACATTGGAGAGCAGAATACCATCGCGGATAATTGCTGCAGATGTGTCGTCGCACGATGATTCAATTCCGAGTATTATGGGCATATTGATTGTGTGGGTTTATTTTCTTAATGGTTGGTCGATAGTATGTTGGCTATTGTTTGGACTATTTTGTCGGGTAGCTTTGCCGTGAGCCAGAATGCAAGTCGATAGTGGAGCTTTACAGGTGTAATGCTCATGATGTGCCGGTTAACTTCAGGAAATGTAGACTTCCATAACGCTACATTTTTATTGTTGCCGCGCAGGTATTTCACCTTGGCGATGAGTTTAAGCTGATTGAGAAATGGTGTGTAGCTGCCGTCGGGAAAGTGAGATGTGAACCACTTTTCGAGGTATTGGGCAGCAAGCAGATGCTGCCGTAATTGTGTGTCTTTATTGCTACGCGACACGCTCTTCACTTTGGGGTTTATATAGTAGTTGTATACTACGTTGTCAATCTGCTGGGTATTGCTGCTTACAGCAAATGCGCGTGCGGTCAAGGTTAAGTCGTCCCAGCAATCTATGTCAGGCATTACCTCTATATTGTGCTGTGTAAGGAGTGACCTTCGCACTATCTTATTGCACATCGAGTAGTTGTCAACAATCAGTGCCATCCGGTTGATGTCGGGGAAATGGGCGTCAATTTTGCCCACTTTGTATTTCGAAGGGTAGATACGGCGGAAACGCCCCATTACAATGTCGGCATTTGTAGCATCGGCCTTTGAAATAAGCTTTTCGAGTGCGTCGTGAGGCAGGGTGTCGTCAGCATCTACCCTCATTACATATTCTCCCGTTGCTTTTGTCGCACCAGCACGGTGGGCTTTAGCAACCCCCTGGCGATAAGTGTAATATAGCACATGAGTGCGGTCAATGAAGTCGGGGTAATGGAGCAGTGTTTCATTGAGAATTGTAAATGAGGTGTCGCGACTGCCGTCGTTCACAAATATTACCTCAAAGTTCTTCATCGTTTGATTCATCAACGATTGCACGCATCGAGCTATGGTTGACTCTGCATTGAGGAACGGCACGATGACCGACACTTTGGGCGCTGTATTTACGGCAGATGGTTGACTCATTTTTTACCGCGCAAGGTGATAAGTGTGATTTCAGGGGTGGCGCCGATACGCATTGGAAGGCCTACGGCTCCAAGTCCAATATTCACGTAAAGTTGCTGACCCAGTGAGTCTTGGAATAGTCCCTCCCAGTATTTATAACGGAGTGAGGCTGGTGAAATATTGCCTACTTGCATTTGCATGGCGTGAGTATGCCCCGACAAAGTGAGTGCAATATTCTGGTCAGGGTGGTTGGCTATGTCATTTTCCCAGTGAGCGGGATTGTGTGAAAGCAGAATCTTTGTGTGTGAATCTCCGGTGTCGGGGTAGGCTGATCGGAGGTTGCCATAAATATGGAAAGGAGGGTCGCCTATGTTCTCAACCCCGATCAATGCTATGGAGTCGTTGCCGTTTACGAGCCATCGGTGGTCGTTGAGTAGTAAATCCCATCCCATATTGCTGAATGCTGACAGCAGCTGATGACGGTCTCTGTCCTTGTCAATTGGAGATGGCCAGTCATAGTAATCACCGTAGTCGTGATTGCCAAGTATGGCATAAACGCCTCCCGGGGCTTTGATCTGCGAAAGAGTCTTGACGAATGGCTCTACCTCAGGAGCGTGGCGGTTGACGATGTCGCCGGTAAAAAACACAGCGTCGGGATGGAGTGAATTGATTCGTTCCACCACTTTGTGAACAAATGTAGTATCGTTGCCGTAGGTGCCGACATGAAAGTCGCTGATTTGCACTATTCTGTAACCGTCAAAGGCTTTGGGCAAATCTTTGATTTCGATAGTGACCTCCTTGACATCAAGTGAGTAGCGGGTGATTAATGCTCCATACCACATGGTCAGGAAGCCCCATAGGGCTAATACTGCGCCTGTGGGAGTGAGCCATTTCCATCGTTTATGATGCCATATAAGCGGGAGTAGTGAGACAGCATCGCAAATCAGGAAAATCAACTTTGCGGCATAGATTGTCAGATACGCAAACAGGCTCCACATAATGAACAGCAACTGCGAATCCTCGCCTGAGCGTCGCGGCACACAAAGCACTATGAGCAGAAAAAGATTTATGGCAATCGCCGACCATAGCTGAATTTTACTCCAAGGGCGTTGGGGGTAGCGTCTACGTAGTGCCCACCAAATATAATAGTCAATCGATAGATTGACTATTATCAATATTGTTACTATTAACAGTGGGAGTCGCATATAGGCATTCTAATTTTAAAACAGTTTCAAGCCATTGAATGGCGCTTCATCTTGATAGCCCTTAGTTTGTTGGTCAGCGGGTTGGCATACATTTGCAGCATCATTGAGCGCATATATTCGTAGTCGTCGGCTGTGAGGTCGGGCTCATCAACTTTGCTTAGCTGTTGAGAAATGTAATCGTTCACATTTTTAACGTCGTCGTCATTGTAATGTTCACGAAAAAGGTTATCGCCCATCAGCTCGTCGTATGCTATATAGTTGATTGGGAATAGTTTGTAGCCGCAATGTATTGAATTGTCAATCAGACTACATACCTTATGTACAACCTGTGTGCGGTCGCAATCGGCCGGGATTCTGGCGAGCTGATCGTTGATGCATTGCCCTATTGTGAAGTGAACACGTCCCTTGTAACCAAGCATACCAGTCTCCATGCTGAAAAGGTCGTCGCGCTTACTCTTTTTAAATTCGGGGTCGTTGTGGCGCATTAGGAACTCACGTGCTTTAAGATAGTCGTTAGGGTCGAACTCATATGTGATAGATACCGGCATCAGACGACAATCAAGCAGATTTTCGACAATGGTGCCTGGGCCTTCGAGGCCAAGCATCTTCACAAGGCTTTCCTGTGTAAGGTCATTACTATCCTTTGCGCGCCCTTCACGCTGAGCTATCCACACGGATTTATGCTTCTCGTTTAGGCAGTGATGAATATATCCTGAAAGCTGCCGGGCAGCCTTCAAAGCCTCAATCATCCGCATATTGCGTTTGACGATGAAGCTCTGGTTGAGTTTTACAAGATGCTCTATCCACTGGTAAATCAGCAGGTTGTTGCCTATGGCAATCTCTGATGTGGGAAGTGAGTTGTGCATAAAGCACAGATTGAGAAATGTGGCATCGAGCACTATGTCGCGGTGATTGGTAATAAAAGTATAGCTGGTATTTGGGTCGATGTTAAGGATGTTGTCGCACGAAACACCATCGGTGGTTCGTTTCTCGAGCATCTCAATGAAAGGGAGCATGATACCAAATTGGAAGTCATGTATGTTGTCGATGCTCTTGAGCTGCTTTACAAATTCAGGATAGTCCACACTGGGGTATACATACCTTACGGCGTGCTCCAGTAGGGGGTCGTCAGCCATCAAGGCCATCTTTTCCTTAAATTCGTCGTTGTTATATGGCGCAATATCTTGAAATTCTTCGGTTTTCATTACATTTGATGTTATGAGCCTCCAAAGTTAATGAATATTTCTAAATAATTTTGAATTTGGCTCGATAAATCCGCTGGTTTGTGCGCTCGCTCACGTCTATGTGGCGGTATTGTAAGTGCGCCAGCGATCAATCAAAGCCTGCATGTCGGAGGGGATTGGAGCAGTGAAAAACATCTCTTTCCCCGTTGAGGGATGCACAAACCCCAAGGTGCGGGCGTGAAGCGCCTGACGAGGGCAGATGGCAAAGCAATTATCGATAAATTGCTTGTATTTCCCTGACGTATTGCCGCGCAGCATCTTGTCGCCTCCATAGCGAGCGTCGTTGAACAAGGGATGTCCCTGATTGCTCATGTGCACGCGTATCTGGTGTGTGCGGCCTGTTTCGAGCACGCATTTCACAATGGCAACATGCCCGAGCGGCTCCACTACTGAGTAGTGGGTTACAGCGTGCTTACCTATACCACTGTCAGTAGGAAAAACATCCATTTTCAATCGGTCGCGCACGGATCGGCCTATATTGCTTTCAATTCTTCCAACTGGTGGATTAGGTATGCCCCAAGTAATGGCAACATATTCTCGTTTTGTGGTTTTATTGAAGAATTGACGTCCTAAATTGGTCTTGGCATCAGGCGTTTTGGCCACGACAAGAAGTCCCGATGTGTCTTTATCGATGCGGTGCACAAGGCCGAGCCGGGGGTCGGAGACATCATAGTTGGGATTATCGCGAAAGTGATAAGCCAGTGCATTTACCAGTGTGCCCGTATAGTTGCCGTGGCCCGGGTGTACTACAAGTCCGGCCGGCTTGTTTACCACCAGTACATCATCATCCTCATAGACTATGTCAAGAGGTATATTCTCTGCTATTATTTCACACTCATATCTCGGACGGTCCATTACCACCGAGACAACGTCAAGTGGCTTAACCCGGTAGTTTGATTTCACGGGCTTCCCGTTGACCAAAATGCAACCTGCTTCAGCCGCCTGCTGAATGCGATTGCGCGAAGACTTTTGCAGACGAAGCACGAGGAATTTGTCGACGCGGAGCAATTCCTGCCCCTTATCGGCTACGAACCTGAAGTGTTCGTACATTTCTTGCTCAAGTAGCTCGTTGTCAGTCATCCTATTACTGAGTCATAGCATTTTTGAGAGCCTCCTGCAGTAATGCAGCATCGGATTCAAATTCGTCGGTTGATGTTGAGTCGTTGTCTGAATCCTCCTCATCCATTGGGTTGTAAACCGGCGCCGGACGTTTCATGCCGATTGTAAGGGTTACGTGTGCGTTGACAGGTATCTTGTCACCTTTATGTAGCTGATGTCCGTTGTAAGTTGCACCAAGCACTAATCCTACACGGTCTTCGGCAACAACCATCACTGTATCAAGATTATGTACCCCCATGGCTCTGAAACGTTCAATAGCTTGTTGTCCGGATGTTTCAAGGTTGGGCACCACAATGAGTTTTGGGGTGAAAGCTATGATTGTGACGTAAATATCACGTCCATTTTTCACACGAGCTCCCTCATGAGGATTTTGATCGATGATAGTACCCGGGGCGGCCGGATTATCGAATACTGAATCTGATATTATTACCTTCAGGTCGTTATTGTTCAGAAGGCTTTTACCGGCTTCAAATTGTTTGCCGATCACGTTGGGCACTGTGCGCTCGTCACCATGTCCGGTCCATACGTCAAGGAGAAGATAAGACAACCAGCATAATATCAGCCCCACGCATACCATGATGAGTACATTGAACAGTATGATGTTGCGTTGAAAAAAGTTGCGGTTGTCCTTGTTCATGCTCTTTCTATTGTTGGGCTTCGATGGCTTTGGCGAGGACATTGCGGGCTTTTGAGCGATTTTGATCTCCTCGTCGTTATTTAGCCACAAATCCTTGCGGCGTTTGGTGGGGGTGGTCGGCGATGGTTCAGCTGATATAACCACCAGCTCGTCATCATCGCCCGACGGTGGGGTATGATGATTGCGCTGAGCCATACCCTGAGCGGATGACGGAGCGGGGTTGGTGGATTTTTTTATGGGATTGGTGTCGCTGTTCACAGTTTAGTATTTTTCTTAGAATGGGGAGCAGCCCCTGTTGGTGGCAATTTAATTACGCGAACTTACAACATTTCCATTAAAGCTCCAAACGTTTGCGATTGATGGGATTCAGCTGAGCAAAGTGTCAAGCGACATCATCAACAAGAAGCCAATAGCAAAGCCGATTGTGCCCATGTTGGAGTGATGTCCTTGCTGGGTTTCGGGAATAAGCTCCTCTACTACCACATACATCATTGCCCCGGCAGCAAAAGCAAGCATGTATGGGAGTATTGGCAATACGAATGAGGCAAGCAGTATGGTGAGAATAGTACCTATAGGCTCCACGGCACCGCTGATTGTGCCGCAAATGAATGATTTCCACTTTGATATGCCCGTGCTTTTCAGTGGCATAGATACAATTGCACCCTCAGGGAAGTTTTGGATGGCTATGCCCACCGCCAATGCTATTACTGCTGACATCGGCACATACGAGCTATTATCGAGGGCTGTAGCTAATGCCGCTCCAACGGCCATACCTTCAGGTAGATTATGAAGTGTAACTGCAAAAACCAGTTTGGTGGTTTTCGACAATGAAGACCTGGGCCCTTCCGGATTTAAATTGTCGATGTGCTGGTGTGGGATGACAGTATCAAGGAGCAGCAGGAAAAGTATGCCTGCGCTAAAACCCACTATCGGAGGTACGATGCGTGACACACCATCGCTTCCGGTCTTTTCCATCGACGGAATCAATAGCGACCACACGGTAGCCGCTACCATTACCCCTGCTGCAAATCCTGTGAGCGTCTTTTGAAGCCACGACGATATCTCATGCTTCATCAAAAAGACGCAAGCTGCTCCGAGCGTTGTGCCTGCAAAGGGTAATAATATGGCTATTAACAGTCCATTCATAGTGGTTGTTGCCAGTTTTTTTACATCAGCGTAAATCCGAGATCTTCCACGACCTCGCGTACTGCCTTCTCATCGGCATGACCTTTTATGTTCACATTGCCGGTTGCGAGGTCTACCTCAATGCCTTCCACGCCTGGGAGTTTCCGGATGTTTTTCTCTACCATGGCCTTGCAGTGGCCGCATGTCATACCCTTCACTACAAATGTCTGATTATTTCCCATAACTGATTCATTATTTGATGATTGATATTTCTTGATAAATGCATAGGTCATAAGAGCTACCAAAATTATGGTGCTTATTAATTGCAACGGTGAAGCGCTAATATGGCAACTGATATGAGTAGCGGATGAAGAGAGGGTAAACCATTGCTGGGGGAGAAGATAGTCGATGCAAAGCCCAAAGAGGATGGCACCGATAATGATGGTTGAAAGGTAAACTATGGCTGTGCGCCGTCCCAGCGATTTGCTCACTATAACGATGGAGGCAAAATTGGCCGCCGGGCCTGCCATAAGCAGCACGAAGGCGGCGCCGGGTGTGAGACCCTTAATTATAAGGGATAAAGCGATAGGTATAGAGCCCGTGGAGCATACATACATCGGCACAGCCACAATTACTACAGCGATCATTGACAGCAGTGGGTATGTGGCGAATGTTGTAAAAAATCCATCGGGCACAAATACGGTGATAGCGGCTGCGATTAACAATCCTATCATAAGCCATTTCCCTATGTTCTGCGCCATTTCTACAAAGCCGTAGTGTAAAGCATTGAGCATTCGTTGTCCAAATGTGACACCCTGGGGTGCATCAATCGTGTCAACCTTTCTTGGCCTGCGACAACCCGAGTGACGGTCATCGTAATTCATCACCATGCCTCCTACGATGGCCGTTATCAATGCAGCAATAGGGCGAAGAATGGCAAAAGCTGGAGTGAGCAGAGAATATGTGGCCGATATGGAGTCAATGCCGGTTTGAGGAGTGGCTATGAGAAATGAGGTGGTAGCACCGGCTGAAGCACCATTTTTATGGAGCGACACGGCTGTGGGGAGTACACCGCATGAGCAAAGGGGGAGTGGTACACCTATGATTGCTGCTTTCACCACTGATGCAAGCGTAGGTTGAGACAGATGGTTTCTATAAAAGCTCTGTGGCACAAAAGCATAGAGAAGTCCGGCAACGAGAAAGCCCAATAGAAGGTATGGCGACATCTCGGCCATCATATTGATGAGTGAGTAAATGAAGTCCATACTGCAAAGTTACAAAATTTCGTTCATATTAATTTCATAATTAATATTGACGGTGCCCAGTATCAATGGAGATTGGGTTTGACGTGTTTATGTTTAAACTGATATATGCGATTCTTTGTTATTTTTATAGATAAAGTAAAGATATAATTATGGTAATACTTCAGCTACTTTTAACTGCGCTGGTGGCATATATTGCTGCCAAACTGACCCCGGGTGTAGAAATAACTTCGTTCTGGACAGCAATCCTGTTGGCCTTGGTGCTGGGTGTGCTCGACGTTTTGGTCAAGCCATTCTTAGTGTTTATTTCATTACCTGTCACAATCCTGAGCTTAGGATTGTTTATGTTGGTAATCAATGCTATAATCATTCTTCTGGCAAGTTGGCTGGTGAGCAGCTTCCAGGTGTCAGGATTCTGGACGGCAATGCTTTACAGCATCATCTTCTCTGTGGTGAGCTGGGTGTTAGGCCTAATTTTCGGTTAAGTTCAGCTCATACGGGAGCGATAGTCGTCATAGGTAAAGCGGCGAAGTGTTTCAGCCGGCTTTGATGGATCGGCTGGTACGAACACGATTGATGGGTGAGGAATGCCGTTGAACATCGTGGTTTTTACGGTGGTATAGTGATTCATGTCCTCAAGTGTAAGGCGGTCGCCCAGTTGTAGCTCACGGTCAAAATTCCAACCATCGATAAAGTCACCGCTCAGGCATGAGTTGCCGCCAAGACGGTAATGGTGTTTGCCATTATCACTACTTTCACTTACAATAGGTTGATATGGCATTTCAAGAGTGTCGGGCATGTGGCAGGCAAACGACACGTCGAGAATTGCAGTTTGTACACCGTCGTTGTCAACAATATCGACCACCGAAGAAATTAAGTCGCCTGTACGCCAGGTAAATGCACTGCCGGGTTCAAGTATCACTTGAATCCATGGGTAGCGGTTTCGGAAATTACGGATTATATCTATCAGGCGGTTGATGTCGTACCCTTCGCGGGTCATTAGGTGGCCACCACCCATATTCAACCATTTGATGTCCTTGAGAAGATGCCCGAATTGTTTTTCGAAAGCTTCAAGCACCTTAGCAAGATCGTCGGCCGATGATTCACATAGCGCGTGAAAATGCAGTCCTTCAACGCCTTTAGGTAAGGAGGGCAGCGCCTCTGCCGATACTCCGAAACGTGATTCTGGCAGAGCCGGATTGTAAATGTCGGTGTCGATAACTGAACAGTGGGGATTCACCCTCAAACCAACGCTCAGATGTCGGTCGCTTTCGGCATTATGCTTCTCAATGTAGGGAAAGAAGCGATTGAGCTGAGTGAGCGAATTGAATGTGATGTGGGTGCTCCCATTAATAAACTCATGTATATTCTCTTCAGTATAAGCCGGCGTGTAGCTGTGTACACGTGCTTTCAGCTCTTCGCACCCCAGTCGTAACTCATTGACTGAGCTTGCTGTACACCCATCAATATACTCCCGGATTATTGGGAAGGTGCGCCATAAGGCGTTGGCTTTGAAGGCCATGATAATGTCTGCGCCTGATTGCTGGCTCACATAGCGAATAAGCTCGAGGTTGTGTCGCAGACGCTGCTCATATACTACATAGAACGGTGTTGGTATGTTGTCAATGCGTGAATTCATAATATGTTGAATTTGGCGAATTTAAGTAGCAGTGTCTTAGTTTCAACGTTTGAAAATTTCACTACAATTCTTGGATCGGCCGAACCGGTGTCAATCATTATAATAGTACCTTGGCCAAATCGAGGATGCTCTATGTTCATTCCTACGGCAAGTTCATCAACTCGGTGTGTACCTACACCCTTTATTGCAGATGAGCTAATGTTGGTAGTTGGAGAGGAGGTGGATGATGGCGTGGTGAAGGATGACGTGTAGCTTGATGTTTTCGCTTGCGGTTGGGCATAGGAGCTACGTTTGCCCATAGGAGCCATTGGTGAGTGGTAGGATGAGCGATATCGCTCCATTGGGTTGAACGATTGTGGAGCAATAGTGGTGCCTGTGGAGAGTTGGAGATATTGAGGGTCGATGTCGCGGATAAATCGTGATGGGGAGGTGTTGGTGGTCTGTCCGTTGCGATAACGCGACGATGCGTAGCTGATCATGCAAAACTGCTTAGCGCGGGTTATTGCCACATAGAGCAAGCGCCGCTCTTCCTCAATCTCTGAAGCGGTAGTGGCCATGCCCGATGGAAATAGCTCTTCCTCAACCCCTACAATGAAAACATTGGTAAATTCCAAGCCCTTTGCGGCGTGAACGGTCATAAGCGTGATACGTTCTTCTTGAGAGTTTTCGTCGGTGTCTTGGTCGGTTGCAAGCGATACTTGTGCCAGAAAATCGCGCAGCGTCACTTCTTCGGACCGTCCTTCCTCATTTTGTGTGGCCACAAATTCGCGTACACCGTTGAGTAGCTCATTGAGGTTCTCCTGCTTCGAAATTGACTCAGGTGTGCGATCAGTGATCAGCATAGTCAGCAACCCTGTGTCACGTATTATAGCTGTAGCCACCTCCTCGGCATTCAAGCCATTGGCGTTGAGGTTGATGAAATGCTCAATCAACGTGCGGAAGCCATCGAGCTTACGCAAGGTGCCTGAATTGAGCTCAGGCTTATATGTGTCGATGTTGGTGATTACTTCCCACATCGACACGCGGTTGTCGATGGCTTTGCGCAGCAGTTTATTGACCGTCGTTTCACCAATGCCGCGTCCTGGAAAGTTGATAATGCGTCGCAGTGCCTCGTCGTCGGATGGATTGATTGAGAGGCGGAAGTAAGCAATGGCATCCTTAATCTCCTTACGCTGGTAGAATGAAAGGCCCCCATATATGCGATATGGAATGTTGCGCTTACGAAGCGACTCCTCAAGTATACGCGACTGTGCGTTGGTGCGGTATAGAATGGCAAACTCCTCGTAGCTTGTGTGCGACCTCATTTTCACTTGCGACACACGATTGGCTACGAGAAATGCCTCCTCATAATCGCTGTAGCTTTGCACCACTTCAATTTTTTCACCGATGGAATTGCGCGAGAACACTTGTTTAGGTATTTGTTCGGTGTTTTTGGCAATCAGCGTGTTGGCGGCGTTAATGATATTCTGTGTCGAACGATAGTTTTGCTCGAGTTTGAATATCTGTAGGTTGGGGTAGACCTTTCGTAAGTTGAGAATATTGCGAATGTTGGCACCGCGGAATGAGTAGATGCTCTGTGCATCGTCGCCCACCACACATAGATTGTTGCTCCCCTCGGTGAGCCGTGACACTATAAGGTGCTGGGCAAAGTTTGTGTCTTGATACTCGTCGACAAGTACATAGCGGAAATATTCCTGATAATGACGCAGAATATCGGGATTGTCGCGGAGCAATATGTTGGTGTAGTATAGCAGATCGTCGAAATCCATGGCACCGGCTACAAAGCAGCGGTTGCGGTAAGCCAGGTATATGGCCTGGGTATACGGTCGTCGTGCTCGGCGGTCCTGCTCCATCAGGTCGCGGTCAGCGGCATAACTTTCGGGTGAAATCAATGCGTTTTTGGCTGATGATATTGCGTTGAGTATGGTCGATGTCTTGTAGATTTTGTCATCAAGATCCATATCACGGATTATCGACTTTACAAGCGATTTTGAGTCAGCTGTATCGTAAATTGTGAAATCGCGCTTAAACCCTAATCGGTCGGCATGCTGGCGTAGAATGCGTGCGAAGATGGAGTGGAATGTACCCATCCATAATTTGGAGGCCGTAGGCATGCCAACCAACGCTTCAATACGCTCGCGCATCTCGCGAGCCGCCTTGTTGGTGAAAGTTAGAGCAAGTATGCGCCAAGGCTCGTATCCGTTAGCAAGCAGATGTACTATCTTATATGTAAGTACGCGTGTCTTGCCCGAACCAGCACCGGCTATCACAAGCTGCGGGGTGTCGATATGCACTACTGCTGCCCGTTGCTGCTCATTAAGTTCGTTGAGATATTCGTTGATCAGCATCGGAGAGGTTATTTAAACTGGTTGATTGATGACATGTACTCTACACCCATAGGAGCGAGTGCGGCAGAAAGATCGTCAGGGTCAATGTTAAGGTCGTCGCATAGCTCGACGAGTGAAGCATAATTGTCGCGCAGCTTAGTATTGATGTAGCTCAGTAATATAGCGGGATCCTTGGGAAGATTATCCATTTTCTTAATTTTACCACAAAGATACGAATTTTTCCGTATACCATGGTCTTAAGATTAGTGGCTATATGGAATGTCTAAAGGTTTTGCGTGTCAGGATTGTTCTTATGAAGATGATAGTTTTTCTTCATAAACAAGATGTAGGCCACCACTAAGACACTGATTACCGCACCGAGATAAAGGTAATGATTGATGGGGCAAAATATCATTCCGAACGATATGGCAAGTTGAAGTGCGGTATAAGCTGTGGAGATGGCCAGCTGGTTTATTCTTAGCTCATTGGCCATCAACTGATAGGCATGTTTGCGATGAGGTTCGCCGATATTCTCATGAAGGATGATACGATGAAAGATTGTCATTGCTGAGTCAACCCCATATACAGCAAGGAATACGATGTAGGAGCAATCGCCCGTGTGAAGCATCAATAAACCGATTGCGAATGTCAATATAAAGGCTATGCTTATCGAACCTACATCTCCAACAAAGCACACTGCCCTTTTCCGGAAATTGAACAGGCAGAATACTATCAGCGACAGGGCAGTGACATAGAGAAATGACATTGGCATATAGCAGTCTCTAATGTTGAGATAAATCAAAGGAGCCAATACGGCAAGTGAATAGCTTCCGGTGATGCCATTTATTCCATCCATGAAATTGAAAGCATTCATGATTCCCACACTCACCGGGAGTGCTATCATAATTATCCACCAGTAGTGGGTGCTTAAAATGCCAAGCTGATTAAACATCAACAGTATTCCTGCCACTTGTGTCACCAGTCGCAAGGGTATTGATAATGGCCGCAGGTCATCAATAAAGCTCACAATCCCAACTATGGTAAGCCCCAGCATAAACCATCCGTAAACGAAGCCAAAGAATGCATTGTAGAGCCATGCTCCAAACAGGAAAATAATACCTCCGCCACGCAATGTAGGTGCGTCGTGCGATGACCTGTGGATGGGAAGGTCAACAATATTTAATCTTCTTGCCACTCTGAAGTATACCAGCTCCAGCAGTACCATCAATATGAAGATATTATCGTAAGGCATAGTGGGGGGTGAGGGAAGTTGTAAGGGCTTTTAAAGTTTTTAAAGTTTTTAGAGTTTTTAGAGTTTTTAGAGTTTTGTGAGTTTTTGGAGATAGAGCTATCTGCTAAAATTGCGGTAATTGAATCTTTGCAGCCGCTTATAGGCGAGCAGATTTAGATAGTCACAGTTAAGCTTGAGGTAACCGGTCATAATCACCGCAATTGTAAATGCAAAATTACAAAAATATCTTTATCTCTGAGTATTTGGATTCATATTTGCCGAGAGTGCGAAGCAAGTTATTCCATATAGTCCTGAGAATCCTTAATATTTTTGTAATTTTGCGGTAGTAATAGTTGCTCGATGAGCCACCCATGTACACCGCAGTATGATTAAATACTATGTGACATATAGATGCGTGACAACGACGGTTGACGAAATCGTTGGGCACCATTATGCTCCCGAACAGCTGATGCTGTGTTGTCAGGAATGTCCGCAATACGGCATGACATGGAAGTGCCCGCCATTCGACTGCAATCCAAGGGAGCGACTGGTGAAGTACCGATTTATCACTATGGTGATGGCTCGCATCACGATTGAAGATAGGATAAATATATCACGAGCCTCCGAAGTGCTTAATCCAGTGAAGCAGAGATTACATCAGGTACTGCTCCAGGCTGAGGGGGCGATTGGTGATGCCTATGCATTATTGCTCGCAGGAGGGTGCGACGTGTGCGCTGAGCCATGTGCGCGACTCGAGAACAAGCCATGCCGTCAACCATCATTTGTGCGTCCATCACTCGAGGGATGGGGTATCAACGTCACAACCGTGGCCAATGAAATCTTCGGTACTCCGATAGAGTGGGGCATGGATGGATTTCTGCCACGACATACTACCTTGGTAGGTGCTCTTTTGCACAATGACCCCGTATCTGACCACGTTATTGAAAAACTTACATATTACCAATTACAATGAATTTAGAATTCTTCAGCAACCGCCGCTCAATACGTCGATTCTCCGACAAGACCATCACCGATACACTTCTCAATGATATGCTCCTTGCCGCATCACACGCTCCAACAATGGGTAATATGCAGCTTTACAGCGTAATTATAACCCGCGATGATGAACAAAAGAAGGCGTTGGCTCCGGCTCACTTCAGCCAGCCAGCTATGACCGGCGCACCGGTGCTTTTGACATTTTGCGCCGATTTCAACCGATTTGTAAAGTGGTGTGAGCAGCGTAAGGCAGAGCATGGTTACGATAATTTCCAAATGTGGATGTGCGCTGTGCTCGATACGGCATGTATAGCCCAACAGTTTTGCACAATTGCCGAGACACAAGGAATGGGCACGTGCTATCTTGGCACCACTACATATAATGCACCCTTGATTGCCGAGGTGTTGAATCTGCCCGAACGTGTAATACCAGTAACTACTGTAGCCTTGGGCTATCCGGCAGAGCAAGGTGAAGATGTGGGACGTTTACCGCTTGAGGCATGGGTACATACAGAGAGATATCGCGATTATACTCCCGCGCAAATCGACTCAGTTTATGCTGAAAAGGAAGCTCGTGAGGACTCATGTCGTTTTGTGGCAGAAAATCAAAAGGAAAACCTTGCGCAGGTGTTCACAGATGTGCGTTATCGCAAGCCTGACAACGAATATTTTTCGAAGGTCTATCTCGATTTCATTGCATCTCATGGATTTCCGCTGCCACAGTAGAGGGAAGCTCTCATATTGCCATCTTACCCTCGATTACCAACAGTAATCCTACGATAGTACATGCTGTGGCTATATATGCGCCACGACGGCGATAGTGTTTGCACACTGTCTCCCATACTCCTGTGTTCCAGCGGTAGTAAGGTTGTGCACGACGTAAGCCTATGTATCTAATACTTAAACGTGCCAATAGTCCGGCTACAATTATCAATACCCCTAAAGTTACCATAATAAATCCCGATTTTGAAGTGTGTGTTTTTGTGTGTTTCTATTTTCTATAGAGTGCATTGACAATCAGATGTCGTTGCTATAATGAGAACACGCAGCGGGCTGCGATGGTTCAAATCGCAGCCCGCTGTCATGATTGAGGTATTTAGGATGGGATTATTCTTCGGTCTGAGAAGCTTCGTAATCTTTGAGCAGTTTCTCTTGAACGTCGCCGGGAACGAGCTCATAAGAAGCAAACTTCATAGTGAACGATGAACGGCCACCGGTGATTGAGCTCAAAGCAGTAGAGTAGCTTGCCATCTCTTTCAAAGGTACTTTAGCTGAAATTTTCTCAAATCCGTTCTCGCTTGACATACCCATGATGATGGCTCGGCGTCCCTGCAGGTCGCTCATCACATCACCCATTACATCGCCGGGAACCATCACCTCTACGTCATATACAGGTTCGAGGATTTTGGGGTTGGCGTTGCGGAAAGCCTCGGAGAAGGCATTACGTCCGGCCAGGCGGAATGATATTTCGTTAGAATCAACCGGGTGCATCTTACCGTCGTAAATGCATACGCGCACATCGCGGGCATATGATCCGGTAAGAGGGCCTTGCTCCATGCGGTCCATCAATCCTTTGACGATTGCGGGGATGAAGCGTGCATCGATTGCGCCACCTACGATACAGTTATTAACCACGAGCTTGCCACCCCATTCGAGAGGAATTTCCTGAGTGTCACGTACATTCATCTTAAACTCTTGGTTGCCAAATTTGTAAGTGTCAGGTGCGGGCATGCCTTCGTAATAGGGCTCGATGATGAGGTGAACCTCGCCAAACTGACCAGAACCGCCAGACTGCTTTTTGTGGCGATAGTCGGCACGAGCAGCTTTTGTGATAGTTTCGCGGTAAGGTATTTTGGGCTCATCAAACACGATGGGAAGTTTATCGTTGTTCTCTACGCGCCATTTGAGTGTGCGGAGGTGGAATTCGCCCTGACCGCTCAGGATGGTTTGCTTCAACTCCTTAGATTGCTCTACAACCCATGTGGGATCCTCTTCGTGCATTCGGGTGAGAATGGCTGACAGTTTTTCGGCGTCGCTCTCTGTAACGGGACGAATTGCGCGCTGATACTTGGGAGCTGGATATTTGATGAAGTCAAATTGGAAGTCGCAACCTTTCTGGTTAAGTGTATTGCCTGTACGTACATCCTTGAGCTTTACGGCTGCACCGATGTCACCGGCGTGGAGCTCATCGATGGGAGTCTTGATCTGTCCGCAAACGCAGTATATCTGAGCCAGGCGTTCCTTGCCACCGCGTGTTGCGTTATCAAGGTCATCGCCAGCGCGCAGTGTACCTGACATTACTTTGAAATAGCTAACCTCACCGATGTGTGGCTCAACAGTGGTTTTGAACATGAAAATGCTGAGAGGTCCGTTTGAATCAGGCTTAACTTCCTCACCGGCTGTGTCAACGGGAGCGGGCATTTCTTCAACAAACGGCACTACATTGCCAAGGAACTCCATCATACGGCGAACACCCATATCCTTGGCTGCGCTTACGCAGAATACAGGATAAATAGAGCGGTCGATGAGTCCTTTGCGGATACCTTCGCGCATCTCGTCCTCGCTGAGATGTCCCTGGTCGAAGAATTTCTCCATCAGTGTTTCATCGTTCTCGGCGGCTGCCTCAACGAGTGCCTGGTGCAGCTCCTGTGCCTTATCCATTTCCTCGGCCGGAATATCTTCAATTGTTGGAACGCCACCATCAGGTCCCCATGAGTATTTCTTCATCAGAAGTACGTCGATCATGGCGTTGAAACCCGGTCCTGCGTTAAGAGGGTATTGGATTTGAACGATTTTCGGGCCGAATACCTCGCGCATCTGCTCTATAACATTGTCGAAGTCGGCCTTCTCGCCGTCAAGCTGGTTGATGGCGAAAATGACGGGCTTATTAATTGATGTAGTGGGGCGGAATATATTTTGTTTGCCT
>CAZFEU010000010.1:0-50634 GCA_964517875.1 uncultured Muribaculaceae bacterium | reverse complement strand
CGTCTTAAGACGCCCTATCGCAATAATCCCATGTATCGGGCCGCATTCAGCAAGGAGTATGAGTTGGGAATCACGCTCAACCACCCGTCGCTCCCCCACTACATAGGGTATGGTGACGACTACATCGTGATGGACTACATCGAGGGGGACACATTATCAACCTTGGTGACCCATCGCGACAGCCGCCTGACCGACGACAAGTTTGTCAAAAAGCTGCTGCTCGACCTGACCAATGTGGTGGAATATCTCCACCATCGCAACATAGTGCACTGCGACATCAAGCCCGACAACATCATCATCTCACCCCATCACGACCGCCCGGTCACACTCATCGACCTTGATAAGGCTTACTCACCGTGGCTCGACTCGACTCATGGTGACACGGCCAGATACGGGTGCGACCATTGCGCCGATGGTGCAATCGACTACAAAGGCATCGGCATGATTGCCGCCAGTCTCGGCCTCAAGCACATAGCTGATGCTTGCAACAGCGGCCATGCCACAGCCGACCGGCTCAAGAAGCTGCTCACCAATAGTAAGCGACACATAATCGTCCCGGCAGTCATAGCCGGCGTGATAATAGCGTGTGTCGTAGGGGCAAGCGCGCTTCGTCCAAAACCCGCCGCTACGCATAGCGATGAGCCTGCGGGGCAAGCCACCACCATCTCCGACACATCGCAGGTGGTAGCCGTGCCTGCTGATACAGTTGCCGCTCCTCCACCTGTCTACCCTACCGAGCCCACCATCGACAAGGCATGGATCTCTGCCCTGATTGCAGAAAAATCGGCCGAAATCAGCGAGTACCGACGCAAACTTTGGTCTACGCTCGACAGCGACACGATCACCCTACGAGCCAAAAGGGAGGCAATTTATGAGTACACTGATTCAACCGGGCTTGCCACCACTTATATAATATTCACAGCCACCGAGCATTACAGCAACTTGTCGGAGCTCGACGTACAAAAGGCCGTGAGGACCAACCCCGGCTGGATCAAGCTTGAAGAATAAAAAGAGGAAACTTTCCACCAGATTCTCCAGTGGGACGCTACAATATCTCGACGCTCGTCAAGCCACCCTGCTTCGCCCCCTGATACGATCCCAGGTGAACCCCACCCCGCTCCACATCGCTGACCAGCAGCTCGAAGCCCACATAAAACCCGGCTATTATCAGTCGGTCGCCCTTGAGCAGCTTACTCCCCTGCGACTTATTGACTACATAGGTATTGTCGCCAAGATAGGTGAGCACCAGTGCCCTGTTGGGGTCATAAGTGATCTGGATCTGCTCGCCAGCCTCAAGGTCGGCCGAGTCCACGCTTTCAACACCCTTGAAATCCGAGATTTCTGAATCCTCGCCCAGATCATTTGTGAGCAACTTGTAGTCGGGATACCCCAGATATTGCGCTATGATGTCGAGCGACGACGGGCGCGAACTTGCCGGGCCGTTGACGAAGCCAAGCATACGTTTCAGCGTCGTGGTGCTAAGGGCCTGACCCGTCACTTCCTTGATCGACAATGCAAGTGCCTCGCATTGCTGAGGGTATTGCAGCGGAGAACCAAACTTCTCCAGAATCATGTTACGTATCTTCTCGTTGATAATCACAATTGAACTTTTTTGCAAAAATAATCCAAATTAAACCATCATCGGCATTATCAAGGCGTTCATTTCGTTCATTACGCAAAGTGAACGGAATGAACGCCAATCTTTTTTGTATTACGATACCAAATCGTCAACTTTGCGGCCACAACGCAGAGGCTCGCAGATTTTACATTTTTCCCACTCGCTTTTGGCGATACAGAAAACTTTTGTAAATTTGCAACATCGGGAGAAAATCCCGGCATAACATACTGAAAGCGTTTACTTGACGCATCAGTTCTGACGTCTCGGAACTTCGCAACTTCCTTAAAGTCTTTGTCAGAGCAGAAGCAGCGGTAGATGCCATGATGGATATGTAAATACCGTCAGTCGCAGCCCGCGCCACATTCACCAGGCGCAGGCCAATGCGACCCCCCTTTACATATTTGCGTGGGCCTCTGCGTTGTTTCGTTCCTACAAAGACAGGCAATGCGAAGGCCTCGAGACGTGGGAACGAGCAACGAGCACGGCACCACGCTTCTTTTTTATACCCATATAACCCCCAGGTGCCATATAGCGTAACTAATCAGCTATCAGAGTCATTAGATTACTCTGTAACTGCAATATCTAAATATAAACTACTTATTATCCGATGAAGACACTTAGAATAATTGGTGAAGACACTGAGTTTATTGACAACTGGGGCATAAACAGCAACGACGTTGGTGGTGTGCGCATCCGAGGCAACTACGTACAGCGTTTGAGCAAAAATGGAGCATGGATTGACTGTTATAACGCCGGAAAGCCGATAGAGAAAATCCTATGGTGCGAGAACGGACAGGTTATGGCCGTCACAGGAGATGGCAGCGTGCAATCAGCCAATGTGAATCTTACTTGTAATCCTGCCAATAAGCCCCAGGCCAAAGACTATGTTATAGAGGATGCGGCTCAAGCTGACAAATCAAAGGGAAGTAAGCGCGAGAGCAACCAAAAGGAGAAATCAGGTAAGAAATTCCTCCCTGAGGGTTGGTGGTACAAATATCCGCTGAAGGGTCTCTGGAAACTTATAAAATTCATCTTCGTGGGATTGCTGTTCGGTGCAATGACCAGTTCAGGCAAAAATAAATAAACCAAATTTTAATTCCATTTTTTAATAACTCCAAATTTCAATCGTAAAATGAAAAAATTTGTTCTATTCGCAGCAGTAGTAGCTATGATGACCTCCTGCAGTCACAAAGAAACCGTTACGCATACCACCGAAAGTTCAACATCGGTGGAAAATAGCGACAAGGACACCATGTCAGACAATACAACATCATACACCTCTGAGAGAACAGATGCTACTGAGCAAGTATCTGAAGCACGCTGGACAATAGAGCGCTGCGACGACGGCTTTGAGCCAAATGGCAATAGCTTGTCAAAAGTGTCTGAAGTAACAAGTGAAGAAATAAAAATCGAGGAAAAAGGATCTGGCGAAAACACCTACTATGTTATTTCTCCCACTATCAACGTTACCGAACCCACCGAGCCTGGTCGAATGGTGGCAGTTATTCTGGAACTGCTCGACGATACCGAGACCCCCATACCTTACATCTTCGAGCTGGCTGGCAACGAATACTCGCAAACGGGTCATGTGCTATCCAACACACCTGCACTTGTGAGAGCATTGAAGAATGGTGGTGAGTGTACGCTCACTTTCAGAATCGACCCCAATAAGATTGAGCATTTCAGTACCGATATGTTCGATAATGCTAAGTATTACCGGATTTCAGGATCAATTGATTAAATAAGGGGATTTTAGCCCTTGTATTGCTTGGCGGTGAGCCCCAAGGTCGTGCTGTACTTGGGGTTTGCCGCCATTTTTGCGACAGGCGATAAGGATTTGTCACTCTTGTTGCCAATCTGCCGAAATCAAGCATAATGGTTTTCGCTCATCATATACCCAACGCCGAGCACTGCTGCAGATTCTGCATCTTTACCCTATGGGAATCGCCCCAATGGGTTAACGTCATTTAACAGACGGTATACGATTATATGGGCGAAATTTCGTAATTTTGCACTCTAAAATTAATTAGTTTTGGGAAGGTGTGCAAAACCTTGCCGCTTTTCTAAAAAAGACAGACATGCTATATAAGTATTTGACAAGATTTTTTACATATCGTTATGTTTCTCTCCGCAATCTCAGCAAAACTTTCTGGTAAGCCCGCAGCAAACTCTTGGCCGATCAGAAATTTCTCGAACGGGAGACGAAGTACGCACGCACCTTCTTGCTCGACTACAATAAACAGAATTACAGCCACATCCTGATTCTCTCATATGTTGTGATACCGAAAACCATAGCCTTGGCGAACTATCACGAAACACACGATTTTTAAAGACCAAAAATAAACCAAAGAATTATTAATGCTCAGACAATTCCGACATATCCACACCCGGGTGCTGTTGGCCACACTGATTGCGTGGCTGATGGGCGTGGCAACGTCGTGTCGCGAAATGTCAGACACTCCCGATAATCCAGCCGTTGATGAAGGCGTCATTCAGGTCTTGTTTACCATCACACTGGGTAATAACGACATGAGTACGCCTGCCAGCCGTGTCACCCCCACCGACGGAGAATACGACCCGGGGAGCGGCCTCGAAACCTATATAGACGTGCTTAATGGCGACTATCGCTGCTACCTGTTTGACAAAAACAGCTTGCTGGTATGCCCGCTCACCGTGGCGAGTATCAGGCAAGTGGGAGGCGAAAACTCGCGGACCTACTCGGTGCTGGCCAATCTTAACAAAGACAATCTGGCAGTTGACAATGCCATGCGCACCGGGTGTCGCCTTGTGTTCCTGGCCAACTGGAACGATTATCCCGAAGTAGCTCCCGGCGTGACTACGATCGACGACATTTGCACCTCCGACGCGGCTGTCGCAACCTTTGATCAAAACCGCTCCACACTATCAGAGCACAACCTGATACCGATGTACGGTGTCAAAGAGTTTAAGAACGGTGTGCCAGCCTACATCAATGGCGAAAAACAATGCGATACTGGCATATTGCGCCTACTATGCGCCTATGCTAAGGTTGAGGTAACTACAATTTTCAGTGAATTCCCTGAGTTGTCCAGTGTGGAGATATTGTCGGTAGAACTCACCAATACCAACGACCGCGCCTATAAGGCACCGGCTAAGGTATATGCCGAGGGCGACTATGTGCACGGCAGCTGGAGCGAAGACTATACTCCGGTAAACATTCCGGCCGATGCCCAGGCCATATCGGGAGTGAAGCTGACCAGGACAGCCGACAACCATATGAAATTTGTGGCTTATGTGCCCGAATTCAGGAATATCAACAGCCAGTCAGAACCGATGTCGAAAGAGTTGCGCTCCCGGCTAAAGGTGAATTTCCGAATCGATGAAATTGAACATTCAGGTTATGTCGATTTCTCGGCGTATGACGAAAAAACCCAGAAGGCCACTCATTTTAACATCGAGCGCAACAACTGGTATAAGTTCACGGTGACGATAAATGCCCGCGACATTGAGTGGGAGGTGATTGTAGTGCCTTATGCCGAGACTACACTAAATCCCGACTTCGGTCTTGATCCCGTTATCCCGGAAGACGACCTGGTCAACTATGGCCCGGTTGTAAATCCGTCAGACTCGACAATACTTTACTACCGGAATCACTTGAATCAGGCATGTCTTACCCCCGACCTTGCCAACCGGATAGACGACCCGGAGAAAACCATAGATCCGGCGACAGGCTGGCAGACAATTCAAGCCCATCTTGATGATGGTCGAACGGTTGTATATTACTACTATGACCCCGTAAGCCAGTTGCAGTATGCTCCCGACAAGAAAACGCCCGTCAAGACAGTGTTTTCGTGGAATACTCCGGGATATGTGATTTATCTGGTGCTGGGCAAGAAGGCCAATGGAACATATGAAGTAACCGAAGACTATTATTACAACAGCTATATCGATAAATGGTACTCTGACATCCCCACACGTGAATATTATGACTCGGATGGGAATGAAATAAGCGTAGAGATACCAAACCCGTTCCCGGCGCCGTAATAATGAAAAACATTGATTAGATGCTTATGATTAAGCTAAAACATATATACTACAATATACTTGTACTTGCGGCGCTGTGCATGGTCACAGCCTGCGAGGATCGCTTCCCCAATCCCGATGTAGTAATCGGCGAGGGAGAAAGCTTAGTTGAGGCCACCGTAAGTTTCGAACCCTTTGGCGAAACTGAACTGGCCTCGCGCACGGCAGGCGATGCGCTCCAATCAATCTCCAAGCTCTACATCCTTCGATATAATCCTGAAGAGGAGCTACTGAGCTGCGACGAAATTACCGATTTCATTGTGTCGCACGACAATAACAACCGCCCTTCGAATGAAGTAGACGGAACCGTATCGGCCGAAACAAATACCGACCGCGCCACATTCAATATGAAGATACCCTACGGCCGCTATCACATATATGCCGTGGCCAATATTGACATACCCAACGAGTGGGGCGACGAAGCCAACTACAACACTGTCGAAAAACTGCTTAACCAGTCGGTTGAATGGAACAGCGATGATGTAAGCAAGAATCGTCAGATGCTGGGGCACTTTACCATGGACAACACCGCCGGCGGACACCGCAGCACTCAGTGTGTGATAGTAAATAACCCTAACACCCACCTCAAGGCATGGGTTAAGCGTGTGGCATCAAAAGTGACCGTTGCGTTTGACACCAGACAACTTAAAGAAAACGTATTCATCTACCTGAAGTCGGTGGCGATTCGCGACATACCTAAGGCGGCTTACATAGGCCGTGACAATGTTCCAGGTGAGAAGGATCGTGAAATCTCGAGCGAACTACTTGACGGTGAGGCCCTTTACTTCGGCAATGCTGACGCAACCCACCAATTCAGTCAGGCAGCAGCTCATCACAACAAATGGAAGCAGATTGCCAATGGCGACTCAATATTCGGCTACCACTCGCAGACATCGGGCGCTCCTGACCGTAATGTCTATAATACATATGCCAAGCGACTATCCTACGAGCATGAGGAGACTACGGGCGCACTGTATTTCTTTGAAAATATGCAGGGCAACGGCAAGTCGAAATTGCAGGATGCCAACCAAGACAATACTATTGACTTCCCTGAGCCCGACAAGGATAAACCCGGCACCGGCTGGAAGGACGAAAAGCCTTATGGCACGTATGTTGAAGTGGAAGGCTATTACGTCAGCCAAGACACGTTGCGTCCGGGCCGCGGTGCCATCAAATATCGCTTTATGATGGGTAAAGATGTGCTTAATGATTATAACGCCGAGCGCAACCGCCACTACAAGCTGACTCTTCAATTTAAAGGGTATGCCAATGACTACGACTGGCACATCGACTACGACGAGGAGGCCAAGCCCGGCACGATCGCACCCGACACAGCTTATGTGTCGTACTATTATAATCAGACGCATACGTATGTGATCAGAAGCACTCCTCGCCCCGGCTATAAGCTCGTGGCTGTCGATGCTGTGATACTGAAAAACGAATGGCGCCCCGACAATGCAGAGGGGGTGGACCAGAACGGTTATACCATCTATAACAAGAAGACGTGGCAAGATCAGATAAGCGAGGACTATTATCACCAGACGGTGATTGGATCAAAAGGACCGTTCGTCTTAAATAAATCTCCTCGTTTTGACACAGACCCAAATGACCCTGACCACAAGATAAATGACCCTAACTGCGAATACGGCTTTTTATCGCTTCGCAATGTAAGCACAGTGTCGCTCGACTTTGATGAAGGAGGAGGTACACAACAGGGCGTAGAGAATCTTATAGATAACGCACAAAGGGCATATTTCGACGTCTATACGAATAACGGGGCAAACGGCAAACGTACGCTTGAAGGATTCCCGCAAGAGCAGACGTCGCCTAACGGCCAGTTGTGTGGCGACGCCGTCGATGGCTTTTACTCAGTGCATCTTGATATTAATCCGCGAAGCAAGGAGCGCAATTACGTGGTGTCGGTACCGATTTTTACCCGTGCCAAGTCGATTGGTTGGCGTTGGGCCGTGTATTCGGGTGCCAACCCCTATTACGAGCACCAACGTAAGGCGTATGTACGCACCGTGATGCGATTTGTGAGTCTTGACCCGGCTCAGGCCGAAAAATATCCTTCGTATCAGGATACTTGCTACACTACGGTGATACAAGAGCCTCGTATCGATAACCCACGTGCCATATTTCGCAAACATAATAGCCTCGAGCCGTTTAATGTGACGCTGAAAACCACTTTGTTGTTCCCGCAGGGTGACAAGTGTTACGAAAACGTCATATCGCACGGCGAATGGAGCGCCGAAATCGAATGCGACCCATACGGCCTTGTTCGTCTGTCAAAGGGCTCACAGATAGCTACCGGCGAAGGCAACAAGATCAAAGGACGCACAGGTACTGATGTGTCGTTTACATATACCCCCAACCGTGTCGTAGGCGAAAACCAGGCGATCGGTGCCATCATTACAGTGCGTTACCACAATAACCAATGTATCCATAAGATAATTGTGCGTCAAGGCTACGGGCCCGTTCAGTTTGCACACAAAGGCCTGAAATGGCTGTCGTTTAACGTTTACGACGATAATAGCCTGACCAAATCGCCATTGTCAATAGGCAGTTTCTTCAGATACAACGGCAATACGAGGTACCCGATAGCTGAAGAAAATAATTACCGCACTGATAATGCTAACTTTGGATTAGGTGCTAATCCAGGTAATGCCGCATATATCCTCAACACTACCAATACCTCGCGAGTATGGACGTGGGATAACATTTATCGTGCCGATAGTCCTGACGGAGTGAATCCGCGTGAAAATTTCAGGAATAACAATTTGTTAACAAGGAACGGCTATCGCCTCCCCACAGCTGATGAGGTAGAATCCGACCTGCTCACCAATAATGACCTGCAGATCACAATGGGTATAGCATACGGTGACGGTGCCCGTAACACACTCGATACATCCGACGCTTATAGCTTCAGTGATACTAAAAACACCGGAAACCCGAGTGCTAAGGGTGTGCGCGGTGCTTTGGTATATTGCCTTGAACATGGCGATAACTTATTCTTCCCATTAGGAGCTTTAGGACACGGACGTCGAACAGCCCACGAATATTATGCCGACAACGGAAATATGTACGGCCGCAATGTCAATGGATTGCTGGCCTACGGTGACGTTACCAGCCGATTAGGAGGCAGGAACACTGCAGCTGACGCCGGAAAAACGGGTAACGTCTATAATCTTACGGTAAATAATTACCGACCCTTTGTCTACCGCATGCCCGACCAGCCAGGCGCCATTTATTGGCTTGCCCGTGATTATGACTTCCCCGCATATCTTGGGCTTGACATCAACTACTCTAACTACCAGGTAGACAAGATGCCTACCGACAACTTGTTCCGTAAAAATGGCAGCGTCTACCTTGGAAGCGATGCCCTTCCGATACGTCCGGTTTTAGTTAATTGATCTCTATATACCCGGATATCGACATCCGACGGAAACACCCTAAGAATTAAGTTCTCACACCAATACGATCAGGGCAACCGCATCAAAGAAGAGGTGGATGCACCGCGCAGGGCTGTGCATCCACCTCTGATATTGAGTGTGTGTTTGTTCGGGATTACTTCAGAAGCACCTTTACGCCGTTGACGATGTAGAGGCCCTTGGCGAGCTCGGCGAGCTTGTCGGCGGGTTCGCTGTTGAGCACAAGTGTGCCGTCGAGGGTGTAGACGGTGACAAGGCCGTCGGCATCAGCGAATATGCTGCTTACTCCTGATGAAGGATCGAAGGCATAGGTGATGTCGATCATGGGTGATGACTGCACGCCATCGAGCACGAATGTGCCTTCGTTGACGAAGAAGGTGTAGGTGCCCAGTGTGGTGGGTGCGGGATTGAAGCTTACGGCAAACTTAACACCCTGGTCGCCTTGCTCCTCGAGGTTGATTGCTCCGGCCTGCGAGTAGCTGTAAGTGCTGTTGCGCAGCTGTGCGCCGCTGTTCTGGTATACCTCACCGGTCTTGGCCTCGGGGAAGAGGATATAGATGGTTGAGAGGTCTGCCACCTTCTGGTCGCCCTCGGTGGGTGCGGGGGTCACGACTGCCTCGTAGGTCTTTTCAGCCATAACGGTCCAGGTGGTTTCGATAGCGGGGCTGGGTGTCGAACCGATGTTGAACGCACCCTCAGCAATCGACACCTTTAGGGTGCCTTCCTTGCAGTATTCAGAGTCAAACACCATAAACATGAGCATATTGTACTCTGTCATGGCCTCATAAGAGGTGGCGGGTATAGCTGTGTCGTTGAACTCAAGGGAAACTTTCGATGCGTCGAGACCCGACAGTGTTGCTGCCTCATCGAAGATGTAAGCGAAGTCGTAGCCATAGTCGTGACATACGATGATGCCGCTCTCGGGCGTAATCAGGTAGTCGGTTGACACGGCATGCTCGATGGTGTACTGAGCTATAATCTCACCATTGTCCACACCGTCGACTTTAAATACGCCCTCCTCGATGATGAGGTTATATGTGCCTACAGGGGGCTGCTGCGCGCCATCGATGAGCGAGAGCATGAATGTGGGCACCTCGGCTGTTTCATCTTTCACGCAGTTGATGCCGGGAGCTGCATATGAGTAGCCGTTGGTGAGGGTCATCGACCATGTGTCGCCCACAAACTCAGCGCTGGTGGCCTCGGGGAAGGTGAGCACGATATTATCGAAAGCTTCGATCACGCTGCCCGGTTCGGGGGTGAGCGCATAGGCCGGAGCCGGAGTCTTAACGGTGTAGGTGGCCTTGATTTCTGAGTTTGCCTCGCCGTTGAGGGTGAATGTGCCCGCCTCGATGGTGAGCTCCCAGGTGCCGGGGGTGTTGATGGTGATGAACTCGTCATCCTGTGAGGGATAAACTTTCATTACGCGGTATTCAGCCTCGCTGCCCCAGTCGTAAGTGATCATACCTTCGTAGGTCTCAGAGCCGTTGGTGAATGTGGCATTGGTGAATTCCCAGTTGGAGAAGTAGTCGTATACCTGTGGGAATGAGATATTCACGGCAGTGATCTCATCAACTGTTGCGCCGTCCTCAGGATCAAGCTCATAGTTGTCGAGAATTGACTTGAAGTTGGGGTCAACGGTAACAGTGCCGGTGTAGGCGCTGCTGATGTAGCCGCCAGCCACTACCACCATAGCCTCATCGGTGTCGCTCCAGGTCTTTTCGACGAAGGCTCCCTGGGGCACGGTGATGGTGTAAGTTCCGGCCTCGGTAACTGCCGGGCTGAGCACCAGTGAGTATACGATGTTGCCGTAGTCGTCGCCGGTGGGTTCCTCAAGCTCTGCCACGTTGGCCACTACATCGTTGCCCTTCTTCACTTCAATCAGCGAGAGCACGTCAACGTCACCCTCCATCATGTTGACGAAGTCGGGGTCGATTGAGGGCACGGTGATTTTGAGACGTGAAATCTGCTTCACGGTAGAGCCGTCGGCGGGGTTAACATCGATGTCGACGTACTTCGGAGGCATTGCCACGGTGATGATGTTGGTGCGGGCATTGCCGGTGACATTGAACACGTACTCGCCGGCCTCGTTGAGCTCAACGGGCACGTCCTTGTACTTCACTACCGCTCCGGGGGTGAGGGGCTTCACGGTCATCTGAGTACCCGATATCACCTGCTGTCCGGCGGGGTTGGCCACGTGCATCACGGGGCTGTAGAAGAAGTCGGCCTTAGCGCCATCCTCAAGCACAAGCGAGGCACCCGACATGGTGGGGCGCTCGTTGGCTGAATTGTAAATGCGGATTTCCGACTTCACGCCAGCGGCCACGATTGAGCCTTCGGTGGGCGCGTAGGGATTGACGGTGAATACTGTGGCTCCACTGTTGGAGTCGAGCGTGCCGGTCACGGCAGCGCCGTCGAGGTATACGGCAGCTGTGGCGCCCTCCTGGCCCATCGATGAGATGGCGAAGGGGGTGTCGTAGCCGGGGATGAACGAAACTTCAGCTTCGCCGGGCGATACCACACGTGAGATTGTGGCGGGGTTGTCCCAGTTGTCGCCTATGGGTGATGATGCCTTGATGCGGACGATGTTGGTGCTTCCGGTGGTAGTAACGTTGCAAGAGTAGCTTTCGGGCAGCTTCTCAACGATCATGTAGAAGGTGGTACCGTCAATTTTGGAATTGATTGATGCCGAGCCGCTGTGCTGCTCCACAGTGGAGCCGATGGCTGTGTAAACGTCCTTGATATAATAGCCGGTCTTGGGGCCGAAGAAGAATTGGCCGGTCTTTTCCGACACGGGAATGGTGTACTTCTTAGTGAGAGCCTTGGGCAATGTGATGCCACCAGCGGTGATGTCGGTGTCGACAGCCTCACCCTCAGGCAGGTCAAAGGTGCTGCCCGAATAGGTAAGGCGCAGGTCGAGACCCTCGCCATTGACGATGTAGCCGGTGAAGTAGATGTCGTTGTAAACGGTGGCTGTGCCTTCAATCTCGATTACGGAGTTCTCATTGGGTAGAATGAAACGGAGTTTCTTCTGATAGTCATTGTACTCCGATGTGATATCCTGTCCGTTGAGGATAAACTTGCTGTAGGTGTAGTCCTTGTCAACAAGGTTGAGCTGTATATCGCTCTTGCCGCGGATAGTCACAGTGTTGTCTACGATATCGGCAGGCTCGATAAACTTGTTCAGGGTCCAGTCGCGTATATTATAGAGGCATCCTTCCATACCGGGGCCATACTTCAATGTGAGTGTGACATCCTTGGGTATATCGGCATCCGACTCAAACACGCGGATGTCGAGGGTGCTACCCGTGGTAACTGTCACCTCGTAGCGAGCGTAATATGGATTCTTGGTCACTGGGGTGCCGTTGAGAGTCACGCTGTAAGCCTCGCTGAGCCCGTTGAGTGAAATGGTAAGTGGATTATCGATCGAGGGGCTGAAGTTGTAGCTGTTAAGGCCTTCCTTAAGGTCGAGGGTATAGCCCGATTTGAACGATGCGCTGAGGTAGTCAAGGCCGTTCTCCACGTTGATGCTGAACTGGTCGTTGCGCTCTATCTTCTCACACTCCACCTTGATGGTGCATCCATCAAGCGACCATGGGAGATAGCCACCAACATACTTCTGCTGGTTCATATAGTTGACCGCGGGTGTGAATGTGCGCGAGCCGTCGGTGGTGGCGGCGCTCACCAGCGAGTAGCCGTCATTGGCATACACATATACCGAAGCATAGTCGGTTGATGTGGTGTAGACAAACGATGTCTGTGTCGGCGACAGATCGGCGTACGGACCCGACATACCTTCAGTCTGAATCTTCACAGAGCCGGGGATATCCCACTCCACAGTGACCGTCATGGCCGAAGCGGGCACTCCCACACCGAGCAGCAGTGCGAGGAAAAGTCCAAATGCAAATAACTTTTTCATTGTAAGTAACTATGTATTAATAAAATTGGTTTATTTCTTGATGACTTTCGCCGTCTTACCCTGGGCTACCACAATGTAGACTCCGGGCTGAAGCGATGACAGGCTCAAGGTGTCGCAGCCCGAAGCGGCAAGCACACCGCTGATGGCGTAAACCTTGATTGCGCCTTCGGCCACCACTAAGTCACCGCTGACGGTGATTGAGCCGTCAGTAGTCACATTGGCCACTCCGCCACTTTCCTTGTCGAGGGGCAAATGATATATGTCGAGCAGATACTTCGATGCGGTGGTGTTGTAATAGTACACAAAGAGATGGCCTGGCTTGTCGCCGTTGGCAAACTCAGGCACTATGCCGTTCAACACAAAGTCGCCCTTGGGACCGAGTCGCATCAACACCTTGCCGTCGGGATTCTCGGTTGTCACAGCCTCAGCCACCATCAGCTCCTCGTTGTAGCGGTCGGTGTCGGGCAAGCTGCGCTTGACGAGCAGCATGTAGGCAGGGGTGTCGGATGTCGAGTAGGCGTGCGCTCCAAGAGCCTCGGTCGAGAGGTAGCTTTGAGCGTAACCCACGCCCTGACCCATGTTCACATAGTCGATGTGGTCGTAGGCTCCCTTCTGGGTGAGATGCATGAATCGCATCAGGTCGTTGCCATTTTCGTCGGTTGAAGGGTAACGCATCTCAAAGACATATTTATATGTAGAGCCAGCGGCATATCGGGCTAAATTGGCCGAAAGCAGCTCGGCGTCAGAGTCGTCGTCGATATAGAAGTCGGCGGGAATCACGGCCACAGTCTTGCCCGAGTAGAGGTCTACGAAGTTATAGATATATCCGTATGCGTCGGCCGACACGAACATCTGCTGGGGCTCGAATCCCTCGAGGTTGCCAAGCGCCACAGTGCCATCGGCATACTCAAACAGAGTGTGCTTCAGCGCGCCGTTATTGCCGTAAGTGAAGTAAGAATTGATGATGTCATCGGTCGACACCTGATAGTTGCCGCGGGTCACGATGAAGTCGGGCTTGGCGGCTGTAGCTCCCGGAACGTCGAAGAGGATGTCGCCGCTGAAGCGCATACTGCCAACGCTAAAGAAGGAGAACAAGCATGTGGGGTTGCCCGAGTCGTCGTTCATGGGGTCGAGGCTCACGGGAATCTCGGTCGACGAGAATTTCTCAAGCCCGTTGAGCGATGCCTTATAAAGGTCTACAACCAGGTTATTGCCCTCGCGCTGGGTCATCTCCTCGCTGAATGGGTCGTCATACCGGTTGTAGAACGGCTCCTTGTAGTATGAAATCGAAAATATCACATCGTCGCCATGGCGCATCGATATCAGTGGCGACACGTTCTCCTGGTCGCCAGGGAACTGGATGATAGGTATCACTGCGGTGAACAGCTTGCGGGGGCCGCTGTTGTCGATGGCGCGGCCATAGACGTTGATCGCCGCCTTCTGCGACAGCAGGAAGTCCCAGAAGGTAGCGTCGGGGGCTACGTTGTCGTACACATCGGACAGAAAGGAGATGTAGAAATTATCGACTCCGTCGGTCGCGGGGCCCTCGACCACATCGCCCACAAGGTCGTCCATCACGGTCACAGGCACATCATAGCCCTCGGCATCCTTCTCGCCATTAAGGCTGTAAACCACCGATCGGTAATTATTGACACCCTCTTCGGCGTTGACTGCAAGCGATACGATTACCTCAACATTGTCGTCGGTATTGAAGAAATTGCGGGTAGCTATGGGGGCCAGCTCGCACATGGGCACTCGCACCTCATTGGCTTGATAGTCCATCTTATCCTTAATGGTGCCGATAAGATTCATGTCGGCATCATAGATGTCAAATGTGTATTCCTGTAGAATCCTGTCGGTGAAGTATATATTATCGTGGGGTGGAATCTCAATGTACTCAAAATTGCCGGTATAGTACCACAGTTGTCCGTCGGGAGCATCAATGTCGCCCGCACTTCCCGCGGGTGTCAACGAAATTTCGGGTTTCGGATTTTCAGTTGCCTGTGCCTTGAAAGCAGCACGGTCGCTATTGAACACCGATTTACTATCGATTTTGTATCTGAAATTGGTCAAATCGAAGCGGGAATTATGCTGGCCTCCCGCAAAAGCGGCCACACTGACAGCAGCTGCCAGCACTAAAGGAGTAAAGATACGTTTGTTCGACATTTCAATACTGATTATTATGTGTAAACTTAATTGATTATTAACTTATTACAATCCATTTATATTAAACCGGCATTTGATTGACCGATCAGAAAACTTGCTATGCTATGCGTGTCAAAAATACCTCTCAATCAGCTGAGATTGAAGAATATTTCCGCAAAAGTACGCATTTTTCTTTCACGTTGATGCTTTTTACCCATAAATTTAAGCAAAATTTTTATGTATGGCTCAATCGAGGCCATACCATGTTTTACCCCCACGGTGCCAGAGCAACCGCATCAAAATATTTAGTCTACGCAAATAGCCCCCAGGGCAGTGATAAAACTCTCAAAACTTTAACGGTGCGGATTATTTTTATGTTTTGGAAATAATAGATAACTTTGCGGTCGAAAATGGTTGCTCTGCCACCCAGGAGTGGGGGCGTTAAAGAGCATCAAAAGGGAACGAGGTGTGATTCCTCGACAGTACCCGCTGCTGTAATTCCCGCTTGCGACGAGTCAAGCCGTCGTCAAGCAGAAGGTAGTCAGCCACTTGCCACTGGTCATTGCAGACCGGGAAGGCGCTGACCCACCGGGATAAGTCAGAAGACCTGCCATTTCAGCCTTATGAAACTGCCTACGGGACTATGGGCATTGGTCGGACAACTAAAGCATCGGCTCCTTCACGCTGATTCCATGTGAGGAATTTGCGTTGAGATTTCAAGATACCGTTCATTCTCCCGTAAGCACGATTCATCAGTGCAAACGGGAGTTTTTGTATCTGTAAATCTCAAATAATGACAAGAAACCTGATTAGATTCGCATCCCTTGTTACCTGCTGTTTATACTGCACCTCTGTGTTGGTGGCCAAAGAGCCTGTTGACACCCTGGAGATGCAGAAGCTGCGGGAAGTGGTGATAACGGCCATACGCCCCACTAAAGAAACCATACCCGTACAGACGTTGTCGGGCGAAGAGCTATCGAAGCTCAACAGCAACAGCGTGGCCGACGCTCTGCGCTACTTTGCCGGCGTGCAGGTAAAAGATTACGGTGGTGTGGGTGGCATCAAGACCGTAAACATACGTTCGATGGGCACCAATCACACCGGCGTGGTGTATGATGGGGTGCAGCTCGGTAATGCCCAAAACGGGCAGATAGACCTGGGGCAGTTTTCGCTCGACAACATCGAGGCATTGTCGCTCCACAATGGCCAAAAGAGCGCCCTGCTCCAGCCCGCCCGCGATTTTGGCAACGCCGGCACTGTGTATCTGCGCACACGCACTCCGGCCTTTAAAGAAGGGGAAACCTATCATGCGCGGGGGGCATTACGGTTTGGCTCGTTTGATTTGCTTAACCCCTCGGCATTGGTAGAGCTGAAGCTGTCGGAGTCGGTCAATGCCTCGTTAAGTGCGGAGTGGCTCAATTCGAGCGGCAAGTATAAATTCAGGTATCGACGGGTTAATCCGGCCGGTGAGCTTGCCTATGACACGACGGCAGTGAGGGAAAACGGCGATATTAACGCCACCCGCCTCGAAGTGAATCTGAATGGCACCCTCCGCATGGGTGAATGGCATTTTAAGATATATAATTACAACTCGGAGAGAGGAGTGCCCGGTGCGATAGTCAATAACGTGTGGAGGCGTGGGGAGCGAATATGGGACGCCAACTCATTCGCGCAGGGCTCGGCCATGATTAACAATGGCCGCTTGACGTCACTTGAAAATGTAAAATATGCCTTTTATCGCACTCATTATGTCAACAACGATGACAAGCATATAAAGGTGGACAATCTTTACCGTCAGCGCGAATTTTACTTCTCGTCGGCCAATGAGTTCTCCATAATGCCGTGGTGGCGGGCTTCGGCCAGTTACGACTTTATGTTCAACTCCCTTGACGCTGATGTCTATGGCTTCGCCCGGCCTGATAGATTCACCAATCTCCTGTCGGCAGCAACTGCGGTTGACTTCAATCGCATATCGGTGACGGCAAGTGGATTGGCGACGTTCGTACATGACATACTCAAGGGTCAGGAAGCCCCTCGTGATAAGTCGGTATTCACCCCGGCCATTTACCTTTCGGGCTATCCCACGCGCAGCCGCGTATTCTCGGTGCGGGCATTCTATAAACGATCGTTCAGGATGCCTACGTTCAACGACCTTTATTATGCCGATATGGGCAATTCCAAGCTAAGTCCCGAGCGTGTGGAGCAGTACAACATCGGCTTGCTGCTCGACAAACCGCGCAAAGGCTTCCTGTCGCATCTAAGATTCAGTGGCGACGTGTATTATAACAAGGTGCACGATAAGATTGTGGCCTATCCCAAGGGGCAGCAATTTCGCTGGACGATGCTTAACCTCGGTTTGGTCGATATCCGCGGGGTTGATGTAGCGGCATTGGTGTCGATAAATCCTCGCAAGGATATGATATTGACAGCGCGCGGACAATACACCTATCAGAAAGCCATAGATGTGACGAATCCCGCCGACAATTATTATCGGCACCAGATTCCGTACATACCCCATCATTCAGGGTCGGCGGTGATCAACGCAACTTGGCGTGATTTTGGGCTCAATTACAGCTTCATCTACGTAGGGGCGCGCTATAATCAGCAAGAGAACATACGATACAATTACACTCAACCGTGGTACACGTCGGACATATCATTAAGTTACGACTTCAAATTAGGCAAAGTCAATAGCCGCGTCCTGGTCGAGGTAAATAATTTGCTGAGCCAGGACTATGATGTGATTTTAAACTATCCGATGCCAAAGCGCAATTATAGAATCTCTCTCACTGTTGAAATATGAAACAGTTTTTATTAATCATATCTTTTCTGTCGCTCCTGACAGGTGCCACAAGCTGTCGAGAGGACGAGCTTGTGGTGCCCACGGAGTATGAAATCATCGGTGATGAGCTGCCCGACAGCTCTATTCGCGGCTTATATCTGGTAAATGAGGGTAATATGGGCTCGAATAAATGCACTATAGATTACTATGACTACGTTACCGGACTCTACTCACGCAATATTTATGCCGAAAAGAACCCCAACGTGGTTAAGGAGCTTGGCGACGTGGGCAATGATATAGGTATTTATGGCAGCAAGCTATACGTAGTGGTCAACTGCTCTCATAAGGTAGAGGTGCTCGATGCGCGCACAGGCACGCGGATCGGCCAGGTCGACATCCCCAATTGCCGCTATGTGAGATTTCACAGAGGCAAGGCTTATGTGAGTTCATACGTAGGCCCGGTGCTGATTGATCCTGACGCACCCAAGGGCGCGGTATATGAGGTCGACACACTGTCGCTCAACATCACCCGTAAGGTATCGGTGGGCTACCAGCCTGAGGAGATGGAAATTGTTGACGATTACATGTATGTGGCCAATTCGGGCGGTTATAGGGTGCCCAACTACGACAATACAGTGTCGGTGATTCAGATGATTGACTTCAAGCAGGTGCAACAGATACCTGTGGGCATAAATCTCCACCGCCTCAAGAAAGACAGATATAATAAATTGTGGGTTACGTCGAGAGGCGACTATCAGTCGCGACCTTCGCAGCTATATGTAATGCAGAAGAAACCGGGTTATAATCAGATGGTGGTGACCGACACTATCCCCATCGCCTGCTCCAACATGGCTTTCTTCGAAGATAAGATGTACTACTATGCCACCGAATGGAATAATTATACCCAGTCCAACACAATCAGCTATGGGGTGATCGACGTGCGTACAAAGGAAATCATATCTGATAATTTTATAAAGGACGGCACTGAGAAGGAAATCCAAATACCCTACGGCATTGCCGTACACCCCGAAACCGGGGATATTTTCGTCACCGACGCTAAAAACTATGTGTCATCAGGCACACTCTACTGCTTCTCACCCCAGGGGTATAAGAAGTGGAGTGTGCGTGCTGGCGACATACCCGCTCATATTACTTTTCTGTACAAATGAAGCATATCTTATTGACAATATTACTTGTGTTCATCCTTGCCGGATGCACCGATCAGACTCCGATGGTGAGCCTCGGGATTGACGATGTTTACTACATAGCCCGAATGCAAAAGCTGGATTTGCATCCGGCATTTACAGGAGGCGAGTATGAGTGGCTCGTAGATGGCCAGGTAGTAAGCACTGACAAGGATTACATCTTCATTTCGGCCGACGAGGGCACCTATGATCTGGAGCTGAAGATAATTGATACCGAAACCCCTTACGATTTCAAGTTTAAGGTGATAGTGCTGCACGAGGAAATCGAATATAGCCCGTATATCACCAAGGTCTACGAATATCGTCCGGCTCCGGGCCAATTCGTCAACGAAATGCCTAAGTACGAGCCCGGCGACACCTATAGTGACATACTGAAAAAATGTGAGGAATCAATATCCGGCACCAACGACATCATGATTTCTCTCGGTGCTTATGGAGGATACGTCACCTTCGGATTCGACCATACGGTAATGAATGTCCGAGGTGAAAAAGATTTCCGCATATGGGGTAATGCATTCTATGAGCTCACCAACCCCGATGCCCGCGGCGGTTCAGCCGAGCCCGGCATCGTGATGGTGAGCTACGACGCCAATTGCAACGGCATACCTGATGATGAGTGGTACGAGCTTGCGGGTAGCGAATACTTCAACCCCGCAACCCGGCACAATTACACAGTGACCTATCAACGTCCCGCACCGGGGCACACTCCGATTGAAGATGAAGACGGGTATCTTGACGATATAACTTATATACCCTGGACGGCTTCTGACGGCTCAAGCGGTTATGTGGCCAAAAACATATTCCATAGCCAGAGCTACTGGCCTCAGTGGACAGATGACGACCACTTATCTTTCACGGGCTCGTGCTTGCCGCCTAACGGAATAGATACCAGCGGTATAGGGCGATACTTCATACTGTACGCCTACGACTGGGGATATGTTGACAATCATCCCAATGAATTTGCCGACCTAAACTCATTTGATATCTCGACTGCGGTAGACAAGCATGGAAATCATGTTGACCTGCCGGGGGCCGACTTCATACGAGTCTACACCGGACTAAATCAATACTGCGGGTGGCTTGGAGAGACCTCAACCGAGCTGAGCCGCGCGCAGGATCTGCACATCGATCTTCCAGGGAGTTATTTGCCCAATCCATAATTCAACATCAATAAACCATTCATATTTTATACAATGAGAAAAAAACTATTTGCAGCTCTTGTCCTGTTGGGGCAGAGCTATGTAACCCAGGCCGCTGAATACGTTGACTGGGTGAACTGGGATGAAATTGAGCACTGGGCCGGCGACCCCGATGGGGAGAAGAAGTGTGCTCTTGTGATTGACTTTCAAGACGGCCAAACCGGGCAATCTCTTGTGTGGGGATATCGATGGAACGGCACCAAGACCGGTGAGGACCTGGTACGCGACGTGGCATCGCAAAGCAGTATCCTCACAGCCATGATACAGTATACCGGCACCATGGGCTCAACACTCAACGCTCTTGGCATTAGTGCCGCCCGCGAGGAGCTTGACTATCTACATTACGACTTTGACCGTGCGGCAATAGGAGGTGAGGTGTCTTTCGGATTCTTTGAGCCCAACCTTTCGATGGGGCAGGAGGTAGCCCCGGGATATGATGCAGAACAAATGTGCATCAATGCCATAGAGCGCGCCAAATCCACCGGTATTATCGAGCATCCGCTTAATGCCTTCCTTTACGGCTATCCCGCATACGACTATGACTATTGGCAGCTTGAGGAGGGGTATGCTGATAGTTTCGAATACCGATGGCGTTCAGGATGGTACGATGGCTATTGGTCGTATTGGCACGGTCCCAACGACTATGACTATATGAGCTACTCAGGTCTGGGCATGTCAAGCACGGTGTTGACCGACGGAGGCGTCCAGGCATGGAAATATATCGTATTCAACGGTGGCGGCAGCTATGGTGACGCCGGCGGTGAATTAGCCGAGGAGCTTGACTATTCAATGGCCGACTGGGGCGAGGAAATGCACGAAGCTCCAGAAGTAATCCAGCCTGTCGACCAGTCAAATGTGACATTTTGGGTCGGCTCGGGTGAGAAAGCCGCTACTGTGGTGTTCCAGTTTAATGACGGAAAAGGCCCCGAAAACCTCGTGTATGGCTATCGTTGGTCGGGAGGATGGGACGACAACTTATCCACTGTTGTGTCCAATATCGCAAAGGCCGACCCCCGCATGAATTATGAGGTTCAGAATGGCAAGATAACCGTCACTTACGATTCAAATCAAGACGGTTCGCTCGGCACTATTGACCACACATCTACTGAAAATACTTGGAACTGCTACGTGAAGCGCGTTGTGGATGATGGTTTCAACAAAGTGCCCGCCGGCCGCTGGTTGAATCCGAATGCCGTGATGATTTTCTCACACCAGGCGTCTGACGTGGCTGAAGTGGCGCTACCTTACCAATTGTTCCGCCCGGCACTTGACGCTGAGCAGCTTATCACTGTGCCATCGGTTATAGATTATGCTCTCGCCGATGAGAATCTTCAACTTCCGCTTTTTGTTCAGGTGCCTGAAGGTGGTAAACTCAGCACTGCTTTCAACTGGGTGAAGGACACAGAGCTGAATAATATAATCAGCACTGCCACTGTAACCGACCTGATGGGACGCGTCACAGCCTATAAGAATTTTGCTGAAAAAACAGGCACTGTACAGATCCGCGGCTCATATACACCCGCAGGATCCTCCAAAGCTGAATATGTATTCTCCAATGATAGCGAGATATCGTTAAATAATCCAATTCGCCCGATTACCGCCGTAACATTCGAACAGAGCGAAATTACAGCTCGCCTAAATCACGCTGTTGAAAATCCCATGGTGTATGAGCCCCAGGATGCTACATATACAAAGTTCAACTACCAAAGCTCCAACACCAAAGTAGCCACTGCTACGACCGCTGGCATTAAAACCACTAAAGTAGCCGGAGAATCAACAATCACAGCCACTTACGACTTCAATGCCGACCTGAAGGCATCATACAATCTGGAGTCAATGCTTATGCAACAGATTAGCGACATCACATTTGAAGGCGCGGATGATGATAATGTAATCACCCTTACCCCCAAGGAGATGACCGGGCTAATACCGATATTCACCCCCGAGGATCCCGATATTCCTGAAATGAACGTGGTTTTGACGGATAATGGTGCGGACAGAAATTCGTATATAGCCACAATGTATAAGGTGAATCTGTGGGACAAGGACAATAACCGCACTACTCCCTACGAGCTGTCGGGTCACAGACTCGGAGAATGCACACTTACAGCGACAGCCGCTGATGGCTCAGGGTTTGAGAAGACTTTTACCGTCAGAGTTGTGGAGCCCGAACGCGAGCCGGCCATTGACTACAACACCGGCACTATCATGCTCAATGAGGAGTGGTTTGGTCACACCAATGGCGGTCTTAACTGGTTTAGCCCTGATTATGAGGTGGTATATCAGGCTTACGAGCGCGAAAACCCTGGCATGTCGTTTGGCTGTACATCGCAGTATGGAATCATCTATGACAACAAGCTCGTTGTGAGTTCAAAACAGGCTACTGACGGGGGCGATCCCCTCCCTGGCGGAGGCCGTCTTGTAGTGGCAGATGCCTCGACCCTAAAGCGCATTGGCTCCATAGATGACATAAAGATTGCAGAAGAAAGCAAAAGCAACGATGGCCGTGCATTATGCGGTGCTGGCCCGGGCCGCGTGTATATGGGCACCAACAACGGCATCTATATTATTGACATCAACAATTGTGAGATTTTAGGTAAGATAGCTGCTATGGGCGAGCAGAGCTCTAACCTTTATAGTGGCCAGATCGGTGATATGGTGCTTGCCGGCACCCATGCTTTCGCTATCAAGCAATCTACAGGCGTGATTATTATCGATATTGAGACCGACAACATTGTCAAGGAGATTCCCGATGTCAATGTTCAGGGTATCACACAGAGCGCCGACGGTAGTGTATGGTACGCCACAAAAGTTGATAATCACAGCGTGTTTGTGGCCCTTGACCTTAAAACGCTTGAAGAAATTGAGCGCGTGGATGTGCCTCTTGAATGTGGCGTAGTCACCTGTGGCTGGGGTGCATGGCGCACCACGCAGTTCACCGGGGCTTATTCGGTCAACTCGCTCTTCTTCTCAGGTGGGAGCTCTATAGCCAACGGTGGCAACGGTGAGTACTATCGCTATGATATAGATGAAAAGATTTTCCGCCCGATCGCTACTGTCAGCGGACTTCCGGCACATACCCAGGGGCTCAAACAAGGAGCTTACGGCACGATACGCTATGATGATCGCTCAAAAGAAATCATTGCCGGTACCACCGAGAACAAGGCTTCAGGCCACTATCGCTACAACTGGACTCACTTTATAAATGCTGAAACAGGAGAGTTTAATAAATCCGTCGAGCTCAGACCATACTACTGGTTCCAGTCAATGCCGATTTTCCCCGATGCATTTGAGCCCGAAGTTGAAAGTATTGATGATGTGGTGCTGTACCTTACCGACGAGCAGCCCACCGAAATTACAATCAATGCCACTGACCGCGACAACAACGACGCCAACATCCACTATTCGCTGGTAGATGTGCCTCAGACCTATGGCGATGCTAATGTCGAGACTCCCACCGATGTTAAGCTTATAGGCAACAAGCTGATATTGACACCTTTGACCGATGGATCTCAGAAAGTGTGTGTGGCCGTAGAGTCAAATGGCAAAACCGTCAACCACGAATTCCTCGTTACCACTTACCAGTCTATTAACGACGGCGTAGAATCGGCGGTTGATGAAGTGGCAAGTATCAGTTGCAACGGTCGTACAGTTGTTATAACCGGCTGCCAAGGTGTCGGCTTTGATATTGTGAACACATGCGGTGTCACGATCGAATCGTTTACAGCGGCATCTGACAATCATATCCAGACGCTCAATGTGGCTCCCGGGGTATATGTAATTGTTGCCGACAATGGTCTATCTAAGAAAATCATAGTAAAATGATGCGCAACCTCCTATCAACACTCATAATATCTCTCGCTGCGACCTTTACTGTCGCTGCGGGAGATGTCGACTACACCTCAGGTGTTATATTTATCAATGAGGACTGGTATGGGCACCGGAACTCCACAATTAACTATCTGCTTCCCGATGGTCCCGACGGCAACTACTGGCATTATCGAGTGATTCAGACCGAAAACCCGGGGATGGAATTGGGATGCACCAATCAGTATGGCGCCATATGGAATGGTCGCCTATATTTGATTGCCAAGCAGGATAAGGACCCGGGAGCCGATATAATTGGCGGTCGTATTTCAGTGGCCGATGCTTCGACCATGAAACTTATTAAGCAACTTAGATTGATCGATCCGTCGGGCAAGCAGTGCGATGGCCGAGCCTTTTGCGGCGTTACTGAGGATAAAGGCTACGTCTCTTCAAGCAACGGCATATGGATACTCAATCTTAATACCCTTGAGATTGAAGGACAGGTGGAGGGCTCGGCCAACCCCAATGCCGGAGGTGACGATGATAAGCCCAACAGCGACCCGACAAGCTCGCTATACTTTGGGCAGACAGGCACGATGATGCTCGCCGAAGGCAGAGTCTTTGCGGTGCATCAGCAGTATGGCATGCTTGTGATTGACCCCGAGACTGATAAAGTGGTTGAAGTACTTGACATGGGCATAGTTGATGACGCAATCGAGCAAGATACAGGCACGCGCCCAAGGCGCATGTCAGGAATCGGGTCGACCTTGGTGCGTTCGAAAGACGGCAACCTGTGGTACTCAGCATCCAAGAATGTTCAGGGCACCGGTACAACCGTACCTTATATAATCAGGCTTGACCCCATGACGCTTGAACGGGAGCTCATAAAAATCGAGGGTGATGATATTTTCCCACCCTCCAACTCATGGTATGCCTGGACCCCCGACCCGTTCTGTGCCTCATCAGTGACCAATCGGCTCTATTGGTGCGGAGGTCCCAACAGCTGGTTCACCAACTACCGCATATTCCGCTTCGATGTCGACACGCACAAAGTGGAGAAGCTCCTCGATTTCTCACTCGAAGATGGCGACTGGCACGTTTATGGCTGCTCGCTCGGAATCCATCCCACAACCGATGAACTGTATGCGTCGATGTTTCATAAGTTTGTTGATCCAACCCATGTTACGCGTCGCTTCGATGCCGATGGCAACCTGCTTAAAGAGTATCCGATGATTTCCAACTATTGGTTCCCATCACTGCCCCTATTCCCCACAGCCGTCGATGACTCCGGCCTGCCCCCCATATCTCAGGATGCGTCGCAACAAGGCGCCCTATACAATTTGCAAGGCATATTGATCTCCCCCGCCGTGGACTATGGAGACTGGGCCGGCATCCCCCCCGGCCTTTACATCTGGAAAACTCCCACCACCACCCACAAACTCCTAATCAAATAATAACTCTGATTAATCAACAGCGCTGATAAAACTCCTGATTAAGCGTACCCCATCACCCCGGCATCATCATTGTTCAACGATTACTATGATTGCTGGCGCATTCGATGCTCAAATTCCAAACAAATGGCGGTGTGACCTTTCGATGAGTCACACCGCCATTTTACTGACTGGTTGCAATATTGTGGTGATTGGGACGGCCCCCAAGAATAAAGTTTCGCTAACTGAGAATATCGTGAATCATTCCAGATGGGAGAACCAGGACATCCAGGCCTCAAGCTCTGTTTTTGAGCTGGAGTAGGAGTCAGAGGTGAACAAGTACTTTTGAGTCAAATCTGGTTTGACGAGATAGTATTTCAGGTCAGTGTCCACAAGGATTATACTTCCGTTAGGGAGCTCCTTCACCAGGTAGTACTCCTGATTGTCACCTTGAAAAAGGACCACGTAAGAATAACTGGCTTCCCAGAATCCTCCGATAGTGGCAGCCGGGATAAACGCTTTTGTAGCAATGGGGCATATTCCATATAATTTTAGATAGAAACCATTCCAACTGGGCGTCTCGGCTGGATACCTATAATAATCGAATTTGCATCTTGAATTACGGCGCCACATCCGGCTGTTGTCTCCGATGAACTCCATCGGGCCGTACCTCTCTATAACCGGACGACCGGAGAACTCGAGTCTTGTGATAAGGTCAGTGTAGATTTCTTTCCGCGGCGTAATGACTTTCAGAAGGTTGTCGTCAAGGATGTCGAAATCCTCACAGTCTTTAGGTAAGGGCATCTCATTGCCAGAGGCAAATATCAGAGTTGCCGATTGATCAGCGAGCCTCACCGCAACGGCGTTATTCTTGTAGGCAATTACATCATGTACTTGTTTCTTTGCCACCACGCTCCCATTGAGCATGACACCGACGAGATTGGATGCCGGATAATAATGCAGCAGCTCCTGATGTATGACCGCCTTGGCCATATCATCATGGCCGATGATTCTCACCATTGGCTCATCAATGAGTTTGCCCGGGTAGCCGAGGTGCCTTGTCAAGTTACGACTGTCGCAGGTGTCAATGCGTATGTTACCCGCAGTTCCATGAAACATCTTTTCCCATTTCCATTTGCGCACTGGAGTCCCAAAAGTGCGGTTTAGCCCCACGTTGTCGAGGATTACGCAGTACCTCTTCCCCTTTGCCTTGCGCAGTCCCCGCCCTACCTGCTGGAGGTAGACAGCGAGAGAAAGTGTGGGTCGGGCAAGTTGGATGAACTCCACCTCGGGGCAGTCGAAACCCTCCGAAAAGATATCCACATTGACCATCACGTCAATGTCGCCTCGACGGAAGGCTTGTACCATCAGTTCCCTTTCCTTTGCAGGAGTCTCACAGTCTATTGCACAGCATCTCAGCCCACGTTGGGAATAGAAGTCGGCTATTGCCCTGGCATGTGTGATGTTGATTGCGTAGACTATACCGCGTCTACCGCTGGCATAGCGCACCAAAGAGTTGTAGAGATACTCAATATTGCGTGGAGTATTGAGTGACAGCTCCATCTCCTTGACCTGATAATCACCTTCGGATCCACGTTTCTTCAAGAGGGCTAACTGACGACGGATCTTGCTGTCAGGGGGCACCGCATAGTAGTCAAAGAGCGATAGGCGTTTCATCATGATGAACTCGGGAATGCTCCTGGATTGCAGCAGCACATCGAACAAATCGACAAACCCCTTTCCGCTCAGGCGGTAAGGGGTTGCTGTCATTCCAAGCTTCTTAGCTTCGGGGTAGCGTTTAAAAAGCCCCTGATAGGTCTCAGCCAAAGCGTGGTGCGCCTCATCAATCACTATCATCGCCGGACGATCGTGTGCCACATCGTCCCAATTACGGGCAAGCCATTGTATTGACATCACCCTTACATCTGGCGCACCCTTCATTTTCTGGTAGAAATCCTCCCAAGTATGACGGATCTGCTCAATCAACTCCTTGCGGTGCGCCACCACCCACACCGACCTTCCTTTGGCAAATGCACTAACCACCGACGCAAGCACATGCGTCTTTCCGGTGCCCGTCGGCATCTGACACAACACGGCATCATATTCACCGAGGGCTTTCACAATGGAGTCGCGCATCTCGCGCTGGTAGTCAAAAAGACGGAGTGCCATGCGGCCTTTTAGTGACTATAATTATACTATCGAGCCTTTGATGGTATCGACAATGTAACGGATATCATCGTCGGTAACGTAGGGACCGGCTGGAAGGCAAATACCAACCTTGAAAAGTGATTCGGAGATGCCGTTGACGTAGGCGGGAGCATTTTTGTATACGGGCTGCTTATGCATGGGCTTCCAAAGGGGACGCGCCTCCACATTTGCCTTGTCGAGGCACATACGTAGAGCTTCGACATTATAGTTGGGCTGACAATCAGTAACTGCCGAATCTGCGTTATGGGTAATGCTGGCTGCTCCACCGATGGTGGCAGTGAGAATATGCTTATATGCATTAGCCTCCCCTTTTATACGCAAGTCGGGGTCTAGAGTCGCAGTGCATAGCCAAAAATTGGAATCAAATTTTGAGCTTGGATTTGTGTGCATGGTTATGCCATTGACCTCCTTTAACAGTTCGCAGTAGAGCTCTTGCACGTGGCGATGGTGGGCCAGATGCGCATTGAGGACGGTGAGCTGGGCTCGACCGATACAAGCTGAAATATTGGAAAGCCGGTAATTATAGCCTACAGCTTCATGCTGGTAATAAGGATAGCCTTCGCGTGCTTGAGTGGCATACCACTTAGCTTTGTCGGCTGTCTCCTTGTCACGACATATCAATGCTCCGCCCCCTGAGGTAGTTACCATCTTGTTGCCGTTGAAACTGAGAATGCCGAATCGTCCAAACGTTCCTAAAACCTTACCGTTGTATCGTGAACATAAACCTTCGGCTGCGTCCTCAATTACTGGAATGTCATATCTATGGGCTATCTCCAATATCCGATCTATCTGATATGGCATACCATATAGAGCCACCGGTATTATAGCCTTGGGTTTCTTGCCAGTACTTGCTATGCGGTCTTTGATTGCCAATTCGAGCAATTCAGGATTCATATTCCACGTTCCCATTTCGGAGTCGACAAACACAGGTGTCGCGCCGAGATATGCAATGGGGTTGGCTGAAGCACAGAAGGTCATTGACTGCACAATAACCTCATCACCAGGCTGGACTCCACATAGAATCAGAGCAAGGTGAATCGAGGAAGTGCCAGATTCGAGTGCCACCACATTGTCAGCGCCCAAAATTGCTCCAAGCTCCTTCTCAAAAGTAAGGACATCAGGGCCCATTGGTACTGCCCAGTCTGCAGCGAGCGCAGGTATTATATAGTCTAATTCCCGGCCACACATCTTGGGCTTACAGAGCAAAATCCTTTCCCGCATCAGTACAATATATCTTCAGGCCCGAGGGGTGTATATGGACCTTCTTTTACCTCAAATATTGTTGAAGCTTCTATAACTTCTATTGTGTGCCACTGGCTCTTGGGTATCTGCACTCCATATTTGCCTTGGGCTGGATCAAGGAGGTAGCGCATAGTCTGAGCGCCCATATCGTTGTAGAACACCACGAACATTTTGCCTCGGAGTAAGACATAAGTCTCGGCCGTATGGCGATGACGGTGTACCGGAATTACCGTGTCAGGCAACAGCACGTTGATCAGTTGCTGTACCTTAGCTTCAAAACTGTCATGCAGATTGAAATTCATGCGCCGACGTGCGCTTATCTCTGCTTCTGCTGCGACTTTATTGAGAAGTTGGTCGTTGATAATCATTGCATTAATATTATTAATGGCGAGTTTGAATGTAGTTTAAAGATTTATTTTTTCGTTTACTTAGCCATTATACAAACTTCAAAGCTTTCACTATAAACTTGCCCCCACTGGCCTCCACGAACAGTGGCAAGACTTTTAATGTATTCCGCACTACGTGGGTGGGGGTATGGACGCATAACACCGCGATACATCCCTAATGCTTTTATTTTAGCATCAATAGCTTCTTCTCCAACCTCTACGAAGCAATTTGGTCTAAACAGATTCATAGCACTATTGATTGCCCATTCGGTACATGAGGGCACCTCCATGTACCATAACTCCTTAACACGCGAAATTCCTGGCCTGCGTTGAAACAATCGTATGGCTTCTTGGCACGACATTGATGTCATTAGATGATCATTATTAGTGTCGGAGGGATGATGAGTTATGACGATATCCGGCTCAAAATCTTTGATAGATGCTTCAATGAATTGAACAAGCTGTAAATGAGGTACAGTATTCATCTCAATGTTTGGAAAAGTTGCCTCGTATTTCTTACTTATACCTAAGAATCTGGCTGACTCATTAAGATCTTCATTCAGCTCGTTATCATTTGGCCTATAGGCACGAGCTCTTGCCTCGGCACACATGATGGCGACAGCAACAGTTTCTCCACTACGAGCCCATTTATATATTGAAGCTCCAGCGCCAAGCACTTCATCGTCAGGGTGTGCTACTACAAGTAAATATTTCATTTGATATTATACAGATTTAGCAAATTCTACCAATCTATTATGCATCCACTGAGGATATTGCCCCAAAACTGTGTATAATATGGCAATGACAGTCCAGCCTATAAGGCAAATATCACCTCGAAAAGAGGCATTACGGACATAATAAATATCGAGTTTCAAGCGTATGGGAAGAACCTTCTCGTTATATTCATCTTCGTTGGGAATCTGGTCGCCATAGATGTAGTCCCATAAGCTTGACTGTGATGTCAGTCCACATGGCACAGTAGACGAAATGGCATTAGCGCCAGAGCGGGTAATTTCCAATTGATCTACAGCCGCTGGTCTTGGACCGACAATTGACATGGATCCATTAATTATGTTTATGAGCTGTGGCAACTCATCGATTTTTAATCGGCGCATTATTCTTCCCCACCAAAAAATACGGCTCTGTTCAGGACGCAAGGAAACTTCGTTTGCTCCTTTTGATACTCGCATTGACCGGAATTTCCACATTTTGATTTGCTTCCCTCCCTTGCCAATGCGCTTGGCACAGTAGAATATGGGGCCAGGATTACTTAGAGCTATTAGTATAATGCTTAATATCCATATAGGAGCAGTACCGATTATTCCTATTGAAGCACACACGATATCAAACATGCGTTTCAAATAATAGTAAGTCATTCTGAAAAAAATAAGATAAAAAAGGTTATTGATATTAATCGCATTACAGCCTGTATCAGAATCCTATCAAACCAACAATACCATTAGCTGTTGAGCTTTGTTTTTCTGAACTTTGGATTTAGATATTTTAAAATTCCCGCAAACATACCCGCAAACATGGGCAATGGATCATTCCATGCTCCGTCATGATAGCTTATATTTTCCCCGAAAAATTTGAACCATGATGGCTTAAATCTAAATCTATCTTTCGAGAAAAGAAACCACATTACATCCAAGCCCATCCATCTTACCTGCTTATCTGTTGCATATTCAAAAGAAGGTGAGTCAGCGTTAAATATGTCAGACACAAACACTTTTCCAAAATCTATACCTGCGGCAAAAGCAGCTTGCAAACTTGAAGGCACTCTTGGATTAATCTCTATAATCTTCAATTCGCGGGTATGAATATCTTCTAATACATCAAAATCAGCAAACCCCCACCAATCTAAAGTATCAAGAACAGTGCGACACTGATTTAACAAGTAGTTATTCTCAACTGTCTCGCAGTAGCAGCTACTACCTCCTTTGAGTGGGAAGAACCGTCGAATCTTGATTATCGTATAATTATTTGTTTTGCCGTTTCTGTCACGATATAGCATAACATTATAGTAATAATCTGGCTGCTCGACGTATGATTGTAATGTACATTCGCCAAATTGTGTATAAATGTCTGGAAATTTTTCATAGATGTCCTCCATACTATCTACCCTTACAATACCTTTTGCACCTTGAGACAGATTGGGTTTGATAATACAAGGAAAACCTACATGTTCTGCTACACTTTTCAGTTTGTTTAGGAAATCGGGGGAGTAAAAATCATCATTACCTATTGACGGAAGTGGCTCAGTAACTGGATGGCATATGCCATGTTGAGCACAATGCTTCATAAGAAGGTGTTTGTTATTGGCTATGTTGAATGTGTCGTATGACACAATTGCACACTTTAGGTTGAATTTGTTCTCAATATCGGTCTTATACCTGCTTAGAAACTCCGCTCCATCATCAGCCAACGGAATGATAAGGTCAACCTTGTGATTCTCAAGATATTTATATAAATAAGCCTTGAAGTCGTCTGTATTTTGTGTGATATCAGGAGTTTTGTGTCGCTCAGAAAGCCACCGCGTCGCATAACCACTACTTATTTTGTGATTACAGAATCCAATAACCCTACAGCCTTGCGCCTTAAGAGATTTAGCAAGACTTATAGTCTGAACCCCTTCCGCATTTATTAATAGTACATGTTTCACAATTAATCCAATATATAATCGTGAGAGAAATAATTAGTGCCTCCCATCCTCATTTTATATTCATGATTTCCTCTTGATAAGTCCAACCGACTTATCCCTGTTGATTGTTGGAGTATCTTTGCTGTTTCGCATAATAAAATTATGCCGGGCGAACATCTACTGAACTCATTATCTAACGCAAGCCGCGGACATGAGATATAGTCCTTGTTAGGATTGCTGAAACCACTCCAGAATGCAGCAATCACATTGTTTATGCGCAGTATGCCAAAATAGGAATTGTCAAGTTTGCGGTGGGCTACCGTGTAATAATGAAATTTCTTGAGATAAAATTTATGTAGTTGTGAGTCTGTCTTGCTGTGGTCTCCACGTCTTGCGAGATAGATATTCATAATAGCATTTTCATCATCCCGGGTCAAATCCTTGCCTTTAACAATTTCGAATGTGTAGGCGATATTGTTTTTATTAAGATAATTGTATGCAGTGCGAATGTTTTGCCTCATATGCTTGGAAAGCGACAAATAGTAAGAATCATACCCCCCCCCATTACAATCTGCAAATGGAATTATGGTATAGATATGATCTTTACATCTTTTGCCTATGTGCTCTAAAACCTCGTAAAGCAAAGAATATTCAGGAATGTCGTAAAAATGTATGCTACCCATTTTCTTTTTCATAACCAACAGGCACTCTTCCATTTTTTCAATCGTCAAATCAGAAGAATAAATAAAGTCCTTAACAGCTATTGTCGGAGCTTTACCAAAATTGGCGTATGGCTGTTTATCCCTGAAACGGCGTGCCATTGGAGCAATGACAATTGTTTTACCGTCTTCATTAAAAGAATAAAATATCGGGATCTCCTTTTCTGCCAGTGTAAACGGTAGATAATATTTCTGGACAATCTTGGTCATCTCCCATTCTTGGTAGGGCTGCATAGTTGGATTTTTAGCTACCAGAGCATTCCATCTATCTTTTAGAGCGGTTAGTCGCTCACGCTTCATTATTACCATGATTTAATAGAGTTAATTGTTTCTATGATATGGGATTGTTCTTTATCTGATAGGTTGTAATAGTATGGCAGGTTTAACACATCGGTAGCCATATCATGCTCTCTGTCAAACTCAACTGGACAAACCACGGAGTTAAAGCTGAAGCCCATATCTACACCATGCCTTAAGCACTTTTCATAAAATCGTCTTTTGTGTTTCACCAAAATAGCATAACGAATACAGGCCGAGTCGTTTATATGCTCAGGTTTTTCGATTTGTGTATTAGTTATCAAATCATTATAGCAACTATACAGAGCCTTTCGTTTAGCTATTATTTCTTCAATTTGTTTTATCTGGTTGAGTGCTATGACTGCTTGCCATTCATAGAAACCATGAGAATAAAACTCGCTTAACACCGTGTCAACGCCATCATGGTCATCGATTTGCAATTTATGCTTTCTTCCCATGGTTAAATAATGGAAACAGCGGTATATATATGAGGAGCTTAGCATCACATATATAAATCCTCGCATCAGATGTTTGAACTTGTACTTAACAGAACATGTCAGCAAGGGTGTCGCATCGCTAATACTTTTAAGAAGATTGGCATCTTTGGCTATTATAAAACCGCCCTTGGATGGTACAGTCACTAATTTCGATGAGTCGAAACTGAATATGGCAAAGTCGCCGAACAAGCCAGTCTTTTTCCCTTTTATATTTGTGCCGAGTGATGCGGCACAGTCCTCTATAACAACAGCCCCAGCCTTCCTACATTCGGCAACTATTGCCTCTATGTCGCATGGTAACCCGTATTGATGTGTCGCAATTACGATACATTCTGCATCTAATTCTGGCAATGATGACATATTGAATGTCCTTCGTGATGTTGGCGCAAATACAATTTGTTTTCCAGCCATAGTAGCAGCTTCGATTACTACCTTACATGTGTATGCCGGCACTATGACTTTTTTCTGTGGCAGATATCGCAACAACATATAGATAGATGCACGTCCCGATGAGGTCAGTAATATGTCCTCAATCCCAAAGTAGTTGCAGATGGCTTTTCGTAATTGTTCATACTTATCACCTTTGCCACGACCGGCTACCATTCCCTTGATCAGATCACCAAAAGTGTAATTAACCCTAACACGAGGTATTAATTTGAACATAAGCTATTTTTCTATGTCGTAAAACTATTCCTTCAGTTTTACTTTAATAATTGACCCTTTAAGATCTTTAAGATTGTTTCAGTAATTGTGTCGCTTGAATATCTCGATTTTTCTGCATTTGCCACCTCAATAAATTGTTGTCGCAGATTTGTATTTGCAGCCAGAGAAAGGATTCTGTCTGCAAATGCTGCCACATCTCCCTGGTTTACCAAGAAGCCATTCTCGCCATCTCTTATGATAGTCGCATGGCCCCGATTGTTTGATGCGATGACTGGAATACCACAATACATGGCTTCAACTAAGTTCAATCCAAATCCCTCACGGATACTTGATGCAGTACATATATCTGACATTGCATATAGATTATTTACATCATTTCGCCACCCCAAGAATCGTACATTCTTATGAATACCCTTGCGGTGTGCATATGATTTAAATTTACCATTCGTATGGTCCTCTCCTGCTAAAACCAGATAAATATCATCTCTCGAGCGCAATGCCAATTCCAAAGCGTCCATAAGCACCGTTTGGTTCTTATTAGAGATTAATTCAGCAAGGTATATAAGCACTGTTGCATCTTGTGGGATATCGAGCTCGGCACGATATTTAGCCCTGATTTGCGCTCTGTCTTTAATTACAAATCTGCTAGGATCAACACCAATCCCGTCTATGAGGTAATTACGGCAATAATCAAAGTATTTACATGCATTTATATAGTCTTCTTTATTTATTGTTATAAAAGTGTCCGTAATTAGAGATAATAATTTGTCTACCGTAAAATGAATTGCCCAAGTCAAAATCGAAGCGCCTTTGTAGAAATAGAACCCATGGTCAAGCTTTACCACCTTTAACCCTTTCTTACGGAATGGCTTAGCCGCAATGCGTCCCACAATTCCTCCAACTTCCGTGTGACAATACACAATATCATAATCGTTAATTGCTATTTCTTTTCGCAAATGATGAATCCCCTTAAATATGTTGCCCTTGAATGGTGATCGATCAATGGGTAATATGATATGTCTGTTGCAATATGGAATATCTTCAGAACCACCGCTTGCTACGTCTACAATCCATCCTTCAGATACCAGTTTGCGAATTGTAGGAATATGGAATTTAAGTACATGTTCCTTGGTAACATTGGCTACAAACAAAATACGAGGTCGATGTATAGTGTTATGCTTATTCATTATTTTCCGATATTCCTTTTATGCATTAGTGAATAGAGTGTGCGGGGAAGGAGGGCCACAAGTACGGGGCGAAAAGTGAGCAGTCGGTATTTTATCGGTAATTCCAGGTTTTTAAATATTTCTTTTTTCACCCTGTAAAACATCATACTTCGTTTGACTCGCTGCCAATAGCTCATATTAAACCCTCGTCGTGCTGCGGCGGCTTCGTCATCGCGCATTTTGTAATAAGGTTCTTGGAGATTATAGCCTTTGTAGCCATGGCAGTAAAATTTGTGCCATAGATAGTAATCTTGCCCTCTGCGTAAATCATCGCGAACTGTGTAGTTGCCGACACTTGCCAGGGCTTCTTTGCGCATAATACAAGGGGCATGACAAAAAGGAGAATCATACACAAAGCTTATCTTCGTTGGATACTCCGGTTTACGTTGCACCCCCCAGTCGCCTGATTCATCGAAATTAATCATCGCACAAGATACTATAGCGTATTCCGGATGTGATTCAAATATTGACATTTCTGCCTCAAAACGCCGCGGAAGCGATATATCATCACCGTCCATGCGCGCTATATAATCGCCCTGGGCATATTCTATACAATGATTTAGAGATGCGGGTAGCCCCTTATTATGTGAATTTTCTATAACAAGAATGTTATCGTAGGCCGCTTCGTAGTCCTTTGCAATTTTTAATGTGTCATCCGTAGAGCCATCGTCACACAAAATCAGCTCCCAATCCTTATATGTCTGATTAATAATACTATTAATGGCGTCATGCAATGTGGGAGCACAATTATAAATGGCCATAGCCACTGATATCTTTCTTTTTTTCTTGATGTAACTCATCGTTGACGTTTAGAAGACTTCAGGATTAAAGGTATATGGTACCAAGGAGGCCATTTTGGTGCAGAAAATGTAGAAAAATATCAGATGACCCATCACGATAAATATTGAGAAAATAGGTGATGGCCTATGCTTGGACTGATAAATATATCCCCACAGAAATATGATGGCAACCTGAAAATATGCGGCAAATCTTGTCATTTCCACATAAATATCCGAGAGCTGTACAATTACATAGACCAACGTTCCCAAGAGAGTCATATTGAGAAAATAATCGTATTTTCTACTGAACTGCGGGTCAACATTTTTACGCCAAAAAATAAAGAACAGACTTATCAGCACGTAAAAAACTGCAAGCATTTCTCCTCCGCGCGCTCCTGTGGAATATATCCTGTATCGGCTCTCTAGTGTCTCGGCATAGGAGAAGAATGCGGGCAGCAACGCAGTGATGCCAATACCAAGGAAAACGGTTAAAATTAACACCTTTACTGAATACTTCTGGCGAAATACAAAGTATAGCGGGATGGCAATGATAACTGTTTTGTGGAATAGAGCTGCGAGAACAACAAAAAAACAATACTTAGGAAATCCCTTCCTGAAATCGGCAAACAAGTATCTAAATGACAACATGTAAATACCCACAGCTATACCTTGTCGTGCGGCATTGAATACAAAAGTGTAGTAGCCGAGCGTAATGAATACAACCAGGGGAATCAACAACTTACCGTTCTCAAACCGTATAGAGCGCAATACACATGAGTATGTGAGTAAAGCAATACCCGTGAACAATATCCAATAATTATTGGATATTGTCCTTAAAAATTGGTTAAGATAGTAGAATCCTGGCTCGCTTTGTATTTGCGCTTCAAAATCCCCTGCCAACATTCTGCTATCCAACATGAATCTTCTTGCATAACCTCCGGCATCTGTTCCTACCTCCGAACTTCTTAAACCAGCAAAAAGCACCATAAGTAAGAGCACAGCAAATAGATATCCTTTATTATTACGGCTCTTATCATATGCAGATGCAAATATCATTGCTAACGCAAGGAATAAATAGTAATATAGCATTATTTCTAATCTTCTCGTTATTTGAAATCTGCTTGTGACAGAAGTTTATCAATCACTTCTTTATGCGCTTCACAACGTATCAGATTATGAGTATTGTTGCTCGCTTTTCGACTAAACAGCAACTTTATAAGTGCGTTATTCAGACGGCGGTTTAGAGCAATTAGAATACGAGGCCAACCTAACAGAAGAGGCAGATGAATCTTACCTATATTTATGCAGAATTTACTCCACTCCTGATCAATCATTTCTTCTGATGCCACGGCCCTATCTGAAAGCTCCTTTTCAAGTTTCTTTACTTGGTCGGAGCGCATCCATTTTAACCCTGATTGTGATGCGATAAATGGACGGTAGGTTACACTGGCATGAACATTCGAGTTCTGACTATGTGATTCTGACGTTATATTTAACAACTTGTCTTTTGATAAATCTACCTCAAGCATTAAGCCGCGATTCCAACTTGTATTATTGGGACGATACCCAAAGACACTGTTTCCTTGCCCATAGACGATTGTGGAATCACCATATTGCTCAATTGTGCCTATGCAATGTGAATGCTGACAACTTATCAAATCAGCACCACACTTTGCCATCTTACGACACTTGCGCTTAAGCTCGGGAGTAGGATATTCGAAGTATTCTATTCCTCCATGATAAAGTATAATGAGGTAATCTACATTCTTGCGCAACTCGCGTATGCGATCGAAGTCATCATAAAGATCAAGATAGCACGCTCCCGGACGTGAATCTGTAGCAACGTTGAATTCCTGTTCCGCGAATGAAATAATACCAATTTTCAGATTGTCCACTTCAAGCACTAATGGTTTCCTTGCCTCTTGAATATTAGCTCCGGATCCAAATGTTTTTATGCCGCGTCGATTGCAAGAAGACATAGCAGTCATCACTCCCTCGTCACCGCAATCCCTTATATGATTATTAGCAAGACTCAGGGCGTCAAAATCTTTAAGACAGTCAAGACTGCGGGATGAAGAGTATAGCACAGGCCCGGCCTTACGTATCGGACGTGGACTATCGGTTATGGCGCATTCAAGATTACCGATTACTAAGTCTGCGCCCTCTATCGCAGGAAGTATTTCCCCGAAGATGGCATGTCGGTCTCCGCTTTCAAAAGCTGCCTGTGTATCCTTAGTCGGGCAGATATCCCCAAAAATCACTATTTTACTCATGGTTCAAGTTTCCACATATCTCCAACAATCGAATCATATTTTGAGGGTACGAAATCAGGAGCGCCACCGGCAGGAAAAAAAGTCAGCTCACCGAAATATATCTTCCCTCCAACTTGGTACAAATCCACCCTTACATATTGGAATGGCTTACATAAATCGGTAGCAATCTTCTTCATCTCTTCAAACATTGATGGGGGCTCGATCTGAAGGTCGGGGTTGTGTGGAAGCTCTTTGCCAAAGGGCATTAACTCCCAATTCATATTGTAAAAATTACGGGTGTTATGCTCGGTTCCGCGTCCCACCTCGAGCTGCATGAATGTAGGTTTACCGTTAAAGCAATAAAACTTATAATCTCGCAACTCGCCCGTTTCATCTTCGAGATATTTTTCTGCTATTATATGGCGTGGCATATTCTTATATACCCATTCCCGGCCTGACCATGCGATATGCTGCTTCATCCAGGATGACATAAGCATTTTTGCCTGCCGGCGATTTAATGATGATTTATCTTTGACAATGATGTTAAATCCGCTACCATGAGTCCCCTTCAGCACAAATTGATTTGGTAGCGCATCGAAGTCAATATCTCTGACTTTAGAGTATACCCCATATAATTCGTTTAACAGACCACCATAGCCTATTGATTGAATATACTCTCTAACCGTGTATTTGTTTGCCACTATCTCCATCAAAGGATCCTGGTGATTCAGTTTGTACCATTGAAGTTTTTCACTGAACAGTTTGGGATTCTCGAGATCGATAAATCTTCCACCCGACTTCTTTTTATAGTAATTTAAGATGGCTGTGCGATCATTAACCAGTCGTGGCATAAGCCAACTCATTGCACAATGGTACAGACTTATAGAATATGCAAGACAAAAAGGGCGGTGCTTCATAATTAATTATATCATTGAAAGATATTCGTTTTCTATTTCTTTTACACTGGATGGAGAATCAAAACCTTTGTTGATGAAAGCTTGCAATAATTTGTCATCGGGAGATAGACATTTATTGTATGTTTTATGCTTGTTAATCTCCTCCTTCCATATATCTGCTTTGTCGGGGTCAAGGTATTTTACCAATCCAGCGTTAACATCTACTACACGGGGCACCCCAGTGGATATTAGTGAAGGAATTGACGCTGCCTGAGCCTCTATTGCCGCCATACCAAAACCTTCGGTAAAAGATGGCATCACAAATAGGTCAAAGCAATGGATATCGTCACAAATACTGTTGCTATTGCCCATCCAGTGCACCCGGTCCTGCACGCAAAGTCTAATGGCCAACTCCTCAAGGCTTTTACAATATGAATTATTAATGTCATATCGACCAAAGCAAACAAAATGTGCATCCGTGTCGACTATAGCCCGGATAATACACTCATAATTCTTAATTGGAGCTACCCGACCTACTGCGCCAACAATGTACTTATTACCAAGCCCCAACTTCTGTTTAGCTGCAATTCTTTTCTCCTCTGAAGCCATATATCTTCGAGTGTCAATCATGTTATTGATTACTACCCGCTTGCGCCATGGCAAAAACAAACGTCGCCACGCCGCTTCCGAGCAAGCCCACATATTGGTCGCATAATGATCAATTAATATTTTCATTAATGCCAAATTAGCCTCATGCTTAGCCTTGTGAACCAGATTCCCGGGATATCGGATGTCAGCATGGCAGTGGCATATTCTGTGACGTATTCCCGCAAGTTTAGCAGCCATCGATATAATACCACCTGATGCGTTAAGATGACTATGTATAATATCAACCGGCCCAATCTCATCCATTTTTTGCTTAAACCTCTGCACATAGTTTTTTACTCCTTGAGAACCGATAGACTCAATGTAATGCATCGGCACACCGAGACTCCTTATTTCGGCATCAAATACTCCTTCGGAAATCTTGCCGTCGTGATGGATAAGCATAATGTATCGCACACGTGCCGATCTATGTCGCAGCATCTCCATAATGAGCGACTCAGTCCCCCCCGCATTCATCACCCCGGTAGCCACCACTACCAATGGTATCTTGTTTTTAATTCCCATTATTGTATCATTATGTACTTGGTTTTACCCCTAACAACCATGAGGCCAATATCGGACTGCTACGCAAAACTCCACTCACCAGCAACGACATTGCCGTGACAGCACAGGTCACAACCGAAGCCAATATTATTTGGAATATTATTCTGTTGTCTTGCGTTAACCATTCTGATATGCCCTCTACTTGAGGAAGGAAGAAGTAATGAATGAAATATATATCGAGGGTGCGCCTCCCGATGAAACGAAGCAATCGTGCACCTTTAGTAGGAGCGGATAATGAAGCTGCACTCCGGAAGAAAAGTGTTATTACACAAAATAATCCGCAATATCGCACAATAAGATTACGATTTAATGATGCGATAAATATAGAATTATTGTTCATCCACTCCGAATACATAATCAACATGCATGCTATCCATCCCATGATGAAAATTGTAATCCATACCCTGCCGCCAAGTACTTTTAGAAATACATCGCGGTATTTATTGCACAGCAATCCAAGGGTAAAAAACTGCATATATTCAGCAAGATTAAGCCAACTAAAAATCCTTGCTAATCTGAAATCAAGTTTATTGACAAAAATTATGCCACAAAATACAACTGAAAGTACAATCATTAGCGGAATAGCCACATTACGATTCAAGTAGCAACTCAGTAGTGACAATAGTAGATATGTCATGTACATTTGAAAGAGCACGATGGTGAACCAATATGCTCCGAAGCCATTGCCTATCCCAGCCCCATTTATGACATATTGATATACAGCACAAAAGGCTATTGTACCCAAAATCTGAGCTTGCACTTTCCGCTTCACGATGTCAGCCACCCTATCTCTGTTCCACCACGTATATAGGCGATAAGAAAAGAATCCGCTTACAAAGAAAAAAAGTGGCATCCTAAATGTTATCAATAACGCAATTATCGGAGAATTGCTTGAATTAATGCCACTATATACCAATACATGGCCGAATACCACCATTAGCATCGAGAACCCACGCAATGCGTCAACCCATTGCATACGCTCTCTTGATGTTATAGTTTGAGACTGGTACATATTCCTTTTCATTCTTTTGTGTGTAGTATTAATGGCGATATAACCTACGGTAGATTTTCCTTGCAATAATTGCCGTCTCGTACAAGAACAATGACGTTACAGACCCTTCAATCATTTTATAGAACCATCTTACCCGGCAGCTAAGAACCTTACCATTTTCACTAATAAATTGTTTTGCGTCTTCATCGAAGCGATCTTTTATTATCGACATCGCTTCTGACTTATATTCAGGCAATATTGAATCATACATGCCGTGTAGATGAGACAGTTGAGCACGAAGGTAATCCGTCCGATATTCTAAATAGATATTGCTATCTTTCAGGGCAACCCCTACAATGTCCATAACTTTTGCTAATGAAAATAAGCTGCGTCCCTTTAGATTTGTGGTAGAAGATAAATGTTGCCTATAATAAAATAGGACTTCGGGCAATAATGAAATTCTACTATGTGGATCTGTCACCATTGCCCAATGGACTGGTATATCCTGTTTGGTCAATCCTAACGGAAAGCTAAAATTCTTGCGTCTTACATAATCCATTAACAATAACCTAACTGGCATAAATGCCGGTAACCAAATAAGGGCATGCCGATTATGAGGTTCTATCTTTGCTATTTTTGATTCTTCTGTGACAACCGGAACCTCAGCCGAATTGCCATAAAAAACAGAATAATCCCATATAACTATATCCGCATCAGTCGACAATGCATTATTGACAGCTTTACTTATTGTGGTTAAATCCATCAGATCATCGGCATCGATCATTAATAGGTACTCTCCCTTAGCTTCTTTCATTGAAATGTTGCGAACCGATGATAGACCTTCGTTTTTTTCTTTGAAAATAAATCTTATACGGTTATCCCTATTGACATATTTTTCTATTATTTCTCGACTGTTGTCGGTCGATGCGTCATCAATTATCAAAAAGTCAATGTTTTGATAAGTTTGGTGTAGCACATTCTCAATCGACGCCGGGAGATATGGCATTGCATTGTACACAGCCATAGCGACAGTCACCAATGGCAATCGACTATCGGGGGTATGTTGATACTGCATACTTGAATCTATAGTAATCATATGGCACATAAATACGTCCCACGGCCATTTTGTTGGCTGTCGATGTATCTATTGGTTCGTATCGAGTAGAGAATGCCATTTTATATCCACAAGCAGTCGCCATTTGCATAGTTTCTGGAGTATAATTACCGTTTGGATATGATAAATAGTCACATGCCACGCCTAATTTTTCTCTTATAATACTTCTACTTAATTCGAATTGTCTTTTTACTTCGAGTATATTTTGTTGATCATGGCAACATATATGGGTCACGCAATGGGAGCCTATAGTACATAGCGGCGAAGATGCGACAACCCTTGCATCATCCCAATTCATTGGAATTACCGAACTATATTTATGCTTCAAATCCTCTATCTCTGAGGGTGATAAATTAGAAAGTAATTCGGCACATATATTCTCTACACACTCAATGGGTAACGTTTTGAGATCATGCGATATAGTCGTGGCAACGATATCTTTAGCTTTCCCAAGTTTCTTAGAATAGGTTGATGCTTGGTTGACCAATCTATTGATAGTTGTTGGGAATAGGCTGCCTTTTGATAGATTATCAGTGGTGATAAACAGGGCAAACGGAATATCGTATCTTTCAAGAAGTGGCAAGCCTGTTGTGAGAATGTTCTTATAGCCATCATCGAATGTTATGAGTATCTCGCCTCCTTCCCAATTATTACCGATAAACTTAGCATAAAACTCATCGATAGTGATTGGTCTGAAGTATCGCTTTATGTATTTCAACTGCCTTTCGAACTCACCGGCTTCTATACTTTCTAATTCTATCTTTGGTGATACTATATTCTGAGCAACCCCATGATAGAATAGCACACGTGGACGATCATTAATAACTAAACGGTCAAGATTTAGTCCTGAGAATACTTTAAGAATAGCATCATTAACGTTTGTCATGTCCAGTTATTTTGTGATACCAGGTTGCCATGACCACACGGAGCATGCGAGGGAAAAAAACCATGAATGGCCCCTTATCATGCTTATCATAATATTTGTGTGCTGAACTTTTTTTCAGATTATTTATCCAGTCGGTGAATTTTAAGTCACCCCTTATTACATTTAAAAAATCACCTATTTCGTCAACAAATAGAGCTTCATCAGGTTTTGAGTAATTAATATCTTCGGAGTCGGTCAGAAACATTAGGGGTAAATTGACCCCGACTTTTGTGAAGTAATTAATAGTACCATCATTTCGGAGATTTATTTCATAAAAGAAGGGCATATGATCTTGCACTCCGAATTCAATACTGAATGGGCCAATATAGTTAATCTTAGACAGGAACTGAGTAATTGCATTCTTGTTGATATTTTTAGGCAATCCCCTTTTGACCCACCCTTGCGAGGCATCATCGCCGGTGCCGATCCACCTTGTCTTTATAAGGTGCGCTGGAATAAAAATGTTACCAGATTGTGTTCGGCAACCAATAATTAGTAATTCGCATTCCTTTTTTACATATTCTTGTATAATGTAGTCTTCCGTGTGATGTAGCGACCCTAAATATTCATTTACATCATTTATGGAGTTAATAATTGTGATGTCTTGTTTGGAGCCTTTAATGCTTTTACTGGGCTTAATGATACAAGGCATTGATAAAGAATTTGGGAATTGATTTCCAACATGGTATTCCACTGACTTAGGAGTAACTATGCCACTCTCAGATGCAGCAACACACATATTGTTTTTATCCATCCAGTAATTTAGCTTCCCCTCCTCTCCGGCATTCGGAAAAATAAAATGGTTTTTTAATTCGTCAAAGATAAGATCGAGAGCAGATGCTATTTTATCAGAAGTTACAAATAAATACGTAATACTTGTTGACTTATAGTTTTTTTTCAAAATGCCAATACCTTGTTCAATTGTATCAACAATGTGTATTTTGTTGATATACTTTGATTTTGCAATAGCATTCCTTTTGCGATCAGATACAAGTATTACAATTGGCTTAATACCAGCTTCGCCCAGGCATCTTATGGAGCCAGCAGTGTTATAACTGTCAAATCCAAAGACAATTGGACTTTTATGAAGATCCATTGTTCTATTATTTTCTATGAAAACATTTATGTGTGACTGAAAATAGCTATTTTTCTCAGCGATTGTTTAATAAATGTTTTTTCTTTGTTGTCGAGTGCTAATATATACGCTGATGCTGAGCATGTAATTACCGATAATAAAAATGTAGCAAACAGGTGAAACACCGATGGCTTAATACTAAGTGATACAGACATCGTAACACCAAAAGTAATTATAAGCACAACGAAGCAAGGTAATATTACTGATGTAATGTATTTGTGAAGCTTAAGCTCTGTGATATACTTTGATGCAATCCAGATATTATTCAGTAAGATTAGTGGTGCTATAATGATAGATATTAAATAGGCAGTAGGTGCTGGCAATCCAACTTTATATGCAACAATGGATAGTGGAATTATTGATAGAAATAAGATAGAATTTGTGAGTGTCATGCGGCGTATGTTTCCAGTTGCCATGACACATTTATCAAATAGGCGATATGCCGGAATAAAGTAAAGACCTATTAATGTTAATCGTGTGAATGGTAGCACATAGGCTGGGATGGTTCCAAGCCAAAGTGATATTATATATTCAGTTTCAAGAATTATAGGTGTAGAGATAGCAATCATTAATAGGGTCATTAATTTTGATCCTGAGAAAAGTAACACTATTACAGATTTAGAGTCACCTTGAGCCACACTTTTCATTAACGGTGGGGTAATCGCTGCAATAATATTGCCGGCAAAACTTTCAACCGCCGACATTACCTGGGTTGCAATTCCCACTGCTGTGTTAGCAACTATGCCAAAGAATATGTTTAAAACCATATTTATTCCTTGAGTACGTCCTGCAAAGGCCGCACTACTCACCATTGACCATACGTTAAAACTTATCATGCTCTTAATAACACCCTTCTCAAGCTTATTAGAGACTTTGCACCCTTTAATGTTTCTACTACAATAAATGAGATTAATGAAGAATATGAGTATAGTAACGACAGCAAGCATGCCGCTATATACAATCAGACGCTTGGTTGTAAACAGTGGTAACAAGAATACAATACCAAGTTTTAAAAATACATATGCCAGATCAAAATATGCATATGCTCCCATTTTCTCATGTGAAACTATTGCACCGGTAAATGGACTTTGGATTATATGCATTACAACTACAATAATGGAAAACTGATACACCCATTGAGCTGCAGTTATACTATCTTGAGGAATGTTAAGATAGGTGTTCATAAACCAAAGTCCAAGAGTTTCGGCTATGATAATTACACATATTGCCAATAATATGTGTATATATAGTGATGTATTAAATACTCTATTGAATTTATCAACATTGGAACGTCCAAGCTCAACTGACAAAAAACGCGTTGTAGTTGAGGCCATCGTATTACTAACAATTGAAATCATTAACACTATGCCACCAACTACGTTGTATACCCCATAATCATCAACACCGAGCATCTGAAGTACAACTCGTGAGGTGTACAACGACACTGCCATACTTATTAACATCCGCATATATAGATATACGGTGTTTTTTGCAATTCGAGTAGAACGCGCGGAGTCTGACATTCTTTAAATATTAACGTCTATCTTGGTCGACTTAAATAAAGTGGTGTAGTCGGTTTTATCAACCATCTTTGACGATTTGGTAAGTCTTAACAACTTAAAATTCATATAAATGGAAGCTGGAATTGCTATGACTAGCATTGGTATAAACATATAATTGAGAGGTAGTCCCAATCGTATCATTACAGGCATAATAAACAAGTCGTAAAGTTGTGAATGTAACCCCATAATTACGAGAGATTCCCCACCTATAAGTCCAAGGAGCATTAATATTTTCTTACTTTGTAACTGAACAAGGTATCTGCAAGCAAAAAGACATCCCAATATGGCAGTTAATGCGATGGGCAAATTGTATGCATCAAAGATATTATACTTCCATTCGGTTTTAGGATTGAGCCATATCACCATTGCGGTATAGATTCCTAAAATAATTAGTGCCAGGAACAACAAAGTTGGCTTCGACTGGAACATCTTACGATCCAACATTCCTGAACACTTAACTTCATACCCTATGGCATAAAATACAATCATTCCCATCGCTGTATCGATAAAAAATGGCAAGTGTATTTGATTGTATACTAAACAACAATCAATTACATATAGCAACAGGCATATTATTAAGCTTAATCTACTATTAAACAGCCTTTTAATTAAGCTGAATGATATACATATCAAAAACAGACATGGTAAAAACCATATTGTACGAGTAAGTAAATAATTTGTGGTATCAAAAGGTGTGACAAAATCCAGCAAATTCGTAAATGGACGATGTGCGATGGCGAGATAGATCAGAAGCATCACAAGTGATATGACACAAAATATCAGATAGGGCTTTATATTATTTTTAAAGCCCTTTTTAATTATCTCTTTAAAGGAAACATGCTTGTAGAAATATCCGGAAATAAAGATAAATAAGGGCATATGGAAACCATAAATCCATGTAGTAAGAACTGTCGGAGTATGCCCTATACATACTAATACAATTCCTATCCCTTTAAGCACATCAAAAGAAATGTTTCTATTATTAGCCATAATATACAAATCAGAGAATGTGTCAAGATTGTTAAAGCATCCATTATATAGGATAAGGATGCTTTAACGATTTGACACTACTCTTTATATCCATGAATTATATTTAATAAGTGTCAGAGACGTCCGTCTACTAACATTCTGTCGTGGGTGGCCTTTACGTCGAAGACTACGTGGGTGGGCTTTAGTACACTTGTGATGTCCATTCCCTCGAAGGCTTTGTGAGCCACGGCGGCGATGGCTGCATCGTATTTCTCATCTTTTGGCAGCTCGTTGACAACGTCTAGGCCATATTCACGCTTGACTGCGGCGGGATTGGCCCAGGGGTCGTAGATGGTGATGTCGAGATTATACTCCTTCAAGGATTTCACGATGTCTACAACCTTGGTATTGCGCACGTCAGGACAGTTTTCCTTAAAGGTGAATCCGAAGATGATTATATGGCTGCCCAGAACCTGGATGCCCTTCTTGAGCATCAACTTGATTAGGCGGTCAGCAACGTAGGCACCCATGCCATCGTTCATGCGGCGGCCGGCAAGGATAATTTCGGGGTTATAACCATATCGCTGGGCGCACTGGGCAAGGTAGTAGGGGTCAACACCGATGCAGTGACCGCCCACAAGCCCCGGCTTGAAGGGCAGGAAGTTCCACTTGGTCGATGCGGCTTCGAGCACGTCAATCGTATCTATGCCCATGAGGGTGAATATTTTCGACAGCTCGTTGACGAAGGCGATATTGATGTCGCGCTGCGAGTTTTCAATAACTTTGGCCGCCTCAGCTACCTTGATTGTCGGGGCGAGATGAGTGCCCGCGGTGATCACTGATGAGTAAACCTCGTTGACGAGCCTGCCTATTTCGGGAGTAGAGCCGGAGGTCACTTTCTTGATTTTCTCGACTGTGTGGAGCTTATCGCCGGGATTGATACGTTCGGGCGAATAGCCTGCGTAGAAGTCCTTGTTGAACTTAAGCCCGCTGACCCGTTCTACCACCGGGATACACTCATCCTCTGTGACGCCAGGATAAACCGTTGACTCATACACCACAACATCACCGGGTTTGATAACCTTGCCCACCGTCTCCGATGCGCCCCAAAGCGGGCGCAGATCAGGATTGTTGTTTTCATCCACGGGGGTCGGAACAGCCACAACATAAAAATTGCAGTCCTTGATTCTGTCAATGTCAGCGGTGCATACAAACCCATGGTTGTTGATCGCATCCTGCAAGAGCTCGTCGCTAACTTCAAGGGTGGCGTCATGCCCAGCCATCAAGGCCTCACAGCGCTTTGAGTTCATGTCAAACCCCACTGTTGGATACTTTGTCGAGAACAAGCGGGCAAGTGGAAGACCTACGTATCCGAGGCCAATCACACAGATTCTTATATCTTTATTCATTGGTGCTTTGTGAATTTTTACAGGTTTTCCCAATACCAGTCAACGGCTTCCCTCAGTCCGGCGCGCATCGAATATTTCGGGGTATACCCCATGAGAGTTTTTGCCTTGTCTATACTGGCGAGTGAATGTGGTATGTCGCCGGCTCGATTCGGCCCATGAGTGGGTTCTATCGATTTGATTACCTCGTCCTTTTCCCCGAGGAACTCGCGGAGACAATCTACCAGCTGGTTCAATGTGGTTCTCTCTCCATAAGCAGTGTTATAGATTTGATTGACAGCCTCTGGATTGGTCGTTGTCATTGCCAGCATATTCATCTGGATGACATTGTCAATGTAGGTAAAGTCGCGGCTATATTCCCCATCGCCGTTGATGTTAGGCGCTTCATGGTTCATGAATTTCCTCACAAATAGAGGGATTACGGCCGCATATGCTCCATGCGGGTCCTGACGGCGACCGAACACGTTGAAATACCGAAGGCCTATGTACTCCGTCCCGTAAGTGCGGGCAAACACATCGGCATATAGCTCATCTACGTACTTAGTGATGGCATACGGCGACAATGGCCTGCCTATCACCTCTTCCACCTTGGGGAGCGATTTGCTGTCACCGTATGTTGATGATGATGCCGCAAAAATAAAGCGCTTAACACCTGCATCTCGTGCTGCCACAAGCATATTTAGGAAGCCGCCGATATTGACATCGTTGGTGGTTATGGGGTCATTAATCGAACGAGGCACTGACCCAAGCGCAGCTTCATGCATCACATAATCCACACCTTCCACTCCCTTTCGGCAATCATCCAATATACGGATGTCACCCACCTGCATTTCAAATGTTTCCGGAAAACGCTCGATCAGTGGTATGATATTTTGCCATTTACCGGTAGCAAAGTTGTCAAGGCAACGGACATGGTACCCATTTTCGAGCAAATGCTCACACAAATTTGACCCGATGAAACCCGCGCCACCGGTCACTAATACTTTAGTTGACATTTGTATTTATCTTATGATTAAATATTTGCAATTTCCTTGCGAGCTGTGTTATAGTGCATCCAAGCAGCATTTAACGGGGCAAAGAAATGTCAGTCGAGTAGCTCCACTATCTGCCCATTACGTTTGAGCTCATCAAGGTCGATTTCTACATGGGCGGCGAGACAATCCTTAATGCTGATGCGTAGCCACCGACGTTTCGACCCACGAATGCTCACCACGTGGCCGTCGATTGTACTACCGTTCTTTGTTATCCTGACGCGTTTACCGACGGTGATATCTAGCGCCTTATCGTCGGGCGAGAAGAACCGCACCTCTGTGTTGCTGCTTACGGCGGATATGAAGGCTTCCATCTCTTTGTCGTTTATGATGACTGGATCCTGGTATTTTCTTCCCTTAAGATACCTGAGTTCGAAGCCTAACCCCTTTGATGCGAGCGTCCGTATATTAGGCACTGTGTCCCTGACAAAAAACATCCCCGGAATTGCCGGTTTATTATGTATGATTCTCTTGCCTTGAATCGTTGACACGCATTCCTTCATTGGCATAAAGAACTCGCAGAACAAATTTTCGGCAATCTCATACCCATATTTTAGTTTAGTATGCTTCCCGTCTCCATCAGCGGATTCGATTGTCTGAACCTTGTTTTGCAATGATCGCATTAGCACCCAGCACAGCTCACCCTCGTCCAATGCCTTAATCCTTGCCTCATCCACATTGTGCAAAGGGGCATATTTTAGGTTTTCTTTCATTAGGGCAAAATCTTCCTATCCTCCCTATAAGCATTCTATGCTAACACATAGGAAGTTACAACACCGTGCCGAAAAGTTCGGCTATTATGATTCCGTTGCAGAAACAGCAACATTGACTCACTCCTGGCTTTTAATCATTCAGAATGGCCATATCCGTATTCTAAGGAATAACGGATTT
>CAZFEU010000009.1:0-51976 GCA_964517875.1 uncultured Muribaculaceae bacterium | reverse complement strand
AGGACCCCAACATTAAAAGTGTTGTGCTCTACCAGCTGAGCTAGCGAATCTCCCTAATTTGCCCTGGCTCTTAGGCCAAAAGCGATGCAAAGGTAGTGAGGTTTTTTGAGTTGAACAAATTTTTTGTGATATTTTTGTCCCAAATTTTATTACTCCTTTGTTTTCCAATCATTTGCCATCCATCACTCAATCGAAATCATGCATGGATACAGTCCAATTGTCAGGATGCGGATGCCTCACCTTTTGCGGTATTTACGGCGAAATGCTCGCGCAGGTAGTCGGTGCAGGCTTCGAATGTGGGGAAGGTGTGGTGGGTGGGCACTACATCGGGTATCACCTTCATCTGGGTGAGCATGAGCATTGGCTGCGGCTGAATGATGGTCATGAGCACGGTGACGCCGCGGTCCTGTAAATCGGCGATGGCAGTGCGCATGGCATAAAGACCTGATTGGTCCATAAATTCAACGCGACGCATGCGTATTATCACGCATTTCACCCCCTCGGGCACGTCTTGCATCACCTCCTTGAAGCGTGTGATGGAGCCGAAAAACAACGGGCCGTCGAGGCGCTGAATGTAGATGCGATGTTTGATCGACTCGGGTATGCCTCCTTCGTCGGTCCAGGGGCTCTCTTTGTCAAATGTTGTCATCTCCTGATTGGAGTAGTTCCCCTCTACGAGGTCGCCGATGCGCTTCATAAACAGCACGCATGCGATAAGCATACCGATACCGACGGCGGTGAGCAGGTCGACGAAAACCGTGGTGAAGAATACTACCAGGAGCACAAATGCGTCGGAGCGCGGCACACGTCGCAGGTCGCGGAAGCCGTTAAAGTCGATAATCCCCCACCCCACTGTAATCAGGATGCCCGCAAGCACTGACAGCGGCACGTAAGCCACCACGGGACCAAGCCCGTAGAGCACGGCCAGGAGGAAGAGTGCATGCACCACGCCGCTCACCTGCGAGTTGCCACCGGATTTAACGTTGACCACGGTTCGCATTGTGGCACCGGCGCCCGAGAGTCCGCAGAACAGTCCGGCCATCGCGTTGCCAACGCCTTGACCGATAAGCTCCTTGTTGGAGTTGTGGTGAGTTTTTGTGATGTTGTCGGCCACCACCGAGGTGAGCAGGGTGTCGATTGAACCAAGTCCTGCGAGGGTGAGACCCGGGATTATAGCCGATTCAAAAGCCAAGCCCCAGTCTACCGACCCCAGACCCTCCTTGAGGAACACCGGCATGGGCATGCCCGAAGGGATGGCGCCGATACACATGCTCATATCGAGGTTGAAACATAGCGACACCGCGCTCATTGCAATAAGTGCAACCAACGTCGACGGCAAACGCCGCGAAATCTGCGGCATAATAGCCACTATGGCAATAGTGCCCAATCCCAGTGCCAAAGCGATCAACGATACGCCCGAGGCTATGCGCTCCGGAAACTGCGTGATCATCTCTACCACAAGAACAGGCGATTTTTGTCCGATCAATGGGTAAATCTGCTGGAGTATGATGATTACTCCGATACCGCTCATAAATCCCGACAGCACCGGGTAGGGTATATAACGCACATACTTGCCTATGCGGATTATACCAAAGAGCACCTGAAACAATCCGCAGCATATTCCCGCCAGCGACAGTGCCACGATTACCGTGGCGATGTTGCCCGACGACGAAGCCCAAGCCGCCGAAATGATACCGGCCGTAACCACTGTCATAGGGCCCGTTGGTCCGCTGATTTGCGTGCGGGTGCCACCGAAGATAGCGGCAAAGAATCCCAAAAAGATTGCGCCGATCAGACCGGCAAATGCACCGATACTTCCCGCATTAGGGTCGCTGATCCCTCCAAAAGCCTGAATACCAAAAGCCAGAGCGAGCGGCAGGGCCACAACACCGGCGGTGATACCTCCAAAGAGGTCTCCCTTTAGATTTTTCATTTTGTCTTGAAATTGTACCTAATAACTATATTCTATGAGGCATCCATTCGCCTCTCCACTGAATTCGACCGCGAATTAACAAATTTTTTCTTTAACCGCCAAACCGTTGTCAAGGCACGATAGAGTTGTGAGAGTTTTATCACTGCCCGGAGGGATGCTCCCTATATAAGGGCGTTCCTCTATACCCCTGTCGTCAAAAAGGCGCCCGGCTACGCCGAGCTGACGAGGGTGATGGAGGTAGGTGCATCCGCCCTATGGCTACGCTCGCTATGCTGAGCTTGCCATAGGCTAAATTAACGCCCCGCGATGCGGAGCTGCGCTTATGCGGACATCCGCAGCGCCATGTCATGCGGCTACACAGAGTGAAGCCCTGCGGGCTAAGCTGGACTTGTCCGAAAACTCAGCGTACGGCAGAGCCCGGAGGGCTCAAACGATTATTAACCTCATGCTGTAAGGTCGGAGACCTGAGCGTGAGGAAAGCGTTCCCCCCTCTCCCTCCCGACCTCGGCGAGGTCGTACCGGGGTTGAACCCCTCCGAGGTCCATTTTTGTTTTGTTGTCCCCCCACCCCACGCTTGGGTCTCCGACCCACAGCTTGGGGATAAGCATGGTACGAGCACTCCGAGCTCCGGCTGCACCAGGGTGCAGCCCTACCACAGGGGCGATATCAATTGCGCGGACGCTCGGGCCGAGCGTCCCTACTGTGGGGGCCGCGATGCGGGACGATGGGGATTAGAGGCGCTTTTGCTCGGCGAGGGAGATTAGGCCGGTGTCGGGGATGATGTAGATTTCGATGCGGCGGTTGGCCGAGCGGTTGACCCGGGTGTCATTGGGCACCATCGGCTTGGCACCTCCCAGTGGGTACCCGATAATACCGGATGTGTCAACTCCGTGAGCATCGAAGAAGTCATAGAGAGCCATGATGCGTGCCTCGGTGAGATGTAGCTGGTAGTTGTCAGAGCCGGTGTCGTCGGAGTGCGCCGCAAGAATCATCTTGAACATGCCAGGAGTCTTGAGGTAAGGGAGGAAACGCTTCAGCCGCTCCTCGATGCTCTGGAACAGCACCGTATCGTTGGGAGCAAACATTTTGTCGGTCGACAGTGTCACCACAATCACCTCACCCTTACGCATTGTTTCCACCTTAAAGCCCGCATTTTTGAGACGCCGCGCCTGAGCGAGCATATACTTGCTTATCGGCTCCTCGAGTTTGTTTGATATCGCCGGACTGTTAATATCATCCTTAAGCTGGGCCAGCTGCTGCGCGGCTGTCGTTATATCGTAATCGTCATCAGCCCAAGCTATATTAACGCTGACGCATATCAGCATCAGCGCACAAACTATTCTACCGATCACCCTCATCATCTTATTCCATTTCCTCAGTGTCGACCTCGTCTTCATATTGCAGCTCGGCATCAATGATGGTGTCGATGTGTTCGGGCTTGATTGGCGTGTTACGATCCTTAGCCAGCATCGAGCGCACCTTGGCACGGAGAGCGTCAACATCGAGCTCTGCATCATTTTCGATATCGAGGTCGAGCAAGTCGTTGTCGTCGTAGAAATCCCACATTATGTCTATCACATTCAGTATCTCATCAGTTGGATAAGTGATGCCGAATGCGTCGTTGAGTGCCTTATTTATCTGTTTTACAGCTTGAGTTTCGTCGTACATTTTCAGACAGTCGGTGTAGGTTACAAATCGAGAAGTCCAGCCGGGAGGCTCATCCTGATATAATGTTCCTGAGGATTGACTTCCAGTATAAATTCATCGGCCACAGGCACATACACCGTGGAGCCGTCGGGGCGTTCTACCTCAAAGAGGGTATTGACCGTTGATGTGTCCACACGCTTGATGGCACCTATCGGGGCGGCATCCTCGTCAACGATGGCAAAGCCCTGAAGATCGTCGGCATAGAAGCCATCATCGTCGTCATCGTGGCTCACGTCGTCATGCAGCGCATACACCGTCTTGCCACACAGTGCCTTTGCCGCATTTTCGTCGCTCACGCCATCGATATTGAGCAGCACAGCCTCACTGCCGCGCGAGCGCCACGACCCGACAAAAAATGGCACGAAAATACCATCAATGTCGAGCACGAGGCAGCGGGCGGTGTCGAGGTCGAGTATAGGGTCGATGGCAGCGGCTATTTCACCGTTGATGCCATGGGGCTTAATAGTGCGCCCCACCTCAGTGAGTTGTTGGCGTGTGATCATGCGGAGAGCTTAGAGGAGAGAACTCCTACTTCTTTTTCTTCTTTTTCTTGCCTGTAGAGGGTGGAATAATTTCCTGGAACTCATGCAGGTGAGTCGTCTCGGGGTTGAGGCGTATTGCACCGTGACTCATATTGGCAAGATCCTTGAAAATCTTGGCATCGTCCACGCCGTCGGGGTTGACTTGTAGCTGTAGCTTCTTCATGTGATTGGCCACAAGCAGGGTCAGCGTGTTGCGCTCGTCGGAGGGCTCCATCATTGCGATGCGTTCAATCATCTTGCCGATATAGTACCCATAGTGGCGCAGTGTGATACGACGCGAATCATATCCCAGCTTGTTAGGCTGTGTCTGAAGCTCAGCCGCTGTAATAACCTCGCAGGGGTAATCGATGTCGAGTTGGAAGTTTGACATGATAGCCAAGTGATCCCAGAGTTTACGGCGCGACTCCTCATTTTCCTTAAGTTGTGGAAAGAGAGTGCCCATTGCCTTGATGATGGTGTAGGCACACCTGGTACGCTCGTCACGGTCATCGATGGTGAGACAGTGATCGACCATACGCTGAATGTTGCGCCCATACTCAGGGAGCACCAGCTGAGATTGTTGTGTGTTATAAGTGAGCATATTATTACATATTCATGCCGCCATCGACCTGAATTACCTGGCCGGTGACATAGCTTGACATATCCGAGGCGAGGAATGTAGCCACGTTGGCTATATCCTCCACCTGTCCGCCACGGCGCAAAGGTATCTTCTTAACCCACTCGGCGCGGATGTCGTCGGGGAGGGCGGCGGTCATAGCGGTCTCGATAAAACCGGGGGCGATAGCGTTGGCACGGATGCCGCGCGAACCCACCTCCTGAGCGATACTCTTGGCCAATGCTATCAGACCAGCCTTAGAGGCTGCATAGTTGGCCTGGCCGGCGTTGCCGTGAACACCTACCACCGATGCCATGTTGATGATTGAGCCGCTGCGCTGACGCATCATGATGGGGAGCACGGCGTGGATGAAGTTGAAGGCGCTCTTAAGGTTAACAGCAATTACGGCATCCCACTGAGCTTCGGTCATGCGCATCATCAGGCCGTCCTTGGTGATACCTGCGTTATTGACAAGGATATCGATAGAGCCGAATTCCTTATGAATTTCCTTGATCACCTCCTCGGTCTGAGCAAAATCTGCTGCATTTGAGGCATACCCTTTAACCTTTACACCAAGTGCGGAGATTTCTTCTTCAGTCTGACGACCGTTTTCATCAATCACGAGGTCGGTAAATGCGATATTTGCGCCCTCTGATGCGAATTTCAGAGCCAAAGCCTTGCCGATGCCGCGGGCAGCGCCGGTGATTACAGCTGTTTTTCCTTCGAGTAGTTTCATAATTTTCTGGTGTTAAATCTTTTCTATTGGCCTGGCATTCATGTGCGAATATGGCCACTTATTTGGTTAATCAGGCCACAAATTTATAAATATTCCGCGACATAATCCACCATGGAGTCTGATTTTTCATCATCTACAGCCTACATGGGGTCAACATCGTAATGTATCAGCAGGCCCCGCGAGGTGGGTGACGACATCAGCTGGTGGCGCGAAGCGCTGAGAGCGGCTTTCACACGCGAAGGAGAAACGCCATTCTCTATCTTAATCATAATCTTGCGGATATACAGCTGCTGCACACGTCCTATTGCCGGCTCTTCAGGGCCAAACACACGGTTGCCAAGCAGCGAACGCAGATGATTGGCGTGCTCCACGGCAAGTCGCTCCACAGTAGCATTGTCACGGTGACGCAGGTACACAAATATCAACTTGGTAAACGGTGGGTACAGATACGACTGACGCTGCGACAGCTCCTCCTCATAATACCCCATGAAGTCGTGAGCGGCAAGGTGTCGTATCACAGGGTGTGACTGGTCGGAGGTCTGCACTATCACTTTGCCTGGTGAGTCGTTGCGCCGTCCGGCCCTACCCGACACCTGCGACAGCATATTATACGCACGCTCGGTGGAACGAAAATCAGGATAGTGTATCACCTGGTCGGCGTTGAGCACCCCCACCACCTCAACATCACCAAAATCCAGACCCTTAGTCACCATCTGAGTGCCCACAAGCAGATCAGCCTTGTGGGTTGAAAATTCCTCAATGATGCGCTCATATGAGTCCTTGTTGCGTGTGGTGTCAAGATCCATTCGCAGCATGCGTGTGTCAGCGAAGATCTGATCTACCTCCTCCTCTATACGCTCAGTGCCATAACCCAGGTGGTCTATGTCGTGCTCATGGCATTGCGGACACTCCGATGGGATGGGGTATACGGCTCCACAGTAATGGCACACCAACGCATTGTGATGTCGGTGCACGGTAAGTGAAACGTCGCAATTGGTGCATTTGGGCACCCAGGCGCACTGCTTGCACCTCACCATCGGCGCATAACCCCGGCGGTTGTGAAATAGTATAGCCTGCTTGCCATGCTTTATCGCCTGCTTCACCTGCGCGACCATTGTGGGCGAGAATGCACCGTTAGCCGCATGCTGCTTGCGCACACGCTGCATATCGACAATCTCTATTTCCGGAAGCACTGCATCGCCGTAGCGTTCAGTCAGGTCTACTCTACCCCACTTGCCTGTAATGGTCTTGTAATAAGTTTCAACCGATGGGGTAGCAGATCCCAGCAGCGTCTTGGCACCGTGCATAGAGGCAAGCATAATTGCCGAGTCGCGGGCATTGTATCGCGGGGCCGGGTCATACTGTTTATAGCTCGACTCATGCTCTTCATCAACGATCACGAGCCCTAAATGGGCAAACGGCAGAAACAGTGCTGACCTTGCTCCGAGCACCACACACGGCTCGGAGGAATGGAGCAACCGCTTCCATATGTCCACACGCTCATTATCGGAGAATTTCGAGTGGTATATTATCACCCGCCGCCCGAATACCCTCTGCAATCTACGGGTCAATTGGGTGGTAAGTGCAATTTCCGGCACAAGCATCAGCACCTGATTGCCCTGTCGGAGCACGAAATCTATGAGATGCATGTATATCTCGGTCTTGCCGCTCGATGTGACACCATGCAGCAGAGTCACCCCATGATCGGCGAACTTCTCATGGATCTGCGACAGAGCCGTAGACTGCGCCTCGCTCAGCATCGGGAGAGAAATTTCGGCAACCTCATCACAAGCAAAACGGTTGATCTCTCGTGCGAAACCCTCGGCAAGCCCTTTCTTAGCTAAAAGCTGCAAGATCGTCGACGAGCATCCCGAGCGATCAAGCAGCACCTCCCGCTTCACATCGAGCGTTTCACCCTGCCGGCGCTGTGACTCGATAAGCTGCACCAGTGTCAGCAGCAATTGCTCCTGCCTGGGCGAGCCTTTGACTGTCTCGAAAGCCTTGCGGCGAGCTTCGGTGTCGGTGGTGTCAAAGAGCAGCCTTACCCGCTTCTCCTTGCGCGGGCGATAGCGCTCCACCATTTTTTCTGACACTACCACCAATCCCTTGTCGAGCAAACGCGCCACTGCCGCCTCTACATTACGCAGCCCGGTCTCCTTTGTGATATAATCTACCGGAGTCCTCCCCTTCTTGCTTAGGAATGACATAATAGCTTCCTCGCGCTCATTGATATCGGTGGCAAGGTCAGAAGGGTCAAAGTCGGGATTAATCTCCACGTGTGTCTCACTTTCCACCTTCAGTCCGGTAGGCACAGCAGCCTTATATACATCCCCCAACGACGACATGTAATAGTCGGCAATCCATCTCCAGAAATTGAGCTGCGGGTGACGTAATATTGGCTGGCTATCAAGCACCATAAGCACTTCCTTAGCCTCAAACTCCACAGGAGCCTCAACCCCCACATCAACCACAATTCCGGTATAATAGCGTTTACGGCCAAAAGGCACTATAACGCGATAACCCGGCATCAGCCTTACCTGCAGATGCTCGGGTACACGATAAGTGAAAGTGGCGTTGAGCGGTAAGGGCAACACCACTTCCACATAGTATGTTTTGAAAGGTTCGTTGGGCATTAAAGCTTAGAGTCAGTCAACCTGAATCACCAGATAGTTGGACTTCTCCCAGAAGCGGGCCGGATTAGTGATTTTTATTGCCTTCTGACCATTCACATCCTCGATTACATACGAGTCGGCAGGTTGTGAGGTGAGCACTTTGGCCTTCTTGTTGTGGGTATTGATTGTGGTTAGGGTAGTCTTGTCGGCGGTCATGAAGAACTGCTGTTCGAAATCGTCGGGCAGAATCTTCGTTTTACGCAGGAATCCGGTCTCGATTATATTGTACTTCTTAAGCTCATTCTTTGTAGCGTATACATAGTAGCACTTGTTGAGCTCGGCTGTGAGCTGGGCGCTGCGGTCCTGTGCGATGTCGCGCTGCGATGTGATATCGGTCACGGTGGTGTTCAACGAGTCGATCTGCTCCGACTGACTTGCTATGATAGCACCGGCGGCGTCGAGCTGCTGAGTGAGCGATTGTATCAGAGCCTCCTGAGTGGCAATCTGTTTTTTCAGCGTGGCTATTGAGTTGAGCAGCGTCGCATTTGACGATTTTGATTCCTGAAGCTGCTTTTCGAGCTGTGCCAGGCGCTCCTTATTCTGCTGCATCTGGTAGGACAGACGACCTACCTGCTCGCTGAATTGAGCTTTACGTTCAGGTGTTTCGTTTACGAGAGATATATTATCCATATCGCCCTGGATAAAGAGCAACTGATCCATGCCGGCACTTACTTCCGACACGAATTGAAGCAGTGAGTCGCGTTGAGCCACAGCTGCGCGGAGCGAGTCGAGAGTGGCATCAGCTCCATCATTATCACTTTTTGACGAGTTGCCCGAGTTGCTGCATGATGTCATAACTGCCAACACCGGAAGGAATGCGTAAACAAGCTTTTTCATCTTGAAATGAAGTAATTTAGTTGATAAACTTTAGTTAACAAATAGTTGTGCTACGACTCATTGCGGTCTTTATACTTATTGACATGCTCTCGTCGTGCTGTCTCGACACATAGGCCCGACAGAACTATAACGATTTCTCCTCGGGGATTGTTTTCTGTGAAGTGAGATATCAACTCATCGAGCGTTCCACGCACGGTGGTTTCATGTAGCTTGGAGATTTCACGCGACACCGACGCCTGGCGGCCTCCACCCATATACTGTGCGAGCTCCTTAAGGGTTTTCAGGAGCCTCAGCGGCGACTCATATATCACCATAGTGCGTGGCTCCTGCGCCAACTCGGCAAGCCGGGTAGCCCTCCCCTTCTTGGGTGGTAGGAAACCTTCGAATGTGAATCGGTCGCATGGGATGCCTGAGCTGACCAATGCTGGCACAAAAGCGGTGGGGCCAGGCAGGGTAACTACCGGTATGCCGTTGCGACGGCACTCGCGGCTCAGCAGGAAGCCCGGGTCAGAGATACCCGGCGTGCCGGCATCGCTCACCAGCGCTATGTCCTCACCGGCGATCAAGCGGTCAACAATAGGCTTGAGCGTGGCATGCTCATTAAATTTGTGATGACTCATCATCGGAGTGTCTATGCCGAAGTGGCGCATCACCGTGGCGCTGGTGCGTGTATCCTCGGCAAGCACCAATGCGCATTGACGCAACACCTCTATGGCTCGTGGTGTCATATCGCTGAGATTGCCCACCGGGGTAGGCACCATGTACATCGTGCCGCTCATAACCTGCCTGTGGAATAATAAGGTGTTATCGCTGCCACAAACTCCTCGACTTCGGGCAAGGTCATATCCCAACACAAGTCATCTTCAAGATATGTGCGAGCCTGGGTGATATCCGACATCACCGAGAGTGTTTCCAAAGCCTCGGCCATTGCGGCATCAAGATTTCCGAACAGCTCACGACGGAAGCGATAACGGTCGTTTAGGGTGAACAGCTTTATCATCGGACGTATGTCGGGGCGTTGCTTCATCACACAATGCTCGTCGGCAGTCACCGGCTCATCATCCTCGCCAATAAATGCCTCATCAGGATCTGTATCAGGGTCATCTTCAACCATGGGTGGATCGGTATCAGGGTCGTCATCTACTTGTGGTGGATCGGTGGCAGGGTCGTCAATAAGGCACAAGAACTCCTTGAGACTATACGTCAAACGTTCCAGTGCTTCATGGGTTCTATCATCCGGTGTGGCATCAATAAGGCGGGGCAACTTAGCAAGAAGCTCCCGGGCGTTATTTCTCATGCCTTCTACCTCATCGTCGTGGTTCAGTTGCATATACTTCCAAATTATGTCACACAAATTTTTCAAGCAGCTCTACCAATCCACCTTCGTGGAACTCATCAACCTGCTCTAAGCTCCATGTGTTGTCGTGGCGGCGCACAAGCTCGAAAGCCTCATATCCGCACACATTATTAGGGAGCTCTGCCAGATTACAGCTTGCCAACCTCCCTTTTGCGTCATGGACATGAAGCTCCGGACGCTCAGCCTCAATAATAGATGGACGACGGCCATTCTTCACACTCGAAGTGACACACAGCATCACCGAGTGAACATCGGGAGCCACAAGGCTAAGGTCGATATCCACCTCCTCGGTCGAATTTGCTGCTGAACCGGTGGCATCTTTTGAGCCTTTCACTGCGCCGTCGGGCGAGATGGGGCGTGTAGTCTCGTGCCACCGCTTGGGATCGCCGTGCACAGCCTGGTCATACTCCTGCTCGCGGCTCAGTGAGTTATAAAACACGACCCCACCGTCATCCATCACCAGGGAATTTTGCCCCAGCATGAACGCCGTGAGGTCGAGGTCAATGTCGCCACCCCAATTGAGGGTGACGCTAAGTTTTTGTTCGGGGTTGATGATCATCCTTGTGGGTGTTTAACTCCACAAAGATAGTCATTATTTTTCGGGAACAACGTATGTAGTGGTGAGAATATAATAGCTCTGCACGTAATAGGGCTCGCCGTTTTCGTCCTTAAGGTCGCTGTGGGCTATCTTGGCACGATGGTCGGCCATACGATCGGCAAACTTATCAAGGTCGGCCTGTCCGGCAGCTTTGCGCTCTGTTTCGCAACCCACTTCCACATCTTCGCCATGTTCAGCCTCTTGCTTCTTAAGCTGCTCGGCATACGATTCTTCCATCTGCTTTACAACGGCCTCGTTGATACGGTCTTCCTTCAGCACACCCTTAACGATGATGGGCTGATTGAGAGTGTTCTGAGCGAACTTACCACCCATAGCCGCTGTTGATTCACAACGGATGATACCTTTCTGTGTTCCGGCGATGAAAGCCTTCTTACCTCCGTGCTTGCACAGATGGTCGACCACACCCTCCACAATAATTGTATCACCACTCTTAACGAGCTGGGGCGCATTTTTGAGCACATCTTCTACATTTACTTTCTTGGCGAGTTCCTCAGCTGTAAACACGGTGTCCTCGGCCTTTACATCTTTCTTGTCACCGTTACCGTTGCATGAGGCAAAAACAGTTGACATTACTAACATTGCCAAAATGGCTCTGAGCATTGATTTCATGATTTATAAGTTTATTGGTTAATGAAATTATAGTTTAATCACGTGTCAGAATGAACGGTATGAAGGAGAATACACCGAACAGACATGTCACGGCAGCTCCATAGAAGAAGTGCTGAGAATGTCGCTTCAAGCCTACTAACGCCAGAATCAAGGCCAACAGTATATTCAGGATAGCTGCCGACCATGATATGTCGGTGACGCGAGTATAGGCGAGCGAATCATTAATCGACACAAATGAAAGCTGATAGGGGAATATATACTTCCCTACCCTTGATAGGAACGACTCTGTAGTAGTGTAGTCATATTTGCCAAGCGGCCGGAGTGTGGTGGCATCGATAGCACGCCATCTCGACCCCTGCGGACCGCTCATACGGAATACTATATTCCACACATTGCCCATCACGGTCAGACGGGCGTTGCGGGGATCAATCTTGCCTATGTCGAGTGGCTCAACCGTGTAGTCGCTCTCAATAAAATAGGGATTACCCTCGGTGTCGGTCATCAGTCCCAGGTGACGCGGGTCAGTGGCTTCGATTATCCACACTTTATCAGCTTTCACGCCCTGAGGGAGATTGACTTTAACCACCATCGGCCTACCTGCAAACTGAAGCATGTTGAACACCTGGCCATTGGCATCGACAAGCAGATAGCCATCATCACGCTGCTTGCGCGAGGTGATATTGGCGCTGAAATCGTGTAGCGGCTGTTCGAAGCCCACTTTTTTGATTTCCTGAGAGAATCGCTCACTGCGGTCTTCATTGACAGTACCATCGGCTATGCGTATGAACTCCATGCCATCAGCGGTCCACCGCCACACTTCTTCGGGATCCTCGAAGTCGGAACGCTCGGGGCGCGATTCCATGATCATATATACATCGGGCATCACTTTGTTAATATCGTGGGGTGTGGAGGTAAGCACCAGCTCTCCGGCTTTGAGATTGTGCACTGAAGTTTCAATGCCGGCAATAGTATCGGGCATGCGTTTACGCGCCATAAGATTGCGGTAATACATCTGGGGTATCAGCGAATCGCGGTCATCCTTGGAGAGGGTGCCTTCAACGGGCTTACCGTCGGAGTCGACCAATGTGATAACCTGGGTCTTATCATCGTTAGTCACTGATTGCACCCACGCATCGGCCACAGGGGAGTAAGCCATAAATGGTTCGCTCTTTACATCGGGGAGCATCAGCCTGTAGAGCCAAGGCAGAAACCAGCTGAGCACTATGATGGCAACGGCATAGAATACTATATTAGCTATCTTTTTCATACACACTTATTGACGGCCCTCCTTAAACCGATATACCGACCTGTAGGTCAGCGCTATTATAGCTACCATTAATACTATCACTGCCACGATCATTGAGTTGTAGGCCTCGGGGGCATCCTGCATGAACATCACGGTGAGCACTCCGATACCTATTAGGCTCAACAGGATACGCTCGCGCCACGTGCCCTCCAGGCACACCGATGTAGCGAATAAGTAGGCTATATACCCGGCGAAAAACCATGGCAGAGATGTAAGCATGCCTCGGCTCACAAGCTCGTGAGGGAGTATGGTAGACTCGTAGCAGAACACTGTTGCAATGATGCAGCAATAGATCACCGTGAGCTCCACCAGTCCGGTGAGAAGCATCAGCCCCACCAACTTCTCTGACAAGAATGGCAAATGCAACGTGAGTTTAAGGCGCTTGCTGCTCATCTCAGGCGCCATCTGCGATATGCCGAGGGCAAGACCTATGAGCAAAGGCACATACCGCAGAGCGTCAATAAACATCTGATCCTTCATAAGCATGATCAGCCACACATGGTCAACACCCTTGTTCGCCACAATACGGTTTATGCCCAAATCGGCATATATGGCCACTGCCAGGCCAAGCACCAGGCACACTATGAATGTGCGGCTGGTCTTGAGCCATTCTTTATAAAAAATAGCTTTAATCATAGTGTCAATCAATATTTTCCGGTTAAACCAATGAATGCATCCTCAAGGGTCATTTGGGCTATGGAGAAATTATCAACTTCTACCCCCTGACTCTGCAGCTTACCTCTCACATGTTCAGCATCCTTGAATGAGAATACCTCACCGTGGCCTCTCACTACCGATGGATTGAGCAGGTCTCTGTCGGCCTTTATATTGTCGGCTTTTGTATCGAACTGATAGCAATGGAATGTGTCCATCAATTGCTTGACAGGCTGCTGGGTGAGAATTTTGCCATAGTCGAGCACAATCACATCATCAATAAGTCGCTCCATATCCTGGATGATATGCGATGTCATAAACACGGTCTTATCCTCACTCTTAACGAAGTCGCGCAGATACTCCACAAACAAGCGGCGATACCCGGGGTCAAGACCCAATGAAAAGTCGTCGAGCACAAGCAGGTCGGCATTCTGCGCCAATATAAGCCCCAACGCCACTTGCGACCGCTGGCCGCATGACATTGACTGTATACGCTGTCGGGGAGACACGTGGAGCTTACGCATCAACTCGTAATAAGCCTCACGATTCCACTTGGGATAGAATTTGGCATAGAACCGTTCAATTTGCTCGATAGTCATGAACGCATATTGCACGTGTCCTTCAATCAACAACGCAATGCGCGAGCGGGTGGCGGCATCCATCGCTGTGATGTCACGCCCGAATATCTTGCACTGGCCGCTTTGTGGCTTAAGATACCCCATAAGGATGTTGATTGTGGTAGTCTTACCTGTACCATTCTTCCCTAAAAGACCCAGGATGTGACCCTGGGGCACATCGAAGCTCAGATCTTTGTAGATCAAACGCCCGGTGCCATAGCGTTGGGTCAGGTTTTTTACTGAAATTACGGGTTCCATTGAATTTATATGATGTTAAAACGTTCAAAATACTACTCCTGCCGTGATTATGGCATGTGTCGATTTCCCATGCCCACTAATCCAGCAGCGACGGGCTTTAGCCTCAAGCTGCAGCGCTAAAGTGGGTGTTATCTTATATGAAGCGCCTACCGATACTCCGAGTGAGCGATTGTCGGCAGTGAGCATGTCGAAATTATGGTTTACCATACCACCTATTGCCGATTGGGGGTTAAGCCCGGTGAGCTTGCGGCTGAGTGCCGAGCCCCAGGAGATGCCGCCATCAACACCGGGGCGCACCCTGATGCGTCCGGCATCAAACGCACACGCGGCCTGAAGTGACCATCCTATGCGGTCGGCCTCAAGGTCGCGCGAGGGCGACCTGTAGTTTTCGTGCTCGTAGTTGTAGAATGCTCCGGGGGTAAGGTCGAGCATTGTGGTGCCATGCATGGCTATGGTAAGCGGCACGTCGAGAGTGGCCGACACACGGTCGCTGTAATAATATGTATGATCACCTATATAATTATAATCAGTGCCCACCGACGAGCCAAAGATGTTTTCGGTGCCTATACGACGGCGCCATTTTAACATGGCCCGCGGGGCTACGGTGACAATACCGGCCGTACCTTTCCACCCGGCTTCCCCTTCGAAGTGATAGCTTGTGGCATGACTGAGTGTGATATTATTAAAGTCGCGCAGTATCTGCTTCATGTAGTCGTGACGGTAGCGCACGGCACACCAAGCACCTTTCCCGTGAGTGGGAGTGAGTGTGAGTGCAATTCGATAGCCCAAGCCGTCGTAAGCGGCATTTTCGGCTGAATTTCCGCTGAAACGGCTGTACACCGTGCCAAGGCCGGTGAATACATACACGCGTATATTGTTAATTGGGTTGTAGAATTCAAGATCGCAGTCCTGGTTGTAGACATTCAGTCCCAAGGCTGCGCCGAGGTCGTATCCATCCACCGTGCGTGTGACACCAAGGTCGACATTGAGGTCGGACACTACAATTTTATCACGCGGGTCGCGGTCGCGGTAGTCGATCGAAGCTACATAACTTGCCTTTGCCCCCCAACCCCACAAGCCTGAACGCCCGGCATAACCGCCGTAAAAGCTATAACGGCGCTCCGAGAGATTGCCTCCTACCGAGTCGCCGAGCACATAGGGTGATATTCGGTCGTAATCGATTGACTCGGTCCACTTGAGGTTGCGCAGCTGCCCAGTGGAGAATCTTGCGCCACCCCAAACCACAGTTGATGGATTTAGCCGCATATATGAATGTGCGTCAAGCCCCCCCAACAAGTGCCCTGTGCCTTCCTGCACAACCTGCGCATGGTCGGCGCCGCTGTAACTTGCTGCGGCATTGAATGTCGACCTACCGGCATCGAAGCGTGTAAACATGGCTGCCGGGTTGCTCTCGTAAGGTAGCGTAGCCACGTCATCAGTGGTTGCATCCATCAGGGCGGCACCGCGGATGTCGAGGGCATCTCCGGCTACAAGTGTAGCCGAAGCTACAAACAGCAGGCAGGAAGCGACTAATACTCTCATTTCACTAATATTGCGATCTTGTACGCACTTCGAAGTCGCGTGCCGAATCATTAGTATCCATTAAAATCTTGCGCCCGTCGGGAGTAACCGACGACACCCTACGCACGAAGCAACGACCAAATCGCTCAGGATCCTTGTCAATCTGCGATATTGCGGCGTAGCTCATGTCAACCGAGTTGCCTAACGCTCCGAAAACCCACACCTCAGGATTACTGAGGTTAACACCGTCGATAATCCATTGATTAGGTATCAGATAAGCCTTGTCGTTGTGCATCTGAGTGCCAATGGCACTTATATAGTCGTAGGGGCCGTGATACTCGCTAAGATATTGCTCGGCGGTCATACCCTGAGGGAAACGAATCAGTGCGTATGAGCGGTTACACTGGTTAGAAATAATCCATACAGTCAACGAATAGCAATACCACTTGTCGAGATTAGCCACCTGGGGGTTATCAGTGTCAAGGGGGTTATCGTCGACCCACTCAAAGGCGGCATCAGTATGGTCAAGGGCTCCAGGCACCTGTGCGCTCCAATCGATAGCCTGGTCTACAATTTTTATAGATTCACCCGGTTGGATTGGATAGTCGGTGCCACTTCCGGGAATCACCCAGATGGTTCCGGCGGTGAAGGCTGAGCCACGGTCATTCTTAGGAGTAAGGACTTCGTATGTGCTGGTGCGTGAGTTTACGAAGGCCGATTCAGCTATTCCCAGTCCATCGGCATAAATCACCTCATCAGTATTATTATATATTGCGAAATAGGTGTCGCGGATACCACCTGTTGAGGTGGCATTAAGCGACCCGGTGGCGTATATCTCACCGAACACCAATGTGTTGGATTCATTATAAAAGAACCACGGCAGCTCCAGTGTGCAGTCGCCGGTGATTTCTTGCGACGGGAGGGTGGCACGCAATGTGCGCTCCACTTCGGAGCCATCATCAAGCTTATAGCGCACGGTGGCCGAGGCCTGGATATTGTATAGCCCGGCGGGGAGGCGATAGGGGTCGTACTGCGGCAACGCCTGTGCTCCCCTCACGCCGGTATTGATTTCGGTGTACTCTATCTTTCCGGTGAGAAGGGGTGTACCGGCGGGTATCTCGTCGGGCATCGTACTGAGTACCGACACATTATGATAGTCGGCCATCGTACCCTCATTATCAATGCAACTTGTGGCAACAGCGCACCACAGTGCTAACAATATGATTGTAATATATCTCATATGCTTCTCTTATTATCTGTTTATAGACGTAAATTAAGTTCCATGCCGAAGTAAGGTGATGAATAGCGACGCAACACTACGCCATACCGCTCGTAATCGGGTGTGATTGACACCAGACGGTTGACGTAGAGGGCTACTGCGATACGGTCGTTCCAAAATTTCTTAGTGGCCTTGATATTGAAGGTAGTGGCCAGGGGCACCGTGCGGCGTTCGAACGTTGTGGGTGAATATGTGCGCACAAGGTGCTTGAGATATGGATCGTTGACCAAGTCGGGTGTATATGGATGCACCTCCATGTCGGGCCCCATATAATGGGTTGGCATTCCGGTGCGTTCAAGGGTTTGGTTGGAGGTAAGCCACATGTTCTGCACCGACACTGAGAAATTCAGCCCCAAGCGAGGCACATCGGTATCAAACGTGAAATTGGTGTTGACACTCTCATAGCGATTTCCGTCATCATCGTCATAGAGCCCCACGTACTGCAATTCCTTGCCGTTGAGCACCACGCCTGGCTTGTACCACAGTGCCTGTGAATTGTGGAGCGTGGTACGGAACCATGCCCCCGAGACTGTGAGGCGGGTACGAATTATCGGGAATCGGCGGGTTGACAGTGTATATTCCACGCCCTCCTTATCAATCTTCGAACCGTTGGTGGTGTGGTTAACCACGTTAAGGCGAGTCTCCACCTCATAGGGGAGTTCATCGACTGTGGGGGGGCGGTTTTCGGTATATGGATCATAGGCCGATGCTTCATATTTGTTATAATCATAGCGGTGTACAACCCCTGAACGGCGGAAACCGTCGCTCATGCGTTCACGGAAGTAAGTCACCGACAGTCGGTTGCCCATCCAATTCAGATCGCCTCGCACCTCCCACTTGAAGTTGCGGGCGGCTCGCAAGTCATAGTTGGTAAGATCCTCGACGTAGGTGAGCACATTCATCACCCTATAGGGCTCTTCATTGTGAAAGAAGTTAAGCTGGGCGAAATCGGTGTATAGCAAATCAGGGTAAAGCATCGCAGCCACAGGCATCTTCGTAAGCCATCCCACTCCTCCATTGAGTTCGAGCACCATTGGAGAGGCACCCACATACCATGAAGGCAAAACCCATTTGAGGTTGGCTCGAGGGTCGATGTACGGCTTTCCGCTCAGTGCGTAACGGCGATCAAGGTGTACAAGCTGTGTCTCACGGAGGCCGATTTGCAACTGGTACTGGTTACGTCCGGCCGAGAAGTCAGTCACATTCTCCACATAGGCCGACACCTGGTGCATGGCGGGTATGTCGGAAAATGCTCGGGGGCGGCTTGTATTACCGGCCACTAAGGGGCGCGACAAATCATAGATGGCTCCTTTACCCAGGTTTTTGCTCATATTCCACTCTACGCCTGCTTTAAGTATATTGCCAAAACCACCCACACTGTAGCGGGCTTGCACATTACCCTTTGCATAGGCAGTGAGCGGTTCACCTACCATATCGTAGAGTGCGTCATAAACCATCGGTAGGAAACCCACATAATTAGCACCTGGCAGAATCGATACCGGGAGAGGGTATACGCGGTTAGCTGCCACAGTTTTCTCTTGGTGTAACTTATCGTGTGAGTAAGATAGCCCGGTAGTCAGCGTGGCGTTGCGCCAGAATGGGTTAAGCGGCATTTGGAAGTTGAGGATATTCTGCCATGACACACCATTCTTACTTGACTTGTAAAAGTCAGTTGTGCCGTTGATAGTAAGGTCGGGGTCGTTGTCATCGCGTTCAAACGTACCGGTATAGTTGAGCGATGTGTTCCAAGAGGTTATAAATAGCGGATGAGTCCACTTCTTGAGCGAACGCACCGATGCAGTGATGCGCTTGAAGTTATCACGCTTGTTGCGAGGGTCTATTTTAGAGTCGAGATAGTCGGCCGATAAGTTAAGTGTCCAGTCATTACCCGGCAATTTCACGCCTTTGCCCACATAAAACAATTGCGACTGCATATCGGCCTTAAAACGCGCTTCCAGTCGAGTCACACGATTCTTACGCTTGATGTTGACAAGTCCCGACGTGAGCTCTCCGTACTCTACCGACGGTATGCCGCGCACCACCTCTACCTGCTCAATATCATCGGTTGAGAGGGTGCGCATATCCACCCCTTTGCCCGCTGCCGAACGTTGGCCTCGGGTGCCGTCGGGCGATATCTGCATATCGGCCGAGGAGTTGACGGGAACGCCATCAACCACAAACGACGCCCCAAGCGAACCTGTATCGTAGTTGTCGGAGGTCGAACTGTTAGCAGCTTCGCGCAGACGCAGCAGATTGGCCAATCCCATCTCAGGGTCTTTGTTGATCTGACCAGGCAACAGCTCCATAAGGTCGGAGAAGCTCGATGGCTGTAAGTGCTGCATAGCAGCAACGTCAATTACCGACGCACTGGTAGCTCCGCGCGACTCCTGGGCAGTCACTACAACCTCGTTAAGTCTATTCTGAACTGGCTGCAATTTCAACTTAGCCGTAGTCTGAGGTGCGGATACGTCAAGGCTGGAGGTAGTGTGCCTATAACCTACCATGCTCACCGTCACGGTCCATCTGCCCGGTGCCACTTCAATAACCGCAACACCTTCACGGTCGGTAAGTCCGCCGGCGTGCAGCTCACCTTTTGACAAAGCCACAGCTGCAAATTCCACTATTTCACCTGTTTCTGCATCGCTAACTGTGATGCGAACTGGCACGGCAAGAGCGACAGCACTCACAAGCACCGTCACAATTACCATGTATATTCTTCGTAACTGATTGGTCATAATTTATTTGACCACAAAGATACTAATTCCTTACATAATAGGAAATACTCATTATTAAGTATTAACATTGTTAGGTGACAGTATAACATTTTGTGCTATCTTTGCGGAGTGCTTCACTTGTTCAATCCTTATAACGACATTGCGCTGGCGATGCAGCCTTCGCAGCGGTTCACTCCTCCACGGCAAGCAGCTCTGATTGCCCAGGCGGGGGCACTCCTGCCTGTGTGGTGGGCAGCAGAGGACGACACTATTCTCGCCCCAAAAGCACCCAACCAATGGCTTAGCGAGATTAAGCAGCAGCATGGAGTGCATGGTGATATCTACAGTGGCGGATGTGTCACGGAGTGCGCACCCTGGGGATGGAGTCATGATGCCAGAAGCCGCTTCATCGATGCCGGTGTCAGTCCCGATTCACTACCTACAGATGAGGAGCTAACGCAGCATCGACAGCTCAGTCACCGACGAATATCCACCCAGGTAATGGACGCATTGCGACAGCTATTGCCATTCCATCTACCCCCCAATCCAATAGAGGCTTGCGACGAGACATCGTTATGGAAAGCCATCGACGCAATGGATGGAACGGCTATGGTAAAACTACCCTACTCCACCTCAGGCCGAGGCATTGTCGACACCACTGCCGCACAAGGCATCAACCAGTTGCGACATTCGGCACAAGGAATGATACGCCGACAAGGGTCGCTAATGGTGGAGAAACGGCTCCAAAAGGTGGCTGACTTCGCCATGCTCTACAATGTATCATCAGACGGCAAGGTAAGCTTTATCGGTTATTCTCTGTTTGAAACCGCAGGAACAACCTCATATTCAGGCAACCGGCTTCTTCCCGACGATGATATACGCATTCATCTCGCCCAGTGGGTGAAAATGGAGCACTTGCTTGCAGTGGAGCATGCCCTGGAGGAGGTGCTACAACAAATGATAGGCCCTCACCATTCAGGCCCTTTAGGGGTAGATATGATAGTATACCGATCGGCCGAGGGGGATATGCTGATAAACCCATGCATCGAAGTGAACCTGCGCATGACTATGGGCGTAGTGGCACATCACCTTACGCAACGCTTCTATAAGGGCACTCCGAGATGGCTGAATATCACTCCCGGAAATACCACAAATACTGAAAAAAACATAATTCAACACCTTGTGCCGCCAAATCCCCACTTCACATTTGCCATCACCGAAAATTTGCCGTATCTTTACGCTCATTAATGGAAAGTGACCAACGATGAAACGTATAATACTTTTAATATCAGCCTTTGCGGTGGCAGTTATTGCGGCTTTTGCCGGCGACACGCCAAACTTCGCTCCCATAAGCTATGACCCTAACGACACCGCTCAGAAATGGGCACTCGTTAACGTGTCGGTGACTTGCATACGCGAGGAGCCGCGACATGCGGCTGAGCTGGGGAGCCAGGCTGTGTTGGGTCAACCAATGCGTATCACCTCGCGTGAGGGGGAATGGTATAAAGTGCAAAGTCCTGATGGGTACACCGGTTATATCATCTCCAACACCCTTGCCCCCAAAACCACTGAGGAAATGATGGCCTGGGCAGCATCACCCCGCGTGATTGTTAGCGATTACGGCATCACCGAGATAACAGCCGATCCCGGAATTGACACTCCCCGTGGGCGCATATCCGACATCACCACAGGGGGTATACTGCAGGTCGACTCGGCATCATCTACCACTACTCACCTCGCCGTCACCCTCCCCGACGGTCGCCGCGGTTGGATTGACCGCACGAAAGTGAAGGATATCGATCAATGGGCATCGCAACCTCTCGATGTGGAGCGGCTGCTCGACTACGCATACTCGATGGAAGGTACCCCCTACTTTTGGGGAGGCACCTCGCCAAAAGGGGTTGACTGCTCTGGACTCACACGCACGGCATACTTCACACAAGGGTGGATTATACCCCGCAACGCATCGAGCCAGGCTCGCACAGGAATGCGCATCGAGGCCGATCAATGGCAGTCGCTCGAAGCCGGCGATTTACTCTTCTTCGGCAACCGCGAGAAGCAGCGGGTAACTCATGTGGCACTCCACGACCATGATGGTGAATACGTTCACGCATCGTCAGGCCGCGTGCGCCGCAATTCAGTCAATCCACAATCGCCCGGATACATCACCACCCCATTTCTGTGGGCTGTGCGCATCATCGACCATGCCACGCCCGGCATAATCCAAGTAATCAATCACCCCTGGTATTTTGTAAAATAACGCACAATGGATCGTCGCAACTTCTTACGCACAACAATATTAGGCGCAGCCATTGCCGCCTCACCCATATCATTTTCAGCTTTTGGAGAGCCGGCAAAGCCCAAAGCCACCGGCAAGTCAGGGCGACTTAACCTGTCGTTTTACCCCTACGAGCTGCAACTGCGCCACGCCTTCAATCTGGCCCGATCGTCGCGTACCTCTACCCCCGGCGTGCAAGTGCAGATTGAATATGACGGAATCGTAGGCTATGGCGAAGCTTCGATGCCACCATATCTGGGCGAATCGATTGAGTCGGTAACAAAATTCCTGAACAACCTCGACTTAGCTCAATTCTCCGACCCATTCAGACTCGAAGAAATACTGGAATACGTCGACTCAACAGCTCCCGACAACCGAGCCGCCAAAGCTTCGGTAGATATTGCCCTACACGATCTGCTCGGCAAAATAATGGGGCAACCATGGTATAAGATATGGGGGTTATCACCCGAGAAAGCACCCCTCACCTCCTTCACTATCGGTATCGATACAGAGGAGGTAGTACGGCAAAAGGTGGAAGAAGCACACCCCTACAAGGTGCTGAAAGTGAAAATGGGACTTGACAACGACCGCGAGACTGTAGAGGTAATCCGCTCAATGGTGGATCACCCTATATGTGTCGACGCCAACCAGGGGTGGACCGACCGCAACCAAGCCCTTGAAATGTGCCATTGGCTGGCCGAACGCAATTGCCTATTTGTCGAGCAGCCGTTCCCCAAAGAAATGATTGACGAGACTGCCTGGCTCAGAGAACGCTCACCCCTGCCCATAGTGGCCGATGAGTTTCTGCAACGCCTACCCGATGTGACCCGCGCTGCCGGAGCCTACGACGCTATCAACATCAAGCTGATGAAGTCTACCGGTCTCCACGAGGCATACCAGATGGCATGTACCGCCCGCGGATTAGGGATGAAAGTGATGCTCGGCTGCATGACCGAAACATCGTGTGGCATCTCAGCCGCATCACAACTCGCCCCTCTGGCCGACTGGGCCGACCTCGACGGCAATCTATTGATTGCCAACGATATCTTCGACGGCATGAAAATCGTAGACGGCCGCGTCACTATCCCCGACCGTCCCGGCATCGGAGCAATACCCCTAAGCGAAATGGCATAAATCACATGCGCCGAGCCAAACATTGATCACACAGAACAGAACGCACATTTTTATTACCGTCATGAGTAAAATCACACTGAGAGTGGCACTGCTCCTCTCAATATTAATGTCAACGCTCCAGCTACGAGCTGACGAACCAGTATCGTGGTCGGGACGTATCGTCATGTCATCGGACAATGTTGGCGAAATACGACTTACAGCCGTCCCCAACGATGGCTTCCATTTCTACGCTTTCCCACCTGAGGGAGGATTTAACGCCCTGCAAATCAATGTAACGCCCCAACCCGGCATTAATATCACAGGCGCTCCCACCCCCAACAAAACACCCGAAGTGATACACGATGACGCCATGGGTGCCGATTTGGCCCAATGGTCATCAAAGGTGCGATTCACAATACCCTTTGAGATTACCGATGGACAAAATCATGATATCGCCATCGCCATAAGCGGCCAGGCATGCCGCAGCGAGATGTGCGCCATGATGCGCGCATCACTCACCGTCAAGGCCACCTACGACCCCTTAAAGGGAGTTACCGAGACCACTCCCACTGAAAAGCAATCAGCTGAGCCCGACCCCAAGCCCCAAGTTACGGCGGTTACTACCACTCAACCCGCTCCCCCAGCCGAGGAGGTTGACACCCAGGTCAACGTTGCAATCGCTGAGGAAGATATGCCCGAAACCGAAGATGAGGAAGTGGCAGCTCAGCCCACAGTTGACGTAAAAGCCCTCAAGGCTGCTTCCCTGCCACAAGAACTCACACAAGGTAATCCCCAATGGTGGGAACCGTCAGAAACAACTGACGTCGAACGCACCGGGCTGTGGATGACTCTGATTTTGGGATTTTTAGGCGGTCTGGCGGCTCTGCTTACGCCCTGCGTATGGCCTATGATTCCGATGACCGTGTCATTCTTCCTCAAAAGCTCCAAAAAGTCGCGATTCAACAGCGGAGCCTTTCTTTACGGACTTGCCATCGTGGTGATATACGTAGCTTTAGGCTTGCTGATTACCATCCTCTTCGGCGCCGGGAAGCTCAATGAGCTATCAACTTCAGCGGTGTTCAACATCATTTTCTTCGCAATCCTTGTAATATTCGCCATTTCGTTTTTTGGGGCATTTGAGATAAAGCTACCCGCACGTTGGTCCAACGCCATCGACTCAAAAGCAGAGACTACCACCGGCCTCATCAGCATCTTCTTCATGGCTTTCACCCTTGCGCTGGTATCATTCTCGTGCACCGGCCCCATAATCGGTACACTCCTTGTGGCAACAGCTGCCGAGGGTGAAATACTTGGCCCAGCGATCGGTATGGGTGGTTTCGCACTGGGTCTCGCCCTACCTTTCACTTTATGCGCTCTTTTCCCGGGCATGCTCAAATCGATGCCTAAATCGGGAGGGTGGCTCAACTCTGTGAAAGTGCTGTTAGGCTTTATCGAGCTGATACTTTCGCTCAAATTTCTCTCTGTGGCCGATCTGGCCTACGGCTGGCATATTCTCGACCGCGAAGTATTCCTGTCAATATGGATTGTGCTGTTCATACTGATGGGTATGTACCTTCTGGGCAAACTCCGTTTCGCACACGACTCACAACGCGGCCACGTAGGGGTGGGCGCATTCCTGCTGGCACTCCTCCCCCTATCTTTTGCCGTTTACCTCATCCCCGGCCTTTGGGGGGCTCCTCTGAAAGCCGCAAGCGCATTTGTGCCACCCCTCACCACCCAGGATTTCAACCTTTATACCCACTCAAAGGAATTTGTGGAATTTGACGACTACAATCGTGGCATGGAGTATGCCCGCGAGCACAATATGCCAATACTCATCGACTTCTCGGGCTACGGTTGCGTCAACTGCCGACAAATGGAGGAAGCCGTGATAAACACAGAGGAGGTGCACTCATTTATCGCCGAGAATTTCGTGGTAATCAAGCTGATGGTTGATGCAAAGACCCCACTTGACAAGCCTATCACATTGACTACCGAAAGCGGCGATATGACCCTCGAAACCATCGGCGACAAATGGATGTTCCTACAAAATTATAAGTTTGGAGCCTCTACGCAACCCTATTACGTGATTCTCGACAACCATGGGTCGATGATGAACGACCCTGCAAGCTTCCACGACTCTCCCGAGCGATTTATGACTTTCTTGCAGCAAGGGCTTGAAAATTATCAACTCTTTCAATAACACACAATGTTAAGCCGCTTAAAGCAACTAAATTCCAGACTCGCTTTCTCCTTGGCCACCATATCTCTATGGTGCTGCCTTACCACTGCCTGTAGCACCGAAAAGGCGGCTGTAGAACCCAAATTGCCCGTAAACGGCATCGACATATCATCGCACAACGGCAAAATCGACTTTAAGGCGGTGCGTGCCGATAGCATTGATTTCGTTATAATCAAGGCTACCGAAGGCTCTACATTCAAGGATCCATCATTCCAAGCCAATCACGCTAACGCCATTAAAGCCGGCCTTAAAGTGGGCGCATACCACTTTTTCCGCTTCGAAACTAACGGGCAGCTGCAAGCCCTAAACTTTATCAAGGCTGTGCGCGGCCGTCACCTTGACCTACCTTTGATCATCGACATAGAGGAGTGGGGCAACCCTGAGCCATGCCCTACATCAGAAATCATGGGACGACTCAACGAGATGATCGGATATCTCGAATCACAAGGCTACCCGGTGATGGTATACACCAACCTCGATGGATATGAACGTTTTGTCGAAAACCAGCTCGAGCGCATACCTCTATGGATATGCTCATTTTCCAACCCTCCACTCCCCAAAAAGACTGACCGTGTGACTCTATGGCAATACTCACACACCGGAAGCGTACATGGCATCAACGGCGATGTTGACCGAAACGCTTTCATGGGGCAACGTGACGACTACGTAAAATGGCTTAATTCCTTGACCTTCCCTCCACAATATTATGAGTGATTTCACGTTAATATCATTAGCGTGACTGCAACCAAAGCAGTACTAAGCCATAAAGAAACAACACACGACATGACCAATCGACTACATAAACCTCTAATATACCGCATCTTAACACTACTCATGGGATTGTTTGCCTTGACTGCCCAGCAGTTGAGCGCATTCCCTGTTGATACCTATGCCCAGTCGTCGGCTCTGAAACAAGGACACTGGGTGAAGGTGAGCGTAACCAATTCGGGTATTTACCGCATCTCGACTGCCGACCTGCGCTCATGGGGATTTGCCGACCCATCCAAAGTGCGCGTATATGGCTATGGCGGAGGACGCATATCCGATGTGCTATCGCGCGTCAACTACATTGACGATCTCCCACTGGTACAGTCGGTCAACACCTCGGCAGGTGTAGTATTCTACGCGGTGGGAGTGGAGTCATGGACTCAGGCAGGCTCATATCGCTTCGTTCACTCCCTCAACCCATTCACTCAAGTAGGGTTTTACTACCTATCCGACAGCGATTTGTCGCCACGCTCCATACCCGAGTCCAATGGGTCGGCCTCAGCTGGAGCCACGGGCTACGCAACTTCTTTCTACGACAGACTATACCACGAAACCGACCTTGTATCGCTCAGCCTCACCGGACACTACCTACTGGGCGAGGACTTCAAATACACACCGTCGCAGACTTTCACATTCAACCTCACCGACCGCGACACTTCAGTATCTCCGCAGGTATGGATGCAGGTAGGATTTGCCGCTAAAACCTACGGCTCAAGCTCACACCTGACCTTCACCGCCAATGGCACAAAACTCTGGACGGCTGCGGCCGACGACATAAAGTCAACCTCTACTTCGTCGTACGTTTTCGGCTCGGAGACCAGCACCCGCAAGGAATTTGAAGTGACAGGCGACAAACTCCAGTTAGGCATCACCCACTCCTCGTCGGCCACCATCCACGAGGCACGCCTCGACTATATCTCCATCAACTACCCCCGACAGCTGAAACTGCGTAATGGCTATCTGCAATTCTGGCTCAACCAGTCATCGTTCGCACTTTCCTCCGCTACATCCTCAACACACGTTTGGGATGTGACCGACCCGCTCAACATCACGGCATTAAGCGCAAGCAGTGACTCAAAATACACCAACGACTTCACTGGCCAACGCAGCTACGTGGCCTGGGACGAGAACGCTACCCTACCCTCTCCCAAGTTCGTGGCCAATGTCGCCAACCAGGACCTACACGCCATGGAAACCCCCGACATGGTAATATTCACCTTTCCCGACTGGCTCTCACAGGCACAGAGGTTGGCCCAGTTTCACATCGACCGCGACTCAATGAAAGTGGCCGTGGTCAACATCAACGACGTATACAATGAATTTTCATCCGGCTCCCCCGACCCCGGTGCCTTCCGCCGGCTGTTGAAGATGCTCTACGACCGCGGCAATGCCTCTCCATATTCGCACAAGCTGAAATACGCCATCTTAATGGGACGCTCGATATTCGACAACCGCAGACTCACCTCCAATGCAGCCTTAGTCACTTATCCCACAATACCGTCATGGCAGTCAAACTCAGGCCTTGACGAGAATGACTCATACACCACCGACGACTTCTTCGGCTTTCTCGCCGATGGCTCAGGCTCATCGGCAGGAGCATCACAGCTCGAGATTGCCGTTGGACGTATGCCTGTGCGCTCACTCGAGGATGCCCGCAACGCTGTCGACAAAATCGTGCAATACTACGACGCTATGCCCACCGGCTCATGGAAAAACCGCGTGATGCTCATTGCCGACGATGAGGACCGCGGCCAGCATATGACCCAGACCGAACGGCTATATTACGCGATACTTGACACCCCCACCGGATCGGAACTGGTGGTCGACAAGATATACACCGATGCCTACGATAAAGTGAGCAACGGTTATCCGGCCGCACGCGCCGACATGTTCCGCCTGCTTGACGAAGGTGTGTGGTGGTGGAATTATGTGGGTCATGCCAATATGTCGGGCTGGACTCACGAGCAATTCCTCGTGAGCAACGACTTCAACTCAATGTACTACCGCCGCTACCCCATTCTATATGCCGCCACATGCGACTTCCTGCGCTGGGACCAGGCCAACATCAGTGGAGCCGAAATCATGTGGCACACACAAGGAGGAGGTGTCATCGCCGCCATTTCGGCAACACGACCGGTGTATATCAGCGACAACGGCCTGCTTACAGCTCAGATGGGTGCCCAAATAGCCCGCCGCGACAGTGACGGACAATACCAGCGCCTGGGCGACCTGTACCGCAACGCTAAAAACGGACTGAAAAACAACTCCAACAAGCTGCGATACGTGTTCATGGGCGACCCGGCGATGCGTATGACCATACCATCCAACCGCATACGCATCACATCGATCAACGGCTCAACGGTAGATCCTGCCGATCCACCCACCATTATGGCCCGCCAGGAAGTGACCATCGAGGGGGAGGTAATCGATCCGAATGGACACCTTATGCCCAACTTCTCAGGAATACTGTCGACAGTTCTATATGATGCCGAGCACTCCACCACCAGCCACGGCTGGGGTGATGGCAACGAAGTAACCTTCGAGCAGCAAGGCACACGCCTATATGCCGGCAACGACTCCATCACAGCAGGCAAGTTTAAAATCAAATTCGCCATGCCTTCGGAAATCGCCAACAACTACCGTCCGGCAGCGCTCAACCTCTATGCCTGCAACAACGATGGGCAGGAGGCCGCAAGCTGTATGCGCGACCTCTATGTGTACGGCACCGACCAGAATGCTGCCACCGACACTATCCCGCCGGTAATCGAGTCGTTCTACCTCAACCACAATACATTCGCCAACGGCCAAGTGGTCAACGAATCACCTATGGTGCTCGCAACCATATCCGACAATCGCGGGCTCAACCTATCGCAAGCCGGCATCGGTCACCAGATGACCCTCTACCTCGACGAGACTACAACGATAACCAATGTGTCGCAGCACTACACCCCTAATGCCGATGGCTCAGTCGGCGGTACAATAGCTTACCCCCTCGAAAACCTCGTAGAGGGAGCCCATACTCTCAAACTTAGAATATGGGACACCTCTTACAATCTTGCCGAGCAAACCATCGAATTTTTCGTGAAGAAGGGGCTTTCGCCGGTTATTTACGACATATATTCCGATGCCAACCCGGCCTCGGTTGAAGCCAACTTCTATCTTACACACGACCGTCCCGACGCACAGGTCACTGTAACTGTCACCGTCTATAATCTACTCGGAGCAGAAGTCTGGAGCTCAACCACCTCGGGACGCAGCGACATGTTCACCTCCACACCTGTGAAGTGGGACCTCACCAGCAACTCGGGTAACCGCGTCAACCGCGGCATATACCTCTACAAAGCCTCGATCACCACCGACGGCGAGCAACACACCACCGCCACCCGCAAGATAGCCGTCACCGCTCCCTGACGGCTATCGGGCCTGCGCGGCCACCACTTGCTTCTCCAGCCATCCTAAGCCATCCTATGATCGTCCTATAACATCCTACACACTTAATTATTAACAATTTTCAATTGTTATTAAGCCGCTTTTTTTGTAATTTCGCGGAAATAAACCACAATCTCACATTTGACATGCAACCTTCACGTCAACGCCACCGAGAGTTTCTGCCCGAGCCTACACTACGCAGGCTCCCATGGTACTTGGCGTATGTGAACTTGCTCCACTCACGCCACGTCGACTACGTGTCATCGACACAGATAGCCAAGGAGATCAACGTGGATTCCTCGCAAATAGCCAAAGACCTGTCATTTCTCAACATCAAGGGAAAAACCCGCATCGGCTACGAAGTGAATTCACTGAAAGAGGAGCTTGAATACTTCCTCGGATTCCGCGAGCGCCACAACGCAGTGATGGTCGGTGTCGGCAGCCTTGGAGCAGCCCTGATTCAGGACTCCGGCCTTTCACGCTATGGGCTCAACATAGTGGCGGGGTTTGACATCGACCCCTCAATCGTGGGCACACAGATTCATGGCGTGCCGATCTACGACATCGCACAAGTCGACCGACGACGCCCCGAGCTCGACGCCGAGATTGCCGTGGTAGCCGTGCCCGTTGACAAAGCCCAGGAAGTGGCCGACCAACTTATTGCCGCCGGCATCAAGGGACTGTGGAATTTCACCCCTGTGCGCATACGCGTGGCAGGCGACATCGTGGTTCAGAACACTTCAATATATTCACACCTGGCTGTAATGTACAACCGCCTTGGCACAGTAAGCGACTCCGACCGATGAAGATTATCACCATAGAGCGCACACCCGCCCAGCCCATTGAATCGTGGCCTAAGGTCAGCACATACCCTGACTCCGCTTGCCTCAACCGCAACATGCCGCTGTTTTTACCCGGCATTGAGGGGCAATGGACGGCCACGCCCTATGCGGTGGTTCGCATCTCGCGCCTTGGCAAATCAATAGCCGAGAAATTTGCCAATCGCTACTACGATGCCATCACCGTAGGCTTGCGCATCAACCCACCTTCCGAATGGCTCGATTCTCAGCTGTCCCAATGTTTCGACTCAGCTTGGGTGACCGGGCAATGGCTCCCCACCCCACGCATCATCGACACCATCACCCTCAATGGCAACACTGTGCATGTCGACACCACAACATGGCTTATACCCCGCTCAATTCAAGCACTTAGCCATTGGATGACTCTCAAAAACGGCGATCAGATAGCCCCCTGCATCATCGCCGACGACTTCATCATAAACCCTGACACATCAATCGAAGTGGCCGTCAACGACACACAGGTGCTTCACTTCAACGTTAGATAACACACTAAATATGAAAATATTACCCCATAAAGCAAACAGATTCCTGCTCACTGCCTCAGCAATCGCAACACTGATCACCGCATCGGCGTTTAGCCCGACTTATTACAACGGCAAGTCGGTACTTGGTTCAGGCAATTGGGTCAAAATTAAAGTTGTGGACAACGGCATTTACCAGCTCACGGCTAATCAACTACGCGAAATGGGGTTCTCCGACCCCTCGAAGGTGGTAGTCTGTGGATATGGCGGAGCTGCCCTCACATCGCAACGCTTTGATGCCGAGGGGCCCGACGACCTGCCCCAAACTCCCGTAGTACGCACCGACGATGGCCGTATCCTGTTCTATGGCGAGGGTCCGAATAGCGTCACTCTTTCCTACAACCAGTATTATCACCAGAACATCCGCACCAACTTCAGCGCCACCGCCGGCTACTACTTCCTCACCGACTCGCAGAGTCCAACGAGCATCCCCAGGGTGAGTCGCAACGTCAACAACGCATATGATGTCACAACCCACACCTCAATTGATTTTTACGACTTCAATGAAGCCAATCCCGGACAAGGTGGAGCCCGCTTCTTCAGCAAGAATCTCAAAGAAACAGGCGACCGCCCATTAACATTCACCGTTACGGCACCAATATACGATTCGTCGCAGGGATACGTATCCTACACATCGGCAGCCAAGTCGAGCCGGGTTGAACCCCGATTCGAGGTTAATCTTGACAACGACATCAAAAAGGGCTCGTCGACCAACAATGCCGGCTCAATACAAACAACCGACCTGCAAATTTTCTCCCGTGCCTACGGCTACCAGTATTTCACCATGCGTGGCGAAGGGGGTTCTGACACTTACACTATAAACGTAGCCCCAAGCGCAGCCACGGCTGCAAGCACGGGCTATTCCTACGGTGCTATTGACTGGGTGTTTTTCAGCTATCCCAGCCACAACACTCTTGCCGACCGCAGTCAGCGCATATTGCACTTCCCCAACGCACTTAGCTCCCACCGCATTAAGTTCTCTCTCGACGATGCTTCTACCAAAACTTTGATCTGGGATATTACGGATGTTACACAAATACGCCAGTTCAACACATTCCGCAGCAGCACTAATCAGCTGTGGTTCACACCCGACCAAAACTACAACACATCTGACACACCAGCTCTACGCACCATCGTATTCGATCCTACACGCCAATTCCCCACACCCGAGGTAATTGGAGAAGTGGCCAACCAGAATATTCACTCACTCCCTACCCCACACATGCTCATCATCTCAAATGAGACATGCTACGATGCTGCTCAAAGGCTGGCCAAAGCTCATAACGAGATCCAGGGCATCGACGTAGTGGTAGTAAAACAGAGCGAGGTATTCAACGAGTTTTCGTCAGGCACTCCCGACGTGATGGCTTATCGCCGTGTGGCCAAGATGTTCTATGACCGCGACAACGAAAAATTCCGCTCACTCCTGCTATTCGGCCACGGCATTTACGATAACCGCCAGATTTCATTCCAGGCCGATGATGCCCTCCTCACTTATCAAACTTCCGACTACACCTGCATGGGCACCAATGCCACCAACTATGCAAGCGATGATTATTTCGGTTTCCTCGACGACTATTTCAACCCCGCCAATGTGTCATCAACCAAAATGGACATTGCCGTAGGACGCATCCCGTCACAGACCAACCCCGACGTGGTAGTTGACAAAATAATCAAGCACATGTCAACTCCGGTTGACCGCCCATACCGCAACAATGTTCTCGCATTCGCCGACGACAATGATGCCAACAAGCATGAAAAACAAGCCGAGCTTGTCATTGCCGCCATGGCTCCCCTCGCCCCAGCCACCACATTTACCAAGGTGTTCAACAACGTTTATCCCTGGCGTGGCGAAGATGCCTACGAAGGACGCCAGCAAATAATCCAATCGCTCAAACAGGGGCAAGACTATGTGATGTACGTAGGGCACGGCAATTCCGAAAACCTCACCCTGTTCAACTATCTCTGGCATAAGAAATACGCCGAGTCAGTACCCTACAGCCATCTGCCGATATGGACTCTGGCCACTTGCGATTCCTACGCATTCGACCGTCTTAGCGATGGTATTGCCGAGGCTATGCTATACAACCCCAACGGTGGAGCGATCGCCGTGGTAGGTTCAAGCCGCACCGTCTACGCCGACTCCAACCATTACCTCAACCTCGCCATGGGCAAAGCGTTCGCAGCAGCCACAGGCAACACCACCATTGGCCAGATCTACCGACAGGCCCAGAATGAAGTGATGGAAACCCCCGATGTCAACGTTCATATCAACACCATGGCCTACAATCTGCTTGGTGACCCCGAAGTTCCCTACCTCGCTCCCCAGCTCATAGCCAAGACCACCGTGATCAACAGTAATCCCGTCGAGAGCGACCCTGTACTATATCCGTTGAGCGACAACACAATCCAAGGTATCATCACCGACGATCAAGGCAATACCATTGACAATTACAACGGTCTTGTCACAATATCAATATATGAAGCGCCTGTCACCATAATGTCATCGCCCAAGGACGGCAACTCCGACCCGCGCGAAGTGACACTTGACGAGACCATGCTCGCCGAAGTAACAGCCGAAGTTGTCAACGGCGAGTTCACAGCGCAATGCGTTCTACCACAATCACTGCGTGCCGACCAGAACACACGACTAACTCTCTGGGCCATAAACGACACCCACACGGGCATCGCCACCGGCATATGTTCACCCATCACAATCAGCTCAACCCCTTCGCCCGAGACATCTGTCACCGACAACTCAGCACCCGTAATCAGCAAGATGTATCTCGACGATGACACCTTTGCCGACGGCAATACCGTAGGTAGCGCTCCCACACTCTACGCCGAAATACTCGCCGACCCCAGCGGATTTAACGTGGCTGACGGCACTATCGGCTCAAGTGTCACCCTCACACTCGACAACAAATCGTCATATCCAAGCGTTCGAGGCACACTGGCAGTGAAAGCCGACGGTTCGGCTTCAATCCAATTCCCCATGTCCGACCTTCAGGACGGACGACACTACCTCACTCTCGGCATAGGCGACAATATGGGCAACCGTTCCTCACGCACCATCAACTTCGTTGTGGTAAACGATGAAATACGCTCATCCCTCACCCTCGATCGCAAGCATGCTCGTACCGAGGTGACATTCGACATCGACCACAACTTCGATGGCCAGCCCACCGGTCGCCTGATTATCGAGGATGCACAGGGCGCAGTAGTTCAGACCGTTGAATCCGTCACTTACCCCTACACGTGGAATCTTAAGGACGCATCCAACGCCGACGTCCCATCAGGCACATACCGATGCTACACCCTGCTCAACAACGGTAAGCGCTACTCTGCCACCGAGCGAATCAACCTCACTATAGTGCGTTAAGAGCCTACAGCTCCACAACGCAAAAAATAATGGCTCGCAAAGTTGCGCGCCATTATTTTTTTCTCTATCTTTGTCCCCGCAAGCCCAGATGGCGGAATCGGTAGACGCGCTGGTCTCAAACACCAGTGGAGCAATCCATCCCGGTTCGATCCCGGGTCTGGGTACTGCAAAGAGGATTTTCACTACGGAAATCCTCTTTTCTTATATACCCTCCATCCAAACGCACCTTAAGTAAAGCATTATAGCAGCGGGGACGCTATTGGGGCTGGTCGGGCATCCAGTAGTAGAATGGCTTGGATCGGCGTATCTTCAACCAAGCCCTTAGGTCTTGAAGATTGCGCACGCCATCGGCTATGACGGCTTCATAATACTCCACTCCGTGGATTTCCTCACCATCAGGAGTTTCGTACTTCATCGAGAGGATGGCGTTTTTTAATTCCGGCGTAAGTCTCGACAAAATCCGGTCGGCCATTTGCTCAAAATATCCGTCGTAAACAGTATCCCTCTCGATATGTATTATATCAATCTGCCATATCTCATTATCCTGCATTTTATATTGCAAGTGCCATGCTACACAATGCTCGTCGGTGTGTAGACCGTTAATGCATTTTATCTCGGCCACCTTAGGATTTCTCGCCAATTGCGCCGCAATGGCAAAACTTTTTTCCTCAGTAATGCCGCAAGAGTAAACGTGCAAGTCAATGTCACGATGTTTTGCCAGTAACCCCATTTTGAGTGAGCCCACGAGCCTCACCTCTGCCCCGGCGCGCTCCCACGCCTCAACTACGCCCGAATCAGCGAGGACTTCGTACGCACGCTTTGAGGCAATTTCTGATTGTTCGATGTAATTCATTGCTTTGCGATTAAATAAATCCGCAAAAATACAACCTTTATCTCTATTATCCCACAAAACTCTACAAGGTGTGGTGAAAAGGAGTGGTGGGGGATAAAGCACAATCGCTAAACCGATTGAGTAATCATCGATTTAGCGATTTTGAATGTTGTCTTACCTGGATTCGAACCAAGACAGGCAGAACCAAAAACTGCAGTGCTACCATTACACCATAAGACAATCCTATGCTTCAAGCTCCTGGGAGCCTAAAAGCGCTGCAAATTTACGCGCGATTTGCGATGTGTGCAAATATTTACGGTTATTTTTTGCTAAAGCATTGCAAAGAAACGCCCATCATGCTGAAAAACAGGGGCTTCACTTGGCAATGAATAGGTAATAATTCTTCTTGCCTCGCTGTGCCAATATGTATTTACCCTGAAGGAGCATATCGGTGGAGGCGGGTGCGTAGATGTCGGTCACCTTCTCCTTGTTGATTGAGAAGCCTCCCTGTTGAGCCATCTTGCGGGCTTCACCCTTCGATGGAAATACCTGCGCCTTCTCGGTAAGGAGGTCGGCGAGCTTGATACCATCTTTGATATCCTGAAGCGAAACCTCAAATTGCGGCACGCCGGCCATCACGTCGAGCAGTGTCTGCTCGTCGATGCGGCGCAGAGCCTCATTGGCGTGATTGCTGAATAATATCTGTGATGCCTCGACAGCAGCCTCGTAATCGGCGGCCGAGTGCACCATAGTGGTGATTTCCTTGGCCAGACGTTTTTGCAGCGGACGCTGCCCGGGGTCGGCTTTCTGCTGCTCAACGAGCTCTTCCACTTCTTCTTTTGTAAGCTCGGTGAAGATTTTTATGTATTTCTCAGCGTCGGCATCAGTGGTGTTGAGCCAGAACTGATAGAACTTGTAGGGTGACGTATAGCGAGGATCAAGCCATACGTTGCCACTTTCTGTCTTGCCAAACTTACCTCCATCGGCCTTGGTGATCAGCGGACATGTCAGTGCGTAGGCCTCACCGCCGAGAGTGCGACGTATCAGCTCCGTACCGGTGGTGATGTTGCCCCACTGATCAGAGCCGCCAAGCTGCAATCGGCAACCGTACTCCTTGTAAAGGTGCAAGAAGTCGTATCCTTGCACAAGCTGGTAGGAGAATTCGGTGAACGACATGCCTTCGCGATCCTCGCCCGACAAGCGTTTTTTCACTGAATCCTTAGCCATCATATAGTTGACGGTGATGAGCTTGCCTACATCGCGTATGAAGTCGAGAAATGAGAATCTCGACATCCAGTCGTAGTTGTTGACCATCACGGCGGCGTTTGGAGCGTCAGAGTCAAAGTCGAGAAATTTGGAGAGCTGCTTCTTGATGGCTTCCTGATTGTGACGTAAAGTTTCCTCGTCGAGCAGCTTGCGCTCCTGGCTTTTCATCGAGGGGTCGCCTATCATGCCTGTTGCGCCACCTACGAGTGCTATGGGGCGATGTCCGGCACGCTGGAAGTGCTTTAATATCATCACACCTACCAGGTGGCCTATGTGTAGAGAGTCGGCCGTAGGGTCAATGCCCAGGTAGGCCGTAGTCATTTCCTTCTTAAGTTGCTCTTCAGTGCCCGGCATCACAGTGTGAATCATGCCGCGCCAGGTGAGTTCGTCAATGAAATTCATATCTTGAAGTAATTGTATATGTTATCTAATGCGGGTTAAACGAGTCGGGCTGTAGCCTCAGCTATGCGGCGCAGAGCCTCACGGATATTGTCGTCCGATGTGGCATAGCTGAGTCTGATATATCCGGGTGCGCAGAAAGCCGCGCCGTCCACTGTGGCCACATGGGCCTCGCGGAGCAGGTACATGGCATAGTCGCCCGATGTGGCTATGCGTGTGCCGTCGGGTGCCATACAGCCTAAGAGCTGGCTTACGTCGGGGAGCAGATAGAAAGCTCCGTCAGGGCGATTCACCTTCCAGCCGGGTATGTTGGACGCAAGCGCCACTATCAGGTCGCGGCGACGTTCAAAGGCTTCGCACATCTGAGCCACGCACTCCTGCGGGCCGTTGTAGGCGGCCTCAGCAGCCTTTTGGGCTATTGACGATGCGTTTGAGGTCATCTGTCCTTGTAGCTTGGTAGTGGCTTTAGCTATGGCCAGCGGTGCGGCCAGGTATCCTATGCGCCACCCGGTCATGGCATAAGCCTTTGACACACCATTGATTACCACCGTGCGGTCGGCAATTTCGGGGAACGAGGCCAGCGATGTGAATGAGCCCGTGAAGTTGATGTGCTCATATATTTCGTCGGCCAGCACCACTACATCGGGGTACTTGGCCAGCACATCCACCAATGCCTGTAGCTCAGTGCGGCTGTACACCGCGCCCGACGGATTGGATGGCGAACAAAGTATTATAAGCCTTGTGCGCTCAGTCAACGCATCTTCGAGCTGTTGCGGTGTGATCTTGAAATCTTGCTCAATTGAAGCAGACACCTCTACAGTCACCCCTTCGGCCAGCTTCACCATCTCCACATAGCTCACCCAGGCCGGGGTGGGCACTATCACCTCATCACCCGGATTTACCACCGACAGCACCGTGTTGCACAGCGCTTGCTTGGCACCTCCCGATACTACTATCTGCTCGGGTGCGTAGTCCAGGCCATTCTCATTTTTGAGCTTTCGGGCCACAGCTTCACGCAGCGACATATATCCGGACACCGGAGTGTAGCGTGTATAGTTTTCATCGATAGCGAGTTTTGCCGCATCCTTGATGAATTGGGGAGTGGGAAAATCGGGCTCACCCACCGACATATTTATTACATCAACACCTTGGGCCTTGAGCTCGGCACTTTTTTGCGACATTGCCAAAGTGGCCGATTGCGCCAGCGAGTTGACTCGAGTGGAAATCTGTACCATAAAATATCACTATTACTACCGCGAAGATAGCTATTTTCCCCCACACATCGAAATTCCCCCTCAAAACATCATCCCCACCGCATAGTTGCAACTCCGTGCGAGCCATAACTTACCAAATTTGCAAGCTATTACAGATATGTTTATTACCGTTTCTTTGGGCGACCTCCTACCACCAAACCTATGGTGATACCCAAATTATTATGCGCCTTGCCGCACACATTAAACTGAGCCATGAGGCGCAAGTGGCGAAAAAACTCCACACCTATTCGAGGGGCGAAAAGCATCGATGTGCCAGTTGTAACTACGCCGAGCGCTGCTCCAACAAACGGATTTACCCTCTTGCCTTGCCTCATATTGTAATCCCCACAGCCCGCGAAAGCCAAAAAGTGATTACTGATACTTAAATAATTAAACCCACCATCGGGTAGTTCCTTCCTCTTAAATCCTATTGCTTTATCAAACATCAGGCCGCAATCCCACGGCGAACCTTCAAAATTATACCGAACTTCCAGACCATAAGTAACACTAATTGGAGCTATGCGTGAGTCATATTGGCCAAGCGGAGTTGACAGGCCGCCACGTATCTCAACCTCCAATCGTTGTACAATTGGCGTTTGAGCGTGAGCCTTAACCGACACAAATAACGCAACAAGCACCAGCAGTGTTTTTTTCGTTTTAAGCATAAGTGATATTTTTCTGAGTTTCACAGCAAAAATACATAGATGATATAGACATTACAACATCTCTCAACAACTGTTGCCCCCCCGAAAGCCGGATATTGCAGTCCTTCGGGGAGGGGATAAGTTGGCGTAGTGCTGACCTTATTGCTTAGAGAGTCGCAACACCCTCATGTCATTATCATCCATACCATAGATGGTCAGTGTGTTTCCATCATCTGAGAATGTATAGCTAAGTCTATGTGCATCCCATTCATCAAACAAGCACAACTCAGATTCGGTAATGTAATAAGAAAAAATCCATCGATCGGAATACGGCTCATCCTGGAACCATTCGAAGCCCGTTCCGTCTGAGTCAAAACAATACAACAAAGGTTTTTCCCATGGATCACCATAGGCATCTTTATAACACAACCACCTCCCTACGATCTTTTGTTGTGATGTAGTAGGCTTTGTTATGGGATTAGGTTCGGGAGTAGGTTCTTCATCGTGTGTTTCACAACCCACTAATGCGACTGAAAATACGCATATTAGGAAATAGAAAACTATTTTCTTCATATTCTTAGTTTTTGAAAAATGAGAGGTATAGTTTTACGTTAACCATACCTCTCGAAATTGGCATTAGTATTTCTCGCGATATTATCTACGAGTAAAAAGCATTACGGTATTATTGCCGGTCAGAATAGAGAGCGTGGTGCCCGCAATCGTCACCGTGCTGTTGTACTGGGCGTAACCTCCCGAGAAGGGGCCGTCGATATCACGGTCGCCCGATTGGTATATCACAGAAAGCAGGTATTGACCTGAGCTTGTGAGAGTCAGCGACCAGTTAAAATTCATCTGCTTAGACACTGTAGTCCTTGTGCCAAAGTCATTACGAATATAGCCGGTATTATCATCCGAGAAAACCAATGTATAGTTGTCATAATAATCCCCGCTGCTGTTTTGGGCTACCCACGTGCCTACTATAGGGCTCGAGGGGGTCGGTGGTGTAGGTTCATCTTTGTCTTTGTCGTCATCGCCGCACGAGGTGACAAAAACTGAAAAAATCATGCACATAATAATGTACAGAGGGAAACGAGTTAATTTTTTTACCATTGTTGTGAGTGTGGAGCAATTAGTTAAATTATATCCGAACAATGTCGCTCCGTTCCACCTTCGGATATTCCATCGCTCTCCTAATGGTAAAATCGATAAAAAAAGAATTGCGTGAGAGCCAACTCGTTGCTCGTTCCACTCGTTGAGGCTCTGGAATTGCCCGGTATAGTTGAACGAGCAAACTTGCAGAAGCCTCACGCAGAATATGTGAATTGACATCAATTGCCTGCGCTCTCGCGTCAGCAGTCAATGGAATATACATATCCACAAGGCATCTACTATTTGCCGCATTCCCGACTATACCAAAGAAATTTTCCAGATTTCAACGAGTCAAGAAAGAGCGCAAAGTAAACGCTAATTAACTATGTCTGCCGACCCTCCCGCTCAACCCAAGGCAGGGCTTCTGCGTTTTTGGTCTGCTCGGCAAAGGTAAATATTTTTTTTTGAAATGTTACATATTACGTTCAAATAATTACAGGGCAACCATCAAAATATCATCTATCTATATTCAACACCGGGATGGAATGACAAGTGGCATAACGGTTGGGGGACATATCCCTGCAGGGTGGTTTATTTGCGTTGTACCTACACACATTTTGATGCAGTTGCGGCAGTTCGCCCTTTCACAACATTGGGAGTTGGCGTGAAAATCACTATCTTTGTCATCGCTTATGGAGAAGGAAAATACCCAATTCAATGATATGCAGCGGCTCAAACGTCGATTTTTTGCAATGCGCAATGGCGCACTTGCCGAACAGTTGCGCCGCGCCGGTGCGCCCTACCGTATAATCTTCGGTCTGAATTTGCCACAGCTCACTGAAATTGCCGCCGATACGCCCCAATCAGTGTCGCTGGCCGAGCAACTGTGGGCCAACCGCACCACCCGCGAGAGTATGCTCATCGCACCCATGATTTATCCCGCCAACGCCATGCAACCCGCCACGGCTATGCGCTGGGCTCTCACTGCCGACACACCGGAGGTGGTGGATGTGCTGTGCCACAAACTATTGCGCCGACTCGACTACTGCTTTGACATCGCCGACGAGCTGTGGCGCGCCCCTGAGGCCATCAACCGATACGCAGCTTTGCGCCTGATGCTCAACCGGTTTCCCCAGCAGTTTGATGTGATTGTGGAGCGCGCCAGGCACGAGGCCGATCGTCACGACCCACTGACAGCTACACTTTGCCGCCAGATCATCGAGGAAGCTGCATTTTTCATGGAATAACAAATAGAACAACTGTCATGGCATGCTATCTGCAAGTTGAGCAACTCACCAAAAGCGTCGGCGACCGCATACTGTTTCAAGACGTAACCTTCGGCATCAACGAGGGTGACAAGATAGGACTTATCGCCAAAAACGGAACCGGCAAAACCACGATGCTGCGCTGCCTCGCCGGCGTTGAAGCTCCCGACAGCGGCACGATCACCTTCCACCGCGACCTGCGCGTGGGCTTCCTTGAGCAAATTCCCTACCTGCCCGACGACTCCACGGTGCTCGAAGCCTGCCTGCTCGACGATACCCCCGTGACTCGCGCCGTCAAGCTATATATGGAAGCCATGGAAAGCGGCAACGACGACGCTATAGCTGCCGCAACCCATGCGATGGACGAATCTCATGCCTGGACCTACCAAGATTCACTGCGGCAGCTGCTCACCCAGCTGCAAATCACCGACTTGTCGCAGCACATCGCCCAATTGTCGGGCGGACAGCGCAAACGTGTGGCCCTGGCTCGGCTCATACTGTCAGAGCCTCAGCTCATAATCCTCGACGAGCCCACCAACCACCTCGACATCGCCACCGTGGAATGGCTCGAGAACTGGCTGGCCCGTTCCCGCTCCACGATCCTGATGGTCACTCACGACCGATATTTCCTCGACCGCGTGTGCAACTCCATAATCGAGATCGACCGCGAGCACATATATAAATACGACGGCAACTACGACTACTATCTGCGCCGCCGAGCCGAGCGCATCGAGGCGATGTCGGCCGAGCTCGCCCGCGTGAAAAACACCCTGCGCAAAGAGCAAGACTGGATGAACCGTCAGCCCCAGGCCCGCGCCGGAAAGGCTAAATACCGCATCGATGCATTCCACGACCTTAAGCAGCGGTCGCAGGTGCGCCTCGACGAGAAAAATGTAGAGCTCAACGTGAAGTCATCCTACATCGGCTCCAAGATATTCGTAGCCCAAGGCGTGTCAAAGCGTTATGGCGACAAGGTGCTGCTCGACGACTTCAACTACACATTTGCCCGCTACGAGAAGGTGGGCATCATCGGAGCCAACGGCGTGGGCAAATCCACCTTTATAAAGATGCTGCAAGGTGAGGTATCGCCCGATGCCGGGCACTTCGACATCGGTGAAACCGTGAAATTTGGCTACTACTCGCAAGAGGGGATAAAGTTCAATGACAACCAACGCGTTATCGACGCTATCACCGACATAGCCGAGGACATCGTGATCAATGGCGACACGCGCTATTCACCCATGCAGTTTCTCAACCACTTCCTGTTCACCCCGGCCGACCAGCAGAAATACATCCACACCCTCTCAGGGGGTGAGCGCGCCCGGCTGCACCTCGCCGCCGTGCTGATGCGCTCCCCCAATTTCCTGATACTCGACGAGCCGACCAACGACCTCGACATCGTAACCCTCGGCATACTCGAAGACTACCTCCGCTCGTTCCGCGGATGCGTCATCGTCATCAGCCACGACCGCTTTTTCCTCGACTCGATTGTCGACCATCTCTTTGTGTTTCAAGGCGATGGTGTGGTAAAAGATTTTCCCGGTTCCTACACCGACTACCGCGAATGGCAAGCCGAACACGACCGTCAGCAGGCCGCCGCCGAGCGCAGCAAGCAGCAAGCCTCGGCCCCAAAACGCCCCCAAAACGAACGCCCCCGACGCATGACCTACAAAGAGCAGCGCGAATTCGACACCCTTACCGCCGAAATCGAGCAGCTCAACGCTGAAAAAACATCAATTGAGGCTGCATTCTCATCGGGCGAGGTAGTCGACGACTTCGCCGCCATGTCAACCCGCTTTCAGCAAATCAAAGACCTCCTCGACGAAAAAGAACTGCGCTGGCTCGAGCTCTCCGACCTCACCTAATCCCCCGTACTAATGTTTTAGTTTGCGAGTGTCGCGAATAATGCCTACCTTTGAAGCGTGAAACTCATAGACCTGCATATCACCTACCTGCTAAGCCGCCACGATTGCGTGATCGTGCCCGGCTGGGGAGCGTTTGTAGCAAGCTATGAGCCAGCACGTATCGACTCAGCCGCCGGCATCATCTACCCCCCGAGCCGCACCATGGCGTTCAATCCGTCGCTCAACCACAATGATGGACTGCTCACCGCCTCGATAGCTCGCGCCCAGGGTATATCGTACGACCAGGCCAACGAAATTATCGCTACCACCGTAAAGGGGATGCACGCCGACCTCGCGGCACAAGGACACCTTCTGGTAGATCAGGTAGGCACATTCCTGCTTCAGGGAGACACTCAGGCACCCCTGTTCACCCCGGCCAACTCCCCGCTGACATGTGCCGACTGCTTCCTGCTGCGTCCCGTAGCAGCCCCTGCTCTGCTCGAGACGGTGCGCCGCGACGCCATAATCCGCGGAGAGCTTTCACCCGACCCGATACGTCCGGCTCGCTGGATCAGAGTGGCCACGCGCATCGCCGCATCGGTGGCTCTGCTCGTGGGCATGGGTATACTGCTCACCACTCCCATCACTGTTGACCACGACATCGACCAGGCGTCGCTCAACCCCGTGTCAACAATCACCCCACCGAAGTCGGCCACCCCTCCCGCGCCCGCTCAGATCACCGAGCAGCCAGCTCCCGAGTCGACATCCTCGGTCAGCATCAATGATGACCAACCTACCGAAGCTAAAATAGCTAAACAAGCTGCAACACCTGCTCCCGAGACACCCGCAGCGGTAACAAAGCAGCCTACACGCCGCATGCTTGCCGACGACCCCTACTGCCTGATTGTAGCGTCGCTACCCACACGCGGCGAAGCCGAATCATACCTCCGTCGGGCATCCGACAAAACATTGCAAATCCTTGAAAAAGATGGCAAATACCGCATATATGCGGCTACCGGGCGCACTATAGCACAAGCACAAGCCCACAACACCAACGGCTCGCTTGGCCGCAACTACCCCGGAGCATGGGTATGCCATCGCTAAATGCTCTTATGACCGACATTCATCAACTTATCATCAATCGCCGCAGCATCAGGCGATACACCCCTCAGCCCATCGATCCCGACCAGGTGCGCCTCATACTCGAAGCCGCACTTATGGCTCCGACATCTAAAAATTCACGCCCCTGGCAGTTCATCGCTGTCGAGGACCCCGAAGTGCTCGAGAAGCTCAGTCATTGCAAGTCGGCCGGTGCTATGCCAATAGCCAAGGCTCCGCTCGCCATCGTGGTAGCCGCCGACCCCGAGCTCTCCGAAGCGTGGATTGAGGACGCATCGATTGCCGCTTCATACATCCAGCTCCAGGCAGCCGACCTCAATCTGGGCTCTTGCTGGATAGAGGTGCGCGACCGCTATGGCGCCGACGGCGTTCCTGCCAGCGACTACATCCAGGAGTTGCTCCAGATGCCCCGCAACCTCCCTGTGCTGTGCGTTATCACCATAGGCCACCCCGACGAGGTGCGTAAGCCACAGGCCACCGACAAGCTCCTTTGGGAGAAAGTCCATATCGGTCAGTGGCAACCCCAGCAGCAAGACTGATGAAGCCCAAGTTAGTGGTAATAGGCCAGGGCAATGTGGCATGGCATATGCTCAGAGCGCTTGAATCAGCAGCCGAGGTGCGCCACGTTTCATCGCATGCGGTTGACCAGCTTCCCACCGACGCACATTATTATATATTGGCGGTGAGCGACGATGCAATAGCCAATATCGCCGCCTCCACCCCCGATGTGGGCGTGTGGGCACACACCTCAGGAAGCATTCCGCTATCAGCACTGAGCCAGCATAAAACTCATTGCGGAGTGTTCTACCCCTTGCAGACCCTAACTAAAGAAGTGCCGGTCGACTGGAGCCACCTACCCTTATTTATCGAAGGCTCATCTGACACAGTAACCGACCAACTATTGTCGTTGGCACGCCGCATCAGCGACAACGTACACACCGCTGACAGCGCCCAACGCCGACAGCTACACATCGCCGCCGTAATGGCTTGCAACTTCACCAACCATCTGTGGGACATATCCGACCGGCTGCTGCGCCCACTGGGGGTTGACTTCACGGCCATGGTGCCACTGGCTCAGGCGATGCTCGACAAAGCAGCCCTAATAGGGCCACACAACGCACAGACCGGGCCAGCCCGGCGTGGCGACATCAATGTGATTCAATCGCACATCGACTCGCTGCCTCCCGATTTAGCCCAGATTTACAGCATATTATCGCATCACATCATCAAGGAATATGAGCAAGATTGACTACGACCTGAAACTTATCAAAGGTATAGCTTTCGACGTTGACGGCGTGCTTTCACCCGCCACCGTGCCAATGGACCGCGACGGCATACCCTGCCGCATGGCCAACCTGCGCGATGGCTACTCAATGGTGCAGGCCGTAAAGTGCGGATACCACCTGGCACTTATCAGCGGCGCCGACACCGAGTCGGTGCGCCGGCGATTCGAGGGAATCGGCATTAGCGGCGACGACATGTACCTGGGGAGCCTTGACAAGGTCACTGCCCTCCACCGCTGGATGGAGCGGCACTCACTCATGCCACAGGAAGTGGCCTACGTGGGCGATGACGTGCCCGATGTCGAGCCGATGCGCCTTGTAGGTCTGTCGGTTTGTCCGGCCGATGCTGTGTCCGATGTTTTAGCTATGGCATCTTACATAAGTCCGGCCATCGGCGGCTATGGCGTGGCACGCGACCTGATCGAGGAGATAATGAAAGCCCAAGGCACATGGGAGTCAACCAACGAAGCTTACGGACTATGAGTCTTCCACCTACACTGTCGCATCTCGAAGGTCGGCGCATCCTCCTGGCAAGCGCATCGCCCCGCCGCCAGGAACTGATGACCATGCTCGACATACCCTTTACCCGACCCGCCGCTATTGAGGTAGATGAAACATACCCCCCGGAGCTCGAAGCGCACCAAGTGCCCGAATACCTCTCGCGCCTCAAGGCCGACGCATATCGCCCCACGCTTGCCCCAGCCGACATACTCATCACTGCCGACACCGTGGTGATAGTCGACGGCGCCGTGCTCGGAAAGCCCCGCGACGAAGCCGATGCCCGCCGTATGCTACGCCAGCTGAGTGGACGCACCCACCAGGTGACTACCGGCGTAACTATAGCCGACGACAAGCGAGTGCACACCTTCGCCGTCACCACCGCCGTCACCTTCGCCCCACTCACCGACAGCGAAATCGACTACTACGTAAACCGCTACCGCCCAATGGATAAAGCCGGCGCTTACGGCATCCAAGAGTGGATAGGCGCCGTCGGCATCACAGGCATCGACGGCTCATATTACAACGTCATGGGGCTACCCGTGAGGAGGGTGTATCAGGCGTTAAAGGATTTTTTCAAGAAATAATCATCATTTAACCAATAAGTTAAACAACGTTATAATCACCTCAGCGCAAATAAACCTTTTGCGCCCTGCAGCGTCATATAATCAGTAAAACGAAATACGAAATTATTAATCTAACTATAAAAACCCATACGACTATGAAAAAGAAATTCATGATCCTTTCGGTGGCAATGGCCTCAATCTTTGGTTTCAGCGCCTTTGCACAGTGTCCCGACGAATGCACCAACTCATCAGCCGACAATGCTCAATGCGTTGGAGCCCGCGGACCCCAAGGACCTCAGGACAAGCGTTACCGTCCTACCAACATGGAGGAAATCGCCTTTGAAGGCATTCTCCTCACCCCTGAGCAGCAAGCATCAGTTAATCAGCTCAAGGCCGACGCTAAAGCAAAATGCGAACAGGCCAAGGCACAGCAGGCAGCTAAAGACGCCAACACCAAAGCCGAGCGCATGGCCGCTCGTCAGGAAGCACAACGCGAGTATCTCAAGCAGTTGCAGTCGATACTCACCCCTGAGCAGTATGTCACCTACCTTGAGAACATCGTAGTGGCTCAGCCACAAGGTGGCAAAGCAGGAAAGCTCGATGGCAAATGCCGCCACGGCCAGTCGCACCACGGCCAAATGATCAACAAGGATAAAAAGGGCGACAAAGACAAAGCTAAATCCCAGGCTCCCAACACCCCCAAAGACAAGAAAGACAAGAAAAACAAGAAGTAATAGCACTCCCGCATTAAACCTTTATCAGCATACTAAATAACTTCAGACAGATTTTGAGGAGTTGCGACGAAAACATCATGTTTCGACGCAACTCCTCAAAGCGTTTGCGGCTACACCGACTTGTCCCACTCAGGTGAGGGTGCAAAAAAATAGAGGCTATCCTCGCGGACGGCCTCTAAGGTTGGGGAAATTTGCCGGGGGGATAGTTGGGGGTCGCCCCCGGCTTGGGAATGTGTACGATTACGAATGTATCAGAAATATGGTGCTGTTGAGAATAATCTGTTGTGAGAATGGGTGGGGAGGGCGCCTCTTATTTGTCGGCCACCTTGGTATATCGCTTGTTGAGCTCTTCAATCACAGCGTCGGTGATGTCGAGCTCGGGATTGAAGTACTGGAGTTTGTTAGTGTTCTGGATAGAGTCGGTCGACATGGCAAAGATGGCATCAAGCTTGTGGGTTGAACCAAGATCGGTGAGCACCGAGTTGATTGAATCCTGAACCTCCTGACTCATCTTATCGCTCTGTTCCAATGAATTGCGTTGTAGACGATCTAACTCGCTGGCTGCGTTAGCTTGCTGCTGCATCACCAGGTCGTAAGCTGCCTTTGCCTCTGCTTCCGTTGCGAATTGGCCACCGTTGAGCTTTGTTTGGAAACTTTCCTGCGCCTTCTGCAAGGTAGCCTGACGGGTCTTATAAGTGCTTTCGAAGTTGCGTTGCAAGCGCATTGTGGCTTCGTTATAGTCTTTGGCGAGGTTATATTCCGCCATCACCTTTGAAACGTCGTAGTAACGGATCGCCGCAAGTGCGTTGCCGTCCTTATCGGTCTTGCTTATTTCAGGTACCTCTTTTGAGTCCTTTGAGGCCTCGTCATCTGATTTGCCGCAGCCTACCATAGCCGAGGCCATGAGCAGCAGGCATACCGACAATTGTAAAATTCTCATTATAAATATATTAGTATAATTACTTTATTTTTTATCTGCACTACGCTTTCTCCTGCTCATCGCCGCTATGTCGTGGGCATGCCCCGAGGGAAATTTCGAACCCTTGACAAACAGCACCTTAACGCCAAGCAGCACTATCGCCGCTGCCAGTAGCACAATGGTGAGTAGCAATGTTTTCACGTAGTCACTGCATTTATCAGCCGCAAAGATAAGCATACTGCCATAATTATCGAAGCGGCACCCTACAGATTTTAATTAACCTTAGGGTATGTGAAGTTCTTTTAACATTTAGCGCATCTTTTACAGAGCCTGCTGCCTTTTGACAAAAAACAGGCACATCCGTCACAGCGTTGGCGTTGACGGATGTGCTTCAGTGCTATGATTAGTGGTGTGTCAGATTAGCGTAAGTATTCCTTGGTTACTTTTGTGCCGCGGCGCACGATATAGATACCATTACCGGGATTGACTACCGGCTGTCCCTGGAGGTTGTAATATACGGGGGCTACGTCAGATTCATCGACGACGATTTCATTTACTGATCCAGGATCGCGTGTGATAGTAAATACAGTAGGAGAATCACCGTAAATATGGTTGAATTTTGTGTCACCATATTCGGCAATTGATGCACATATCATACGAGGGAATGTTATGGTTTCTTCATTGTCCCCCTTTACATATTGGCCGTAGCATTCCGGATCGCCCAGCCATGCATCTATTTGTATTGTATAGTATGTGCCATAGGCAAGAGCATGCCACATATAGCAATCATTACGAGGACTACCATACCCGACGCAACCGTAGATAATCTCAACTTTTTCTGGATTGGTGGCATCGATAATGAGGTCGGTGGGGGTGTCAAGTACGGATGCAAACGTAGATGGATACATTAAATATTTAGATTTTTCCCACGGCGTTTCTATGCGGAGAAGCCCTGGACGATCTGCATATTCATAAATATCTGCATTGATAGGCACCTCAAGCCCATATGCACGGAAAATGGGATCGAGGAACTCTACAGTCCCGATTTTTACGCATTCATCCGGATTGTCCGAGCGGACGTGATCTACGGCCGCTACGTGTTGTATGTCTCCGTTTGACGACGCTGACACAATTACGATTTTGTAGTTTGTGTTGTCAGAAGCGATGGCATGGACGTCAGACTGAGGCTTGTCGGGATAATCAAAATCAAAGTTATAAGTTGAAGTACCAGCAAAATAATATTCTGTTTTTGTATTAGGAATCTTACCTGCCATAACATCCTTAGGTGTTGACTCCGAGTCATAATCCTCAGCGCTTACTAAAGCGGCAGAAACTTTATATACATTCCACGGAATGTCAACCTTCACGCACGGTGAAGACTTTTGGGTGTATTTTTCCGAGAAGAATATCTCATTTATAGTGCGGTGATCTTTGTAGAATACATCCACTACAGTTAGCTCCTTCGGTTCCGAGCCTGGGAGTGTGAGTATATAATCGTTGGCAAAGTCGCGCATTACCCCGTCTTTGATTTTGACATAACCACTAAATGGCAAACCTAAATTTGTTGAATAAATCCCGTTGAATAGATAGCCATTCACCGGCATTTCTCCAAGCTCATTTTCGCGCGTATCAATTTCTATAAAGTAATCCTGATCGTGATAGCAATAATTTTCCATTATTGTCTCATTATCGTAATAGTAATCATATTCAGCATAGTACCCATTGAATATGCCATAGATTGTATCGATATTTTCGAACGGTGTGCCTGTATTGAACGGATTAACTATACGGATAATCTCGGGAGTATCTTTACGGCGTATTACCTTCACGTCGTATGGCTCGAAGCTGGTTACGTCGGGCTCATAATACATGATTTCCGAATAGCTATAACGTCTATAATCGTCAAACAGTATTGGATCAAACTTACCAATGCCCACATCTTCCCATTCATCAGGGTTGAAAAGATTGGACCGGACATCTACATATCTGCCTGTTAGTACCACATCATTTTCTTCGTCAAAGAAAGCTATATATAATTCGTATAATCCTGCTCCGTCGAAGAATGGCAGCAAATTTTCCCCCACTTTAAGCGTTTCGGCATCCGGATTATATTTCGTCACTTCCGATAGATCGAGAGAGGCATAGTCGGCTCTATTATACCATAGATACTGAGCGCGCTTCACTCTTGGGTCGGGAGTATAATTTAACACAGCCTCAGTCTGGGTGTTGTTGTAGCACCACATGTTGTTGGTTAAACCCTCCCATTTCATGGAATAGGCCCAGTCGGTGATTACGCGGCTGGATCTGTAATAACAGTCAGAAAAGTTGTAACCGTAATTAGGCATTATGCAAAACCAAAAGTGTAGATACATATCTCGCTTTAACGACCATTCCTTTCCTGAAAAAGAGTTTAGATGAAAATAATGACCGTCGTAAGTGCTTTCTTCATGGGTGTAAGGGAGCTCCATTTCCTCCCATGATATCGTCGAGGTATTGTTGTCAAGGTATACTATAAAGTCTACGTCGCCGAAAAGCTTATTGAATCGTATCTGAGAGTAGCCGCTACCACCCAGGTCGTCGCGGCGGTCAAGAATCATCGGCGTGGTGTAAGAATCGAAAAACAACCTGTAGTTTGAACCGTAGCAGAAAGTACCCTTATCGTATTCATACCATTCACCCCACTGGGCATCAGCGAGCTGCTCGGGTATCGCGGCCTGAGCCCGCTGACGGTCGGCATCGGGAACTTCTCTTAGTCCGGCTGGCTCCTCAGTGGGTTTATCCTCAGAGATAGGTGTTAATAAATCGGGAGTCGAAAGGACCAGAGTTTGTGCCATGACGGGAAGCGTCAATGTGAGCAACAAAAGAAATAAAAATTTTCGCATAAATGGATGCTATTTGATTGGAATTTAAAATAATAAAACAAATGTATGACAAATGCGTCAAATTACCCCCCCCATTTGTTAAATATTGTTAACACAACCAGGACCACTGACTTCACCCTATACCGCCGTCTATACAATCCACATCAATGCAACTCACACTTAACACTTCGTCGCTCTTGCTGACTTTTTGACAAAAAACACGTATCTTCGCGCAAAATTACTCTATAATGATAACACAGGAACAGCTCAAGGACGCTCAGCAACGTCGCGACGCACTTTATCACTACCTCGACATCGACTCCAAAAAAATCCAAGTGGAGGAGGAGGAACTCCGCACTCATGTGCCCGACTTCTGGGAACACCCCAAGGAGGCGCAGGCCCAGATGAAAAAAATAAAAGACCTGCAGCAGTGGATCGAAGGGTATGCCGATGTGGCAAAAGCCGTTGAGGAAGTAGAGCTCGCCTGGGATTTCATCAAGGAGGAACTTGTGGAAGAAGCCGAGCTCGACGCACTATACACCGACGCGATGGACAAAATCGAAAAGCTCGAGCTGCGCAACATGCTTCGACGCGAGGAGGACAAGATGGGCGTGGTGCTCAAAATCAACTCCGGCGCCGGAGGCACCGAGAGCCAGGACTGGGCCTCGATGCTCATGCGCATGTATATGCGCTGGGCCGAGAAGCATGGCTACAAGCTATCGATAGCCAACCTGCTCGATGGCGACGAGGCCGGCATAAAGTCGTGCACAATCAACATCGAGGGTGATTTCGCCTACGGATACCTCAAGAGCGAGAACGGCGTGCACCGCCTGGTGCGCGTGTCGCCCTACAACG
>CAZFEU010000008.1:0-53619 GCA_964517875.1 uncultured Muribaculaceae bacterium | reverse complement strand
TCGTGCCTTCCAGCTCGTTTTTGGGAGTGAGGGCGGGCACGGGGCCTACCACAATGATGTCAGTGGCCGACGAGCGGATGAGCTGCTCGGCTATCTCGAGTGCTTGTTCGCCGTTGTCGGGCTGTGCCATCAGCAGGTTGTCAACGTCGACACCGAGCTTGGCTGCGTAAAAGCGGTCGAATGCGTGCTCAGCGTCGATGATTGCGGCTATGCCTCCGGCTTTCTGAGCCTCGGCTATTGCATGGATGGCGAGAGTGGTCTTACCCGATGATTCGGGGCCGAAAATCTCGATCACGCGACCGCGGGGAAATCCCCCTACGCCCAGAGCGTAGTTCAGTCCTATCGAGCCGGTGGGAATCACGTCGACATCCTCTACGTTGTCGTCGCCGAGCTTCATTATGGCGCCGCGTCCGTAGTCTTTTTCTATCTTGGCCATTGCTGCCGAGAGGGCTTCGAGGCGTGCCTTCTTGGGGTCGACCTCAACGCCTTTCTTTATGTTTTTCTTGGACTTTTCCATTATATCTGTTTTTTGTGGTTTATAATTCTAAGATGATGCAAAGGTATACCCACATCTGTGCAATAATGGCGCACATATTGGTAAAATTACGTTAAATATGGCGTAAGTTTCGCCACTACACTTGAAGGGGGAATACCGCTGAGACATAGATAATCGCCTCGGTAGCACGGTTTGTTGCCGAATGTGGAGCATGGGCGGCATGGCATGGGGAGTTGTAGGGTGAGCTCTTCTTTTTGTCGCCATCCTTTGAAGCCGCAGTAGGGATGTGTGGCACCCCAAATGCTCACCACGGGCACGTTGACCAGCGAGGCCAGGTGCATATTGGCCGAGTCCATTGTCAGCATCACGTCGAGGTGACTCATTAGCTCCATTTCGCGGGCAAATCCCCAGCGTTTTTCGGCCAGTGATACGGTGTTCGGGTATTTTTCGGCCCATTTACGCAGCACTGCTTGCTCTTTGTCTCCTCCTCCAAATAGGAATATCTTAATGTTAGAAATGCCTGAGATTTCTTTCAGCACTTGCTCCATCAGCGGCAAAGGGTAGATTTTGCCTTTGTGCTTGGCAAACGGTGCTATTCCAATCCATTTTTCTTCGGTGCCTTTGGGTGAAGTTATTTCGGATAATCGGTCAAGGGGAGCACGGTTGTCCTTGCCATATACGCCGTCAAATCTGTCGGTCATAGGGAACCCGGCGCGGAAGAATGCCTCGCGGTATCTGGCTCTTGACGACAGCAACGGCAGCATCACCTTATTGTTGCGGCGTGTGAGGGCGCGCTTGCCGCGTCGGCCCTTGTTGATGCGCCACACCTTGATGCCGCGCAACCGACACAGGGCGGTGAGGGCATAGGTGCGGAGCACGGCGTGGAGGTCGACATATGTGTCGATATAATATTGGTCGCAAAGCTCGTTGAGGAGTCGGTTCATGCCGCCTATCCCCTTGTAGTCGGTTTTCACGTCGGCTCCGATCACTACAAGATTGTCGGGCGGATTGACGAATATCGGTGTCATCGATGGGCGTGTGACCATGTAGAACATGTCGTCGGGGTGTGTGCGGCACACGCTGTAGAGCACGGGCACCGTCATTGCCACGTCGCCTATGGCCGAGAATCGGGTCACGAGTACTCGTCGCCCTTTGCGATTCATCTCTTTGTTCACTGAGGTAGCTGTGGGTGAGTGATGGCTTTTGTGGGTCGGTTCGCTATTTTTGCTGTGATGATGCGTATAGCACGGGATTGGTCTCGGGGTCGTTGTACATCTTCATCTGGCGGTAAACCTTCATATACTTGCGGCCTGCGGCGATGTCGTCGAGCAGAGTGTCGATAGCCTCGGTGAGGTCCTTGCGCTGTTCGAGCAGCACATCGAGCTTGGCCTGGCATTTGGCCTTGTGGGCATCAGATGCGTCATTGCGTGCCACTTCAGCCTGCATGTGGTATATTTTAAGGGCGAGAATCGACAGGCGGTCAAGGGCCCAGGCGGGGCTTTCGGTGTTGATGGTGGCTGTGGGGAGTGGTTTTACGTCGCGATAAAGATCGCGGAAGTATGAGTCGAGTTCCTCCACCATGTCGGTGCGGTGCTGGTTGGATGCGTCGATGCGTCGCTTGAGTGCGAGGGCGGCCACGGGGTCGATCTGAGGGTCGCGTATTATATCCTCGAGGTGCCACTGTACGGCGTCAATCCAGTTTTTGGCATGGAGTGTGTGCTCTATGGTGCCAGGGGCATAGGGGTTGGGCTCGGGTGCGTCAACATGGTCGGTGACGTGATAGGCGGCTGTCGACTGGTCGAAAATCTCGTTGCTCTTTTGCGCGAATTTCATATGATGTATGATTTACATTGTTTTTTCCAATTACAAATATAGGCGTTTTATTATTATATCCACTCTTTTCGGGCGATTTTCTGCGGCTGTATGCAAAAAAAAGCAGCCCCTGTGCGGGTGGCACAGGGGCTGGCGATACGGTGGGGTATGTGATTATTTCACGATGACTTTGGTTACGTTGTTGCCCTGACGACGGATGTAGAGACCGTTGGCGGGGTTGTCAACGCGTACGCCCTGGAGGTTGTAGTATTCTACGGGGGCGTTGCTGTCGTCAACAGTTACGTCGGCTACACCGCCATGGATGCCACCTTCGTATTTCACCTGGATGTAAGAGAAGCGGATCTGCTTAGCCGATGTGAGTACGAGGGGCTCCTTGGTGCTGCCCTTCCAGGTGATGGGGGTATCGGCTGATGTGCCTTCGCCGGTCACTGTGCCTACATTGGCGGTGAAAGCGCCCTTAGAGTAAGCTACGGTCTGCACGAATACCTCGGTGATTGTAGCGTCGTTGGCGGGAGTGATGGTGGCCACTTCACCCTGGTACCAGCGGATCTGGTTGCCGAAGGCTGCTGCGTAGTATTCGCCTGTGCCGTGTGTGAAGCTGAGGGTGATGTCCTTGTCGGTGTAGTCGAGACCAACGAGCGACTGACCCTGTGACTTAGAGTCGGCTGATGTGTCGGAGCCGTCGGCATTGAGCAGCTTGACGCCTGCGAATGAGAGCTCGGCAGTGGGCGCGAGGAAGAATGCACCAGTTTCGTCAACGATGGGATCGGGGGTTTCGCCCATTGATACGATGGGGAGGAGCTGCAGGTTGCCTGAGTGGATGGCTACGAAGCCCTGGAACTTGTCGAATGTGCCTTCGCCGAGTGATACGCCAAACTGGTTGTAGATAGTCATTTCGAGAGTGCCGTCGCTCATGGTGAAGCTCTTGGCGTCGCCGGGGATAGCGGTGAGGGTTACACCGGTTACCTCGATGTAGGCTGAGAGGATGTCGCTTGATACCTCCTCAAGCTGATACTGCTCGGGAGCTACGGCTGCGCCAGCGGTGGGGTTGCCGAATGTAGTGGCGTCGATTGAGCTCATTTGGAGCTGGCCGTTAGAGTAATTCTGGAATGTACCGGTTACGCCAGCGGGGATAACGTCGCCATTGGTGTAGGTCTTGCCGGTCTGACCGTAGATGAGCAAGGGGTTCTTGCCGTCGGTAACATAGAGGTAGCTACCATTCTGATATACAGCGGTGAGGGGGCAAGTGAACTTGCAGGGGGTGGTGAGCTGCTTCTGGAGGAACTCTGCTACTGAAGCAACCTCGGTAACCTCGGCTGGAGGTGCCGGAGTCTGGTCGCTCAGGTAGAGCTGAGGCATGTCGCCGGTAGCGTCGGCATACGAACCGAACGATGTGTACTGAGTTGAGTACTGGATGTACTTGCCCATGGCCACGTTGGTGATTTTGAATGTGCCGTCGCCGTTGGCTGCGATGGTCCACACGTCACCGTCGGTGCGGCTTGCCGAGAAGTTGAAGCTGTTGTATGTGCCGCTCTGATAGAGGTAGCGGTTGAGGTTGTCCTGGATGGTGTAGCCACCGTCGACTGCGGTGATGGTGAAGCCATAGGTGTCAGCGCCTGAGAATGCGTTGTTGGCTATGGTTGCGTTGTCAACGTAGAGGTAACCGTAGGTCTTGTCTGAGCCCTGGGGTTTGGCTACGTTGGTACCTGATACGATGGCATACTTCTTGCCCGAGGTGATTGAAGAGGCAAGGGTGTAGGTGGTTGAGCCTGTTGTGCCACCGCCGCCACCACCTTCGCCATCAAGCGAGTAGGCTGTGGGGGCCTTTACGCCTGCCACGCCGAAGTATTTGGTGAGCTGGCCGGTGATGGTGAGCTCTTTGAGGTAGTTACCGGGGTTGTCGCCGAGGTTGACGGCGGCGCGGAGTTCGGTTTTAGATACGAGCTGCACGGGCACGCACTGGTTGTAGTCCTTGCAATCCTTCGAGTCGGCGATGAGCACGTTGGAGTAGGTGCCAGGATTGGCGCTAAACTGGGCTGATGAGAGAGCAGCGCCGTTGCATCCGCCTACGATATAGCCCTTAACGGTGGCTGAGGCTACGTCGACGTTGGGACCCATGGCGATGACCTCGGCACAGGTGTAAGGATCGGCCTCAGTGCCTGTTCCTGCGTATGCGCCCACGATCGAGCCCATGCACAGCATAGAGAGTAACAGTTTTTTCATAAATAATGAAGATTGGTTTTTGATAGAGTTATGATTGATGTTTATTTTGCTTTCTTGAGGAATATCTCGGTGGGGAAGTGGTCGGAGTAGCCGTTGAGAAACATTCCGGCCGAGAATGTGCGCAGCGGCGAGCCTAAGCGTGTGCCGGCCTTATCCTTGAGGAAGTCTTTGTTGAGCACCTCGCACTTCCAGTATTGCAATGCGCCTTCGGGGGCATTGGCCAGGTTGCCCGAGATGATGATCTGGTCGAAGAGGTTCCATGAGCCTTTGTAGGCGAGTGTACCGATGCCCTTGTCGAGCATCTTCCACCAGGGGTTGTAGAATCCGTGCTCTGGGGCGTCCTTCTGGTTCTTGACTGCTCCGAGGGCCTCGCGGCACGACTTGTCCTGCGGGTCGTCGTTGAGGTCGCCCATCACTATCACGCCGATGTTGGGGTCGGCTTGCCACAGTGAGTCGGCGATTGCCTTTGAGAGGGCTCCGGCGGCTTCGCGCAGGTAGGAGCTCTGCTCCTGACCTCCCAGGCGCGAGGGCCAGTGGTTGACGATTACAGCGATGCGGTCGCCGCCAAGGCGTCCTACCACGCACATCTGGTCGCGGGTGCGGAACGATTCGTACCCCTCGATGCGCAGACGGTGGTTGGTGACGTTTTCGAGGGTGAAGTAGCGGGGATTGTAGAGCAGTCCTACGTCAACACCGCGGCGGTCGGGCGAGTCGTGGTGGCATATCTGCAGATCCCATTTGGCTATCTGAGGGTCTTTCACCAGGTCTTCGAGCACCGATCGGTTTTCAATCTCGCTTACACCGATGATGGCGGGGCCGTTGGGGGTGGTGGGGGTGGTCATCGATGAGATGGCGCGTGCCATGTTGTGGATTTTTGACCAGTATTTGCGGCCATCCCATTGTTTCGCTCCCTGTGGAGAGAATTCGAGGTCGTATTTTCCGTTGTTGTTGATGGTGTCGAATAGGTTTTCGAGGTTGTAGAATGCCACGCCGTAGACTTTGTATTGTTTAGAGTCGTTTTTCTGGGCGCTGACTGTGATGGCTACCAAAGCCGTCAACAATAGTGGTAATAAGAATAATCGCTTCATTATGTTGAAGTTATGGGGAGGTATTGACGTTTGAGGTTCTACTGCAATTCTGCTCGGTAAAGGTAGGGATTTTTAAAACAATATCAGCATTATTTAACAAATATTTGTGTTTGGGTGCATTTTGAGAGTTTTGAGAGTTTTTAAAGTTTTGAGAGTTTTGAGAGTTTTGAGAGTTTTGAAAGTTTTGAGAGTTTTGAAAGTTTTGAGAGTTGTTGGGTGGGTATCGCCCAAAAAGTAGGGCTGAACCACGGTTCAGCCGCATAACATCCACATATGCTGGCTTTCCGGCTGCACCATGACGCACCCCTACACGATGCCACCACACCCCGCGCCCCACGGCCTCGGCGAGGCCGCACAATGCTTAACCCCACGTTGTGGGCACGGAGCCGCGGAGCGGCGGTGTTGTAGTGAACCCCACATGAAGCGTAGCGAGTGTGGGGGATCAAACGCATAATACATCAGCGAGTGCCGGAGGTACGACGTAGTGGCGCATTCAGGGGAGTTTGGCGTGCAGTCTTTTTGCACTACATCGTGTCTCCGACACTCCTTTGAGTTGGTGTCACCTCTCCCCACACTCAGTCGCGGCCGTTGCCGCTCCCGTCGTGTGGGGTTCGATACGACCACGCCGCTCCGCGGCTCAATATGATTGTTGGGCTTCATTTACACTTCTCCAAATTGATATTCCTAAGTATAATCTTTTGCTCACGTCCAAATATAAGTATTATCGGTATTCCCGATTTTACAGGCTGCCCATTATACATAGCCGCTGCTTTGGGCTTTATATGATATCCGACTTTAATTGCTAATGAGTCGCATTTAGGACAATCGAATGATTTTTTTAAAAGACGAACATCCATTATTTCACTATTCTCATCAATAAGCAACTCAATAATTGCATACGCAGTACCCTCATAAATTATTGGTGTTGAGATATCGCTATAAGGATTTGGGTTGGGGTAATGCAACAATATTTCATGTATTGCCGAGTTTAAAAAAACATTGGCTTCTTGTTGGTCCTCAAACAGAATTGCCGGCGTAGTGGGATTATGATATATCTCTATTTCAGCAGAATCATTAGGGAGATAATATTCCGTGGTAGTTGAGTCGTTATCAAAAATTAGTTTACTATACAACGAACCATACGTGTCGTAAAAGTATCTCTCATTTCCAACGTCTTTAGTTTTATAATAAATATAGCCGTATGTTATCGTCATCAACGATGACAATAGAATACTAATAACGACTATCAAATTTACTTGCAGCTTCATTCGTTGTTATAGTATCTGCGTTATAGTATTTGCGTTTGTATCCCCCCTGATTAAATTAGCGGTTAAAAATTCAATACATTGGTCCCGTTAAAAAACAAGGATTTTGCATGCCATCGTTTGTCCTCATAATAGTAAGTGAACGATGTAAAATCACCATCTATAGCCATATACACATCATCCGGTACTTTCGTTCTCACCCACTTAATTGTCGCCATTTCATCACTTCGGCTAAACATCCCCATGGCTTGAGCCTGTGGATCGAACGGAGTGGAAAGTAAAAAGAAAGGGATTTTTCTCCACCCTTCTAATATATGAACACCAGCTACATGGCCTTTAATGTATCTATCAAAAGTATTAAGACCAACCCCTGTGATACGCAAAAAAATCGTGTCGGCTTTCTCAAAACAGAACACTGCGTACATTTCATGTCTGGGATTAAGAGCGAGAAGTTCAAAGACTCCATTAATATGAAATCCACCATGGTTAGACAAGCATGTGTTATATATTGGAAGATCCATGTTTTCAGGAGTAAGCGTATCCACAGAATGATATTGAGGGATTTCAATCTGCAAATCGCGCGCCCATGTCGACATTGAGCAAGCAAGCAGCATTAGAGAAATTATCAGTTTCATAAGCCTAATCTTATGGGGGCAAATATAATAAATTGTTGAGAATATTCACATTTTTTTGCCCATTGGTGTCGAAACGCAGATTAAACAAGCAAGTGCGAAATTAAATAAAATGTCGGAAGAATTCTTTTTTTGGAGTAGAGTAATTTAGTTTTTTACGTGGACGCGAGTTGAGTTTTTTCTGTATTTCCATCAGCTTATCAGGATTAAATTTGTCAAAATCAGCACCTTTCGGTATGTATTGCCTTATGAGTTTATTGGTGTATTCCACCAATCCTTTTTGCCATGAGGCATATGGGTCTGCGAAGTAAACGACCACACCCTTCAGAGCTTTTGTAATCATCTTGTGCTGAGAGAACTCCGAGCCGTTATCGGTTGTGATGGTAAGCACGCCTTCAGCCCGATATGCGAACAGCAGTCTGCCTACGGCCCTGGCAAGTTCCTTCGCCTTTTTGCCGTGCTCGAGCCGATGGATAATAACATATCCTGTCAAACGTTCGACAAGTACCAGAATAGCCTGATAGCCGTTTTTGCCAATGATCAGATCCATCTCCCAGTCGCCGAAGCGTTTCCCGTTCGCCTCGGGCGGACGGTCTTTTATGGATATTCGGTCAGGTATATTGCGCACAGAAGCTGTTTTGTAAGGATTTGCCTTGCGCCTATGTCCTTTATGGCGCAGATGCTCAAAGAGTGTGCCACCATTTACCTTATCCTCAGCCACCCATTTGTAGATAGTCGTGTGGCTTACCTTGATTCCCCTGCTTTTCATGACTCCCGATATTTGCTCGGGAGACCAATCGTCAATCTTTATGCGCTGAAGGCATTCAAATTTTGTTTTAACCGGGATTGTACCGTTCTTCTTGATACGTTCCCGTCTCTCCAAAGCCATCTCATGGGCATTATGGGCATAGCCTCCGCGTTTATTCTTATTGCGGCTTAATTCCCTGTAAATGGTTGATATATGCACGTTAAGCGCTTCTGCGATAAATTTAGGTGACTTATCGCATTGTCGGTACGCAAAAATTTGCGACCTTTGTGATGAGGTTAAGTGATTGTACATGAGCAATACAAAATTACTGAATCTTAGGGAGACTCCGGTCTCCTTTTTTTGTATCGCTTGTTTTTTCTGCTCGCAATCGCTCTTGGGGGCTGACTCGCCAGCCCCCGCCGCTCAGGCATCCCCTCACGAGGAGAGTGAGGGGACGTCTTTCACCTACTGAACTTTCGCACTTCGGTTTTTAATTTGCCAAAAAGCATGAAAATGGCTACAATTGTAAATGGTAAAAGATGCGACTCGCCCCAGGCTCCGGGTGGGGCTTGGGGCGGTAGCGCCTGAGGGTGCTGCTCAGGGCAGATGTGGCTTATGTGTGTCTCAGTCGATGATGTCGAAGCCGGTGTAGGGGCGGAGCACTTCGGGCACAACGATGCCGTCGGGGGTCTGGTTGTTCTCGAGTATTGCTGCCATGATGCGTGGCAGGGCCAGGGCGGAGCCGTTGAGGGTGTGGCACAGGTGTGTCTTTTTGTCGGCACCGCGGTAGCGGCATTTCAGGCGGTTGGCCTGGTAGGTTTCAAAGTTGGATACCGACGACACTTCGAGCCAGCGCTTCTGGGCTGCGGAGAATACTTCGAAGTCGAATGTTATGGCCGATGTGAAGCTCATGTCGCCGCCGCACAGGCGCAGTATGTGCCAGGGGAGTCCGAGGCGGTCGAGCAGGCTCTGCACGTGGTCTTTCATCTCCTCGAGGGCGGCGTAGGAGTCCTCGGGACGCTCTATGCGCACTATCTCCACCTTGTCAAACTGGTGCAGGCGGTTGAGGCCGCGCACATCCTTGCCGTAGCTGCCGGCTTCGCGGCGGAAGCATGCGGAGTAAGCGCAGTTGAGTATGGGCAGACGGTCTTCGGGGATGATGACGTCGCGATAGATGTTGGTCACGGGCACCTCGGCGGTGGGGATGAGGTAGAGGCGATCCTCGTTGATATAGTACATCTGTCCTTCTTTGTCGGGGAGCTGGCCTGTGCCGTAGCCCGATGCTTCGTTGACCACGTAGGGGGGCTGGATTTCGGTGTAGCCGGCGGCTCCTGCTGAGTCGAGGAAGAATTGTATCAGCGCGCGCTGCAGGCGGGCGCCTTTGCCGATGTAAACGGGAAAACCTGCGCCGGTGATTTTAACGCCCAGGTCGAAGTCGATGATGTTGTATTTCTTTGCCAGGTCCCAGTGGGGGAGTGCGTCCTCGGGGAGGTTGGGCATGGGGCCACCCTCCTTCTCCACTACGTTGTCGGCTGCGGTGCGTCCTTCGGGCACCATGGCGCAGGGCAGGTTGGGGATGGTGAGTAGTATTTCGCGCGACTTGGCTTCGGTGTCGGCGAGTTCGGCGGCTACGGTTTTCTGTGTCTCTTTGAGAGCTGCCACTTGAGCTTTCACTTTTTCGGCTTCGTCGCGTTGGCCTCCTTTCATTAGCTGCCCTATTGATGCGGCAAGGCGGTTGAGCTCGGCGGCGCGGTTGTCGTTGTCGAGTTGGAGGGCACGGCGTCGTTCGTCGAGTGCGAGTATGCTGTCGATTGCCTCTTGGCCATCAAAGCCTTTGATGGCAAGGCGTTTTACCACTTCTTGTGGGTTTTCTTTGATTTGGGCTAAGGTGAGCATATATGGAGTTGTTAGAGTTGTTAAAGTTTTAAGAGTTTTTAAAGTTGTGAGGGTTGTAAAAGTTTTGAGAGTTTTTAAAGTTGTGATTGGGGCTGTGATGCTGATATATTATACATTATTAGGGGATGTCTGTTTGTTCTGGGGTGATTTTAGATAATTTGACAGTGCCTTCAGCATACTACCAATTTCTTTGATTTTAGGATAAATATAAGTTGCAGTATCTTCTGAAATTAGCAGGTTTTTTTCTGAGATAATAATTTGGGTTTCAAGTTCACATAGCGAACCTCTCGCTATGTTAATAAATCTGCAAAATTCAATTGCTGAATCTCTTCCTTGTCCCTCGGCAATGTTAGAGGGAATGGAGAAAGCGCAACGTCGTAATTGAGAAACAAGTCCAAATTTTTCTTCAGTTGGGAATGTCTTGGTTATTTCAAAGATATTGACAGCCAAGTCGACGGATTTTTGCCAAACTTTTAGTTGCTTAAAATCACTGGTAATCATGATTGGTTGTCTACGAGATTTAAAAGCACCTAACTTCCACAACTTTCAAAACTCTAAAAACTTTCAAAACTTAAGATAGAAGTACTTTAACCTTTGCTGAGATTACGCTGCCATCGGCTCGGCCGGCCAGGGCTTTGGTGGCGCGGCCCATCACCATGCCCATCTGGGCGGGCGATGTGGCTCCGACCTCGGCTATGATTTTTTTAAGCTCGGCGGTGAGCTGCTCATCGGTGAGTGGTTGAGGCAGGTATTCTTCGATTACGGCTGCTTCGGCGAGCTCGGTCTGTGCAAGGTCGGGGCGCGACTGCTCGGTGTATATTTTGGCCGACTCGCGACGTTGTTTGGCCATGCGCACAAGCATTTTCAAGGCTGCCTCGTCGGAGAGGTCGCCATTTGAGCCGGGAGCGGTTTTGGCTTCGATAAATTCCTTCTTTATGCCGCGCAGGGCTTCAAGGCGCACCTTGTCCTTGGCTCGCATTGCCGCTTTGATGTCCTCGCTTACTTGGTCAAAAAGATTCATAGGGGATCATTTGTTATGTGATTTATTGGCGCGAAGTTACTGAAAATTTGTGTATGTGGAGCAAAAATCGGAGGTTATTGGTGGTCGTTGTAGGCCTGGAGGGTGTCGTGAAGCGAGGTGAGCATCATGGCCCTCAATTCGGCCGGCTCAAGCACTATCACGCGTGAGCCATAGCCCAGCAGCTCCTGCACGAAGTCGGGGGTGAGTTTTACCCGATAGTGGAATATCGAGAACTGATCGTGCACCATCTCCTGCTGTGATGGGTGGAGTGGCAGGGTGCGGAAGTACTTGGCTTGCCGCGGGTCGGTGCGGAGCACCACGCGCTTGGCCTCACCTTGGGTGAAGATGATGCCGAAGGTGTCGGCGCAGAAGTCCTCGGCGCAGAAGTCGTCGGGGATGGTGAACGATGTTGATGTCATGGTCACCTGATCCATGCGGTCGAGGGCGTAGGTTTTGAGCCGGCCATCGGCCACGTTGCGCCCGGTGATGTACCACCGCTGGCGGAAAATCTTGAGAAAGTAGGGCTCAAGCACCACCGGCTGCGACGACGAGCGGGTGTAGGGTGAGTAGTTGAAGTCGAGCTGGCGCTGTACCTTCAGAGCGTCGATCACCACCGACAGGCATCGGCGAGCCGAAGGGACATCCTCGAGGAATATCTTTCCTGAGATGTCGCGCGAGTCGGAGAGCACGTTGTTCATTGCCACCGAGTTGAGCAGCCAGTCGGTGACGCTCTCATTGTGCACGTCGCCATCGTCGATATAGTACTCAAAGGTGGCCGGGTCGCATTCGATGTTGATTTTAAACAGCTCCTCGATGGCCTGACGGTAGTTGTAGAAGGTGCGTCGGGGCAGTCCCTCGCCGTTGGAGAATGGCGAGCGCTTCCATCGGTCGTTGAGCTCCTCGCGTGTTATGCGTCCATAGCGCTTGATGGTGTCAACGATCCATATATATCGTGAAAAAAGGTCTTTTGACAAGGCTTATGTTTTTTTTGTGGTGTGTAGTGGAGTGTCGATTTCGTATCAGGCCTTGGCTTGGGCAGGACGTGTGGCACCCACCGAGAGCAGGCGTAGGCCGCCGGTGGTGAGGGCGGCGTTGATGATGAGCAGCTCGAAGGATGTCTCATATCCACCCCACTCTCTCAGAGCCCACTGTATTGCCCACGACAGGATGGGTGCGGCGATGCACACAGCGGGCACCCAGCGGTCGTGCACGGGCTTGCTCCAGAACAGACCGTAGACGAACAGGCCCAGTATCGGCCCATAGGTGTAAGATGCCAGTGTGTATACGGCGCTTATGGCATCCTGGTCGCTCAGGTAGTAGAAGGCGAGTATTACCAGCCCCATGACGGCCGACATGGCTATGTGCACGCGTTTGCGGGTCTTGGCCAGGCGTGTGTCGTCCTGGTGCTTGGGGGCCTCGATGATGTCGACGGTGAATGATGTGGTGAGCGAGGTCAATGCCGATCCGGCGGCTGAATATGCGGCCGAAATCAGTCCGAGCACAAAGAGTATTCCCACTATCAGCGGCATATCGGCGTGATGTGCCACAAGCGAGAAGATTTCATCCGACTTCTCGGGGGCTGTGATTCCCTTGCTGTCCATATATATCACCAGCATTGTGCCGAGCAGCAGGAACAATGCCACTACGAAAAATTGCATTATGCCACTCACTATCATGTTTTTCTGCGACTGGCGCGTGTCCTTGCAGGCAAGGTTGCGCTGCATCATGTCCTGGTCGAGGCCGTTGGTGGCTATGGCCATGAACACGCCTGCGAGGAATTGCTTCCAGAAGTATGTGCCCTCCATGGGGTTGTCGAGGAAGAACATCCGCGATGATGAGTGCGATCCGATGGCCGAGGTCATCTCGCCGAAGTTCATCCCCAGGTTGGTGGCCACAAAGTAGATGCACAGCACCACCGACATTATCAGGCAGAAACTCTTGAGGGTGTCGGTCCATATCAGGGTTTTTACACCACCCTGAACGGTGTAGAGCCATATCAACGCAATAGTCACTATGACGTTGAAAATAAACGGTATGTGCAGTGGTTCGAACACCAGGGCCTGGAGCACCACGCACACTACGAGGAAGCGCACCGAAGCTCCGAGCATCTTGGATACGAAGAAGTACCATGCCGAGGTCTTGTAAGTATTGTTGCCGAATCGCTCATCGAGATAGCCGTAGATCGACACCAGGTTGCGCTTGTAGAACAGGGGCACCAGCACGAAGGCTATCACGAAGTAGCCCACGATGAATCCCAGCACCATCTGCAGGTAGGAGTACCCTTTGGCGGCTACCATGCCCGGCACGGAGATGAATGTGACGCCCGAGATGGCGGCGCCTACCATAGCGAATGCCACCAGAGCCCACGGGGCGCGGCGGTCGCCGGTGAAAAAAGTAGAGTTGTTGCTACGGCGCGATGCGAAGTAGCTTATAATCAGCAGCAGTGCGAAGTAGGCTGCGATGGTAAGAATTACTATAAGAGCGTGGTTCACGGTAAGAGAATATGGAGTGTTGAATATTTACAGTGGATAGAGGAGGTAGGGGGCGCGCTGGGCTTTGAAGCGCGCTACGTCGTCGGCCCAGCCTTGCTTTATCTGGTCGGCGCTCATACCCTGCTCTATTTTATGGCGTATCGATGGGTCGCCGATGAGTTTCTCGAAAAATGGCGTGAAGAATTCGTCGCCTATCGACAGGGCATTGTAAGCGTCAATGAGATATTCGAGGTTGACACCCATCGCTATGGCCTGGTCGTCGGTGATGTCGGTCAGGAGCTTGCCATGGCATTCATTGTTGAGCTGCGGTGGATTTTTGGCTCCTGCCACACTGCGAGGTGTGAACGTGTAGGGATACCCCTTCATGTCGGGGTGGCCGTATACCTCAAATGGGGTGTCGGTGCCTCGACCCAGGCTCACCGGGGTTGCCTCGAAGTAGCAGGTGGAAGGGTAGAGGTAGATGGCGCGCATGGTGCGCAGGTTGGGCGACGGCGCTATGGGGAGCACGTAGCGGGTGGAGTGGGTGTACCCCTGGCATGGCACTACGTCGAGCTCAACCTTGGCATTGCCGTCGAGCCACCCCTCGCCATTGATCATAAGGGCCAGCTCGCCGAGGGTCATGCCATGTACCACAGGAATTGGCAGGCGACCCACCCCCGACTGGTATTTCATGTCGAGTATCGGGCCGTCGACTGTCATGCCGTTGGGGTTGGGACGGTCGAGCACCATCACCTGTTTGCCATGACGCACAGCCGAGTTCATCAGCTCGAGCATGGTGCAATAGTAGGTGTAGTAGCGGAGTCCCACATCCTGGATGTCGACTACCACTACGTCGACATCTTCCATGGCCTTGTCCATGGCGGCTTTGTGCCCCGAGCCGTAGAGCGACACGATAGGCACGCCGGTGACGGGGTCAACGCCTCCGCTCACATGTTCGCCGGCATCTGCGTCTCCTCTAAAACCATGTTCGGGCGAGAATATCGTGGTAACGTCGAGCCCTTCGCGCAGCATCACGTCGAGAGTGTGCGTGGCGGAGTCGACCATGCCTGTGTGGTTGGAATACAGTGCGATACGCTTGCCTTGAAGTTGGGGCACATACTCATCGGTGCGAGCCGCGCCCACGGTTACGGCAGCACTGGTTGTGACCAGCGAGGCCGTAATTATTAGCAGTAGTGATAACAATCGGTTCATGGCGGTAAAGTTAATGCAAAAAGACGGTACACAATCGCAAAAATTAGTATATAATTACTAATGATAGTGAAAATCGAGGTCTGGCAATGCTTTCTGTGCAGATTTCAGTAGATTTGTGACTCAAAAGGTGGGTGCGTGCACCTCCTCACATCTATAGCTACACCTGTCATGGAGAAGATGATGCAATATGTATGGCAGCATCGGCTGTGGCCCACCCGCGGGCTGGCGACAACCGATGGGCGGAGCCTGCGCATCATTGACCCGGGGCAACTCAACACCGGTGCGGGCCCCGACTTCTTCAATGCCGAGATTGAGCTCGACAAAGAGCACTGGGTGGGCAATATCGAGATACACTACCGTGCATCGGACTGGATGCGCCACGGCCATCACAACGACCGCGCCTACGACTCGGTGATACTCCATGTGGTGGAGAAGGATGATATGGTCATTCCCCGACCCGGCACCGATGGCTCGATACCGCAGGTGACAATGCCTCATGCCGAGGATATCTACCGTCGTTATCTCTCACTTGTGGGTGCGCCACCTGCCGACATCACTTGCTGCGACACCCTGGCATCAATATCATCGCTATATGCAGCCGACTGGCTCGCAACCCTCGGCTTTGAGCGCATCTATGCCAAGAGCGACCGTGTGATCGAGTTGGCGCGGCAGCTCGACAACGACTGGGAGGAGGTGGCCTACATCACGCTGTCGCGCGCCATGGGATTCGGTGTAAACAACGATGCTTTCGAGCGGCTGGCACGCTCACTGCCGTTGAAGATACTACGCAAGCACGCCAACAATGCCAAGGCCGTAGAAGCACTCCTGTTTGGGCAGGCGTCGCTGCTGCGGTCGGTAGGCGACATCCCCGATGAGTATATGCTGGAGCTCGCCGACGAATATCGTTTCTTGTCGCATAAGTATATGCTTACACCCATCGATGAGCGTAGCTGGAAGCTGGGACGTATGCGCCCCTACAATTTCCCGCACCGCCGCATCGCCACCCTGGCCCGCTTGCTTCTGTATACTCCCCGGCTATTGTCGGCCTTCAAGGGGGTGGAGAATGAGGAGGATGCCCGGCATCTGTTTGACATCAACCTTGAGGGGTATTGGAGCAACCACCACAGATTTGGCTCGGACATATCGCAGATGTCGCGAGCCATCAGCACAGACTCGTGCCGACTGCTGATAATCAATGTGATAGTGCCTATTGTCCATGCTTGGGCCGCGTTCAACGGCGACGAGCGCACAGCATCGCAGGTGGTAGAGGTGCTACAGTCGCTTCCGCCCGAGCACAACTCGATAGTGAGTGCCTTCGTAGCCGCCGGCATCGAATGTCGCGACGCATTTTCATCGCAGGCCCTTATACAGCTGCGCCGCGAATACTGCGAACGCCGCAAATGCATCTACTGCCGCTTCGGCCATCGCATGCTCGCCACCCAACCCACCTAACCCCGGCGCTTTTCCCGCACGAGTCTCCTGTTAAACGATCGCATACACTAAAAATAGTGATGAATCGTTTGATTAGATTATATGTACTTAGATTAATGAAGCAAGGTCAAAGTACATTACACGCGTACGTTTATCCTCGTCATCATTGTTTAGAAATTGATAATTATTTTTTATATAGAATGGAATAGCATCAACGTATGCATCAACAGTTACAAATCTGCATCCCGATTTATTATCAAGGATGAAATAATCCTCGATAAATTCAAGAAGATATGTCCCGATTGATTGGTGCTGTCCTATTTTCGCAATCCCAAGTCGCCCAATTTTTATGGCTGGGTAGCTTCTCAGTCTTTTCTCGTTCACAAATTTATGCTTGCGAAAACGGTTAAATTCTGTTTTGCTTTCAAAATCTGAAATTGAAATTTTATCATTCGAGAGGCTGAAATATGCCAGAACCTCATTGGTTTGCTTATGTTCTACGACATAAGTTACAGACAACAATGCATTGCGATAAAGACTTGATTCGTGCAACAAGAAATCGTTCAAATCTTCATCACCGCAATCAAATTTTTCAATTGTGTCTCCTATTTGCAGACGCCGCACTTTACACGTCTGCTCAAATTCTTCTCGCGTCATTCACCGTTAACCATCATTTTACGAACGATCTCATACGAACGACGAATCTCTGCGCGTTTTTCTGCGGAAACTTTTGGGGGATTCTGCATACGCTGTTCAAAGCGTTTAGCATCATCGCCAAATAATATCGGAGTTTCTTTAATAGGTCGAGCCATAATTATATCCTCTTTTTGTACTGCAAAGGTAGTAAATATTATGGAATTAACAAGATTGAATGATGCATTACGGTGAACAGTTGGGGATAAATTTTGCAGTTTAACAGGCGTTTACTATTTTCGCGGAAATAGTATAAGAATTAGGCAATGAAAAAAGTGAAGCTGATAGTGCTGATGGCGCTGTGTGCCAGCATGGCCGCTGTTGCATCAGACACAATTGTAACCAACGACTATATGGTGCCCGAAACAGCGTCGACCAGCGTCGACCAGGCTTTGCGCCGAAGCACAAGCCGATATATGAGGAGCGTAACCCCAGCCGACACCACTCCCCTACCCTCGATATTCTTCATGCCTGCGGTGTGGATCAACTATCAATATACCACGCCATATCAGCCCCTAAGTCTCGACTCGGCGAGCACCGTTGGCGAGCATGTCGACATGCCACTGATCGACGGCGACGTTAAACGCTTCAGGGAAATGTATCTGCTGGGACAGCGGTATATGATTGACAATCTCGACTGTGTACGCTACAACTTCGCCGACCTTCCCGAGCCCCCCAAGCGCTATTATGCCCACACCGACCCCGCTACGATGAAAATCACTGTCAACGAGTATATACCGGTTAATGAAATCGAGGCCGACATCACCCCCGTTGAAGTGGAAAAGCGCCACTGGATGCATGGAGTGAAGGGCTCGCTGCAATTCTCACAGGCTTACATATCGCCCAACTGGTATCAGGGTGGTAACAACAACCTGAATATGCTCCTCAACGCCATATATCAGGTGAAACTCAACCCGGCATTCCACCCCAAATTCATGTTTGAGAACACGGTGCAGTATAAGCTTGGCATCAACTCAGCCCCCGAGGACACGCTGCGCAACTACAACATATCGGAGGAGCTTTTCCAGATTAACACCAAGATTGGTGTAAAGGCTGCCCGCAACTGGTATTATTCTATGGTTTTGCTGCTCAAAACACAGTTTTTCAACAGCTATAAGTCCAACACCAAGGATCTGACAGCTGCGTTCATGTCGCCCGGCGAGCTCAACATCGGTCTCGGTATGAGCTACAGCCATGTTTCATCCGACAAGCGGTTACAGTTTGACGCATCGATATCACCGCTTACCTACAACCTCAAAACCTCTATCAACAGCCGCATCAACCCCACAACATTTGGCATAAAGGCGGGGCACAAAACCGTAAGCTCTTTCGGTTCGTCGGCCGAGGCTAAGCTGGCATGGAAGCTGGCACGCAATGTCACATGGAACTCTCGCTTGTTTGTGTTCAGCAACTACGAGTATCTGCAAGGCGACTGGGAAAACACCTTCAACTTCGCTCTCAACAGCTACTTCTCCACCCAGATCCAAGTGCATCTGCGCTACGACTCACACTCGCCGTCGCTCAAGGATTCGCAGTGGCACCTGTGGCAGATGAAGGAGATACTGAGCTTTGGATTCGCTTATACATTCGGCTTGATATAAATGATGCGCGGATGCAGATTGGCGGCGTGGATGCTTCTTAGTGCGATGAGTGTGGCCGCGGGATATTGTGCCGAGCCGGGCCGCATTGTTGACACTTGCACTACGGCTGCTTCAGCATTCTCGCTTTTTACCGATCGCACCTTGACCCCCATCGAGGGGGTGTGGGAGATGACCGATGGTGGCGCTACCGTGGCCATCACCGCCAATTCAAGCTCACAACGTCATGTGACAAGCGACTACAGCATCATTTACGTATGCGGCCCCGACTTGAGTGTGCCCCGCGGCACGGTGGTGGGGAGCGCAAAGCAGGGTTCAGCCAATAATCTTTATGATGCGGTGATTTACAGCGATGTTACCGCCGACTCCTCCGGGGTGCCAAAGCTCTCGGGTGCTCGACATTTTGCAATCACCATTAACAGCGACGACCGCCTGGCACTCAATACCTACGAAAAGGGAGTTAAGGTGAATGCCTGGCGGCTGGTGCCATACTTTCTACGCTACAGCATCCGCAAAGTCGATCAGCGCCCTGCCAATCTCGATGGCATGGTAAGGATTTATCCCTCGTCATCGCATACAAATATCAGCTTATGATAAAGTTACTACCATTCGTGGCAATCGTTCTGCTGTCTATGCCTGTGATGGGAAGGCGCACTAATACACAGCCTTCGAGGTCGCTCAAGCCGCGTGCCGAGTATGAAGTGGTGCACTCGCCAACGAATGCGTGGATGCATTGCGCTGCGGAGCCGGGCGATTTTGATATAGCAGGCTACGATAAGCCCCTGAAGTCGCGGCGTGAGACGATGCTTGTCACCAACCGCACCGACAGGGATGTGGATTCGCTCTACCTCACGATTGATTACCGCGACCTAAAGGGTAGGCAGCTTCACCATCGCTCGTTGTGGACCCCGGGCGATATTCCGGCAGGGGAGACGCGGATGATCGAGGTACGTGCCTGGGATGTGCAGGGCAGCTATGTATATAGGCATAGCGCTACTCCACGCTCGCTCCACACACCCTACGATGTCACGGTGACTATCGACTCGGTGGCGGTGATGCGTTAAGTTAATAGGCTGTATTCTAAGCCTTGGTTGTGACTTTGCGGAAATCCTCTTTGAGCGTGTCGACCACGTTGATTATGTAGTCGCCGGTCTTTTCCAGATCGCCGATAATATCCATGTAGTAGATACCCGACTGGTATTCATACTGCTTGGCGTTGATATTCTCGACGTTGGCGTTGCGGAACTGGTTGCGCAGGTTGTTGATTTCGCGCTCCTTGTTGTACGACGCTATGATATCGGGGTCGCGCACGCTTTCTATATCACCTAATAGAAGCAGCATATTGGCCATCGCCTCCTTGACATAGCCGAACATCATGTCGATGTTGTCGTAAATCATCTGAGTGAACTCAACGTGGCTCTGCTGCTTGCGTAGCAATATCTTGGCCACACCGTAGCAGCTGTCGGCTATCGACTCGATTTCCGACACTATGCGCAGCAATCCGGCGATGTGGAGCTTTCCTTCGTTTGACAGGCGTCCCTCGGCGCATCGGTTGAGGTAGTGGGCTATCTCTATCTCCATCCGGTCGGAGATATCCTCGTATTTCTCAATGCGCGACAGCAGCTTGTTGAACTCGTCGCCACCCTCATCGGTGTGCACCAGATCCTGTGCCATCGTTATCATGCGGTTGACGCGCTCGGCGTATACCTTGATTTCTTTCTCGGCCTGGGCGATGTTGAGCTCAGATGCCGACAGAAGTCCCGAAGATATGTATTTGAGGGTAAATTCCTCGTCCTCTTTGTGCTTGGCGGGGATGAGCCACTCCACAATCTTCACGTAGAGCCCCGTAAACCATATCATTATGGCGAGATTGATAAGGTTGAACACCGTATGGAACATCGATAGTCCGAACGATACCGAGGTCTGCATCTGCGTGACGTTGTCATGAACTTCCCGGCCTCCGGGGAGATTGGGTAGTGTGCCGTCAAACAGATGGTTGTAGAGATCGGGTGAGGTAGCCTCTATGTGGTTCACGTAGGCGGTGAGAGCCTCGGGATTGCCTTGGCCGATATGCTCAGTGATCCACACGTTTAGCTCGCAGAAAGGCACGAACACCGCCAGACACCATATCAAGCCTAACACGTTGAACAGCAAGTGCCCCATAGCTGTGCGCTTGGCCGCCACGTTTCCGCTCATTGATGCCAGCAGCGGGGTGACGGTGGTACCGATGTTAGAGCCCAGTACCAAGGCGCAGGCCACCTCAAACGAGATCCATCCCTTGGTACACATAATCAATGTGATGGCAAATGTGGCTGCCGACGACTGTATCACCATGGTCAGCACTATACCCACCAGCAGGAAGATGATTATCGAGCCAAATCCCATGTCGCTGTACCGCTGTAAGAACGAGAACATCTCGGGGTTGGACTGCAGGTCGGGCACATACTTCGAAATCATCGACAGACCCAGGAACAGGAATGCGAAGCCTATCAGAAACTCGCCGATCGACTTGTTGCGGCTCTTTTTCATGAAAAGCAGAGGCACAGCGAAGCCTATCAGCGGTATGGCGTAGATCGATATATCGACCTTGAAGCCGAATAGTGCTATCACCCAGGCGGTGAACGTCGTACCCACGTTGGCTCCCATGATCACGGCCATTGACTGAGCGAGGGTCATCAAACCGGCGTTGACAAAGCTCACCACCATCACCGTCGAGGCCGATGAGCTCTGTATTAACGCTGTGATGCCGAAACCGGTGAGTGTACCTGTGAATCGATTGCGGGTCATCGCTGAAAGTATGTTGCGCAGGCGGTCGCCGGCGGCTTTCTGCAATCCCTCACTCATGACCTTCATTCCGTAGAGGAACAGGCCCACTGCGCCCAACAGGCCCAGAAAATCGAGTATACTATAGTTCATCTTCGATGGGTGAATATTTTGCGACAAAGATACTCAAATATTCACAATTTCCCACCCCCATACAGCGATTAGCAAGACAAACCCCAAAAAATCCGTTCCACCCCCACCCCACGGTGCGTTACCCACATGCACAACTTGTAGAGGCGCACATGTAAATGAGCTCGGAGAGCTCTTACTATGCTTCCCCCACGCTGTAGGTCGGCGACCTAAGCGTGGGGGAAGCGCCACCCTCTCCCACACCCGACCTCGGCGAGGTCGCACTATGATAATGGCTTACCTCCCATTAACAAAAATCGTCTTTATGCATGAACAACCCATGCACAACGCATATCGCCTCCATCTCCGATGTGAAATCCGTGACTCCATGGTGCTCCATCTGCGACTTGATATAATCAATCACCGCATCCTTACCCTCGTATGACACCGACCCGGCGAAATATTCCTTACCCCAACCCTGGAAAAGCGGGAAATTAGGATTGTTTTTCAGCCACTGGCTCGATTCGCTCTTTATGGTCTTGACCAAATCTGACACCGCCACCGAGGGGTGTATGTCGATAAGCATGTGCAGATGGTTTGTCGTGCCGGATATCCGATACAGGTAGCAGCCTTTGTTTTTGATTATTCCCCAAATGTACCGGTATAGTTCGTCGCGGTGTGCGACGGCGATGGTGTCTGCTCGGTGTTTGGTGCAGAAAACTATATGGGTCAGGAGTGATGTTTTGCTCATAAAGCTATGGTTTTCGCAAAAGTAGGAAGTTTTTACCATAGGGACCTCTCCGAGGGCCGTTTTTTTTGATCCCCTTTCCCCCCCACGCTCAGGTCTCCGACCTACAGCGTGGGGTTAAGCATAGTTTGAGCTCTCCGAGCTCCACGGTATCGTGCATGTCATATCGGAGGGGCGTAGTATCGAGCGGCGCCTGTCGTGTGCAGGGATGGTGAGGGGTTAGAGGAGGCGGAAGGTGAGGCGGTGGAGTGGGGAGGGGCCGTGCTGGGCTATGGCGGCGCGGTGGTCGCGGGTGGGGTAGCCTTTGTTCACTTCCCATTGATAGGCGGGGTATTGTGCGGCGAGCTCAGTCATGGCTTGGTCGCGGTGGGTTTTGGCGAGGATTGAGGCGGCGGCGATGTTGGCGAAGCGGCCATCCCCTTTGACGAATGTTTGCCAGGGTATGTTGCGGTAGGGTGTGAAGCGGTTGCCGTCGACGATGATGGCTCCGGGGGTGATTTTCAGGGCATCGATGGCGCGGTGCATGGCCAGTATTGATGCCTGGAGTATGTTGATTTCGTCGATTTCGAGGTTGGTGGCTATGCCTATGCCCCATGCTACGGCCTCTGACTCGATGATTGAGCGCAATTGCTCGCGACGACGCTCGGTGAGCTTCTTCGAGTCGTTGATCCAGGGGTGGTGAAAGTCGTCGGGGAGTATTACTGCCGCTGCGTACACGCTGCCGGCAAGGCAGCCGCGGCCTGCTTCGTCGACTCCGGCTTCAAGTATGCCGGATGTGAAACATGTGGGGAGTGACAAGGGTGCGTCAGCCAATGGCATGGTAGTGGTAGTGACGGCGCATGATCGACTTGACGCGCGCTGTCAGTGTGGCTGGAGAGAATGGCTTTGTGATGTAGTCGTCGGCTCCTTCGTTGAGCCCTGTAATGATGTCGTTGTCGCTTGACAGTGCGGTACATACGATGATGGGCATGTACATCGTGACGCTGTGATGGCGCATGTCGCTTACCAAGGTCGATCTTATCGACTTTGCAAGCTCGATGTCGACTACTACCATTGAGCATTCCAGCTCATCGAGCTCTTCGTAGCCCAACATGGAGTCCCACTCCTCCACATTGTATCCTTCGTGGCGGAGAGTGTCGCTAATGAGCTGTCGCGCTATGGGGTCGGCGTCGATAACAAGTATTGTGGGAGCGTTGGGCATTATATTATAAGGTTGTCTTGGGGAGAGAAAATCGTAGATCATACTTGGAACTTTATTACGATGCAAATGTAATTTTACAAAAAACAAATCAGCAAACTTGTTGCTGATTTGCCCCTATGTAGTAACTACATTTTAACAGTTATCGCGTAGTTATGACATTTTGTAGCAAGCTTGTCTTTATGGCTCGCTGCACGTCGCCGCTTAGTCAAACTTCCATGAGATGATGCCGGTCTGGTTGCCTATAGCGGCATCTACTTTGTTGTATTTCAATTTTTTGGCGGCTTCCTTGCACGATTTTTTCACTGCCGGGTCGTCGATGCTTCCACCGGCAGGCTCGGCGCTTAGGACGTGTCCGTCGGGAGCCACGGTGATGCGTATTTTGACTATGCCGGGCTCGGTGCGCACTGTGGGATTGACCGATGCCAGCAGGGTGCGTCCGCTCAGGTTGAGTCCGTTGGCCACGCCTGTGCGTTGTCCTTGTGTGCCTCCGCCATTGCCGGGCTTGGCATTGTCGCCGGGCTTGTTGCCTTGGAATTTATTGCTCATGTCGCGGCCATCGACATTCTTTTTAGCGTCAGCTTTTTGCTGCTCCTCGGCACGGCGACGACGTTCCAGTTCTTCTTGTTCGGCACGGCGGCGGCGTTCTTCTTCGGCCTTCTTGGGGTCAACCTTCGTGGCGGGGGTTGTGGGTTTGGTCTGCTGTGCCTGCGATTGGGTGTTGGTGGTGGTAGTTGCGTGTGTGTCGTTGGCCGATGGGTCGGCGGGTTCGAGGTCGATATCGTCGCTGGTTGACATATCCGTCTGTTGTGGGTCGGGCTCCCCGCCTTCAGGGTCGGGTGTGTTGGCGTCGAATATGTCGCCGTCGCCAAGTCGTGCGAGCTGGTCGGGGAGTTCGAGCTCCTCAATAGGCATAATTGTGATAGAGTCGTTGGTGGCGAAGCTGGCCTCCAGCGGCATGAATGACTCTCCGGGGGGGTAGGTGAGTGAGGTATAAATCGCCGTAAGGAGCACCATCACAGCTATGATGAGCGTGAGGGTGGCAGCGATAAGGCGGTAGTGCTGTTGTGGGGTCATTCGAGAGGGGTTAATTCGCAGGTTGGTCGGTGGGGTCAGCGGTGGGCGGAGCGGCAGATGTGACGGGCTGTGTGGCCAGCACCATGGTCATATCGTTGGCGGCGGCTATGTTGAGTAGGTCGATGATTGTGCCGTAGGGCACTTCCTTGTCGGCATATAGGGCGAGGCTGGCCGTGGGGTCGACCTGCTTTATGTTCACCAGCCATTGGCCGAGCTGGCCGTTGGGGATGGTGTCGAGCGGGGCGTCGCCGTAGGCTGCCGAGACGTGCAGTTGCGCGTCGACGTACACTTTTACGGCCGGCTTGGTTGATGTCTGCTGGTTGGACGAGGGGAGGTTGACCTCCATGCCGGTGGGGAGCACGAATGTGGAGGTGACCATAAAGAATATGAGCAGCAGAAATATCACATCGGTCATGGAGGCCATCGAGAATGTGGCCATCATGTCGTGTTGTCGTTTAAATGCCATTGCGGTAGTGGTTTAAGCTATTTTAGGCTGGCTCGTTGAGGAGGTCCATAAATTCCATCGACTTGCTCTCCAGGAGGTTCATCACCGAGTTGATGCGGGCCACGAGGAAGTTGTAGGCAAAGAGTGCTACAACGCCTACGATGAGGCCGGCCACGGTGGTGACAAGGGCGGTGTAGATGCCCGATGAGAATGAGGTGATGGTGGCAGTGTTGCCGTCGGCTGCGATGGCGTAGAAGGCTTGAACCATGCCGATTACGGTGCCGAGGAAGCCGAGCATGGGAGCTCCGGCGGCTGTGGTGGCGAGCCATGGCAGGCCCTTGCTGAGCGATGCGATTTCGATGTTGCCGGTATTTTCGATGGCTGCCTGTACGTCGGCTGTGGGGCGTCCTATGCGGGTTATACCTTTGGCTATCAGGCGGGCGTAAGGTGATTTGTTGGAGCGGCACAGGTTGTAGGCGCTTTCTATTTCACCCTCGTGTATGTAGTCTTTGATGCGGCGCATGAAGGTATCATCGCTGCGGTTGGCGCGGTAGAGCACCAATGTGCGCTCTATGAGGATGTAGATGCTGATCAGGGCTAACAGGGCTATGGGGAGCATAAGCCAGCCTCCTTGGAGGCAAAGGTCCCACACTGAGAGTTCCTGCACTGGTTGTTCGACTAAGGGTAGCATTGGGTTGATGTATTGATGGGTTGATGAGTTGTTATTTTGCAAGGGCTGCTTTATAGCGCTCGATGGTGGTGGGCAGACCAAGGTAAAGAGCGTCGCATATCAGGGCGTGACCTATCGACACTTCGTTGAGAAATGGCATTTCGTGGGAGAAGTGTGGCAGGTTTTCCAGGTCGAGGTCGTGCCCGGCGTTGACGCCTAATCCGGCCTTGTGGGCTATTATTGATGCTTCGACGTAGGGCTCAACCGCCTTGGCGGGGTTGCTTTTGAATGCATCGGCATAGGGCTTGGTGTATAGCTCCACGCGGTCGGCTCCGATGGCGGCTGCCTCGCGGATGCTGTCGGCGTCGGTGCCCACGAATATCGAGGTGCGGATTCCTGCTTCGCGAAGCTGCTCAACGATGGGTGACAGCAGGCGGGAATTGGCTTTAACGTCCCACCCCGCCGATGAGGTGAGGGCGGCGGGTGCGTCGGGCACCAGTGTCACCTGCTCGGGGCGTACTTTGAGCACGAGGTCGAGGAATTCGGCCGAGGGATAACCCTCGATATTGAATTCGGTGTGCACCAGTGGGCGTAGCCTGTACACGTCGTTGTAGCGTATATGGCGCTGGTCGGGTCGGGGGTGTACGGTGATGCCGTCGGCGCCCATCTGTTGTATGTCAACCGCCATTTGCTCTACATCGGGACGATTTTCGCCTCGGGCGTTGCGCAATGTGGCTATCTTATTGATATTTACGCTTAAGTGAGTCATTATAAGTGTCAATGATATATTGACTGTTTAACTTTTTGATGTTTGGATTGTTGAAAAGTTAACTCAATTATTATTATTTTTGTCAAAGAATTTTTATTCTATGACAGGTTGTGACCACAAAATTAATGTAAAATTGCAATCCGCGCAACTCTCAAGCGATGAATTACACCGATAACTTCAATACCGGCATCGACACAAGCTCAATCACACTGGCAATTGCGCCTGTGGATTACGCTGCGTCGCGGCTGGCTCAGGCGGTAGAGGATAGCGATACGCAGTTGCTGGGATTGTCGATTTCGGAGGCTGCTGACTCAGCCGGGTTGATGCCTGTCACTCTGCTCGTCAACCGTGCCGACCCCACGCCTGCCATACGTTCGCTTGAGCGCTATGGCTATCGGGTGGTCGACGCCACGATGCCGGCGGTGCTTGATGATGATACCGCACGGCTTCGCGCGCTCGAACTTCTCCACATTCTTGAGTTATGACCGAAATCCATATAGCTGTAATAGGCAGCTCTTTTCAAGGCGACAATATTAACAAGGTGGCAAGTCTGTTGCGATGGCTTCAGGACACCGGCGCCGTGTTGACGCTCGAAAGCGAGTTTGCCGACTATCTCAAGGCGCAGTTGGGCTCATTCAGCATCCCTGACCCTGTCGACTTCGAGAGTCAACGCCCCGACCTGGCTCTGAGCTTCGGCGGCGATGGCACTTTTCTGAAGGCAGTAGCTTGGTTGGGGTACACAGATGTGCCGATACTTGGCATCAACACCGGCCACCTGGGGTATCTTACGGCTGCGGGCATCGATCAGGCCCGCGAGGTGATTGAGGAGGTGATCGGCGGGGAGTACGATGTGGAGTGTCGCTCACTCATCAAGCTTGAGTCGCCATTGGTGGCCGCGAGTGGCATCTGGCCCTATGCGCTCAATGAAGTGGCTGTGCTCAAGGAGGATACAGCATCGATGATTGAGGTAAAGACACGCCTTGGCGACACTGAACTTGCCACATATCACGCCGATGGACTTCTTGTGGCCACACCCACTGGCTCAACGGCCTATAACCTGTCGGTGGGAGGGCCCATAATCGAGCCATTAGCTCCAAACTGGGTTGTGACTCCCATCGCCGCTCATACGCTGACGATGAGGCCGCTGGTGCTCGGCGACTCATCCGAGTTAACCCTTACCACTACGTCGCGCGTGGCCGGCTACCGCGTGAGCATTGATGGACGCTCACTCACACTCCCCTCGGGGAGTGACATCACATTGCGCCGCGCCGACTTCACTGTAAAGGTGGTGCAACGCAAGGGGCACACATTTGCCGCCACTCTGCGCAGCAAGCTCCTGTGGGGTAGCTGATAAGTGATATGTGGGGTTTGAGTAGAGTATGTGCCTGGCTCAGTAGCTTCTCTCAATGATGTAATCAAAGAGTTTTACGAAATCCTGGCTCACGGGGTTGGCCATGTCGAGGTATTGCATGGCCTCGTCGCGAAGCCTCTCCATCGTGGCGTAAGCGTAGTCAATGCCTCCGGCTTCTTTGGCAAACTCGATTAGCTCGTTGATTTCGTCGGTGGTCAGCACGTCACGGCGCGACATCTCGGCCATCTCCTGTGCCTTCGGGTGGTTGGAGTTGAGGGCGTGAATCAGAGGGAGGGTTATTTTCCCCTCGCGCATATCGTTGCCGGTGGGTTTTCCTACGGCTGTGTCGCTGAAGTAGTCGAAAATGTCATCCTTGATCTGGAATGCCTGTCCCAGTAGCAGGGCGAATTGGCGTATGCGTTGCACCTCTGCGTCGCTGGCTCCGGTGGCATAAGCCCCCATCTCGACGCACGACATGAATAGCGATGCCGTCTTGCGGGTTATAACCTCAAAATATGCATCCTCCTCCACACGGTGATAACGAGCGTTGTAAATCTGGTCAATCTCTCCCAGTGAGAGCAGCCTGCCAAGCCTCGATATTGAGTCGATGATGCGTATGTCGCCGGTGCTGATGGCAAGGTGGAGCGATGTCGACACGAAGAAATCGCCCACTAATACGGCTATATGGTTGTCCCACACCGCATTGACCGTGGGGCGTGAGCGGCGTGTTTTGGAGTCGTCGACTACATCATCGTGTATCAGCGAAGCGTTGTGGAGTAGCTCTACTGCAGCGGCGGCGTTGATTACATGCGGGTTGGTATCACCGTGCATCTTGGCCGATAGTATCACCATTATGGGGCGAATCTGTTTCCCCTTGGTTTTTAGATAGTTGTCGACCACTTGATTCATCAGGTCGTTGGACGACAGCAACTCCCGGGCGATGCAAGCGTTTAGCTTGTCGAGCTCCGGGGCTATCGCTTGCTGTATTTGAGTCAAAGTGGTCATTTAATCGGCATATATGGCGCGAAAGTAATAAAAAAGTTTGACAACTGATAATATTCGCCGCAATTACCAGGGCAACTGCCTCAAAATATCATCTATCTATATGTCGCAGCGGGATGGAATGATAAGTGGCATAGTTGTTGGGGAACATATCTATCCCTTGAGGGCTTCCCTCTATATTACTCCGCCGTAGGGACGTATGGCTCGTACGTCCGCGATTCGGACAAGCCTATGTGACAGCATGTAATGCGGACACACGGGCCGTGTGTCCCTACTGTTCAGTAATTAGAGTAGTGCCACACAGGCACATCACCTCCAGCAGCCTCACATCCACAAGCCAGCTCGCTGCGCTCGCAGTCATGTGGTTATATAGAGAACGCTCCTTCGGGCAGGAAAAATTGCAAAAGTGGTCGGGTATACATTAGTACTTTTGTAAAAACTGCAAAAGTGGTTGGGTATACATTAACGTTTTGCAAATAATGCAAAAGTAGTCGGGTATATCGTGGCAGTTTTATATTTTTTGCTTGGTTGGCATTGTATAAACGATTAACTTTGCATCTGAATCGCGATAGTAAATGCATAGGCAACGTCTATTTTTTCTAAATCAATTATTGAAACGCCATGAAAATCATCAACCGTCCGATATATTTAGACCACATAGTGTCACGACTCGACCGCGACATGATGATAATACTTGTAGGACAGAGGCGTGTCGGCAAAAGCTATATGCTGCGACAATTGCACAATTGGCTGGCTGTCAACAGGCCCGAAGCTACTACGGTCTATATAAACAAGGAGTTACAAAGTTTCGGTAGTATTACGACTGCTAAGGAACTGTATGACTTTGCTGTGTCGAAACTATCGGCTGAAGGACACAATTATCTCCTTGTGGATGAGGTGCAGGACATCGTAAACTACGAGGATGCGCTCAGAAGCCTTCATGCGGAAGGTAGATGCCAAATCGTGGCTACCGGGAGCAATGCATATATCTTTTCGTCGGAACTTAGCACGCGTTTGGCAGGAAGATACATAGAAATACCCATTTACAGTCTGGATTATAATGAATTTTTGCTGTTCCATGGCATCAACGATAGCGAAGATAGTCTGATGGCATTCCTCCGTTGCGGAGGGCTTCCGGGGTTATGCCATTTTGACATAACCGACGAAGCTCAGCTACGTGACTATTTGCAGGGGGTTTATAACACGGTGATGATGCGTGACGTTATTACACGCGAGGGGATAAGAAATGTACCCTTTATCGAGAACCTTGCCCATTATATTGCCGACAATATCGGTAAGCTAACGTCGGTGATTAATATATCTAACTACTTGAACTCGCAAGGAGAAAAAATTACGTCCAATCTCACATCGGTATATCTCAAATTCTTATGTAACTCGCTCATCTTAAAACCAGTAGCACGCTATGACGTGCGGGGTAAGAAGCTGTTCGAGCAGAGGTATAAATACTATTTCTCCGACCATGGGCTACGCAATCTGCTGTGCGGATTCAGTATTCGAGCATCAATCGAGAAGCTCATTGAAAACGTGATATACAATCAGCTGCTGGTCTGGGGGTATAATGTTACTGTCGGCGTATTGCGCAATTCCGAAATTGATTTTGTTGCGACAAACGATGCTAAGGTAGTGTACATACAGGCCACATATCTCCTTGCTGCGGACGAAACCATTGAACGAGAGTTTGGCAATCTTGCCGCCATACGCGATAACTACCCCAAGTATGTAGTGTCGATGGACCCCGTTACCGGGTCACTCCCCCAATACCCCGGTATCCAGCATGTAGGGTTGCGTGATTTTTTGAAAAATGGTATACAAGTATGAAATAACATAATGTTGACTTTGCTTCGATTTTTGTTTATCCGCGGTTGGGTGTGAATTTTTTTATTGGGGATTTGGGGAATTTTTTTAAATTTGCGAGTTATTTTCCCCAAATATGGCGAAACGCGAATTGCAGTTACAACTTTTAGCCCAGGGAGTGGAGATGCCCCCACTCAATGAGGAGTTGCTGCGCCGCTGGATTTCAGCGGTGGCCGATGCTCACGACCGTGAGGCGGCAGAGCTGACCTACGTATTCTGCGACGACGCCACGATACTCGACGTCAATCGCCGTTTTCTTCAACACGACTACTACACCGACATCATAACATTCGACAATACCCGTGGCCGACGCCTTCGCGGCGATATATACCTGTCGCTCGACACAGTCGCCTCTAATGCCGAGATGCTTGGTGTGGATTATGACCGCGAATTATATCGTGTGATCATCCACGGAGTACTCCACCTTTGCGGAATTGACGATAAAGCGCCAGGACAACGCCAAATAATGGAATCTCACGAGGATAAATCGCTCGAAATTCTTAGTCAACTAAAAGATACTCAATAATATAACTATAAAAATTACCCATACGTCGATGAAGACCAACTACGATGTGATAGTGATAGGAGCGGGCCACGCCGGATGCGAGGCCGCCCTCGCTGCGTCGCGTCTCGGGGCATCGACTCTGTTGATTACCATCGACATGAACAAGATAGCGCAGATGAGCTGCAACCCTGCCGTGGGCGGAATCGCCAAGGGGCAGATAGTACGCGAAATCGATGCGCTCGGTGGTGAGATGGGAATTATCACCGACCGGACGGCAATTCAGTTCAGAATGCTCAACCGGTCGAAAGGTCCGGCTATGTGGAGTCCGCGAGCTCAGAGCGACCGCATGCGTTATTCCGCTCTTTGGCGCCACACACTCGAGAACGCACCTAATTTATATATGTGGCAAGACTCGGTGGTGCGACTCATCATTGAGGATGGAAAAGTGTGTGGAGTGGTCACTGCCCTTGGCGCACAATTCAAGGCTCGAGCGGTGGTACTCACTGCCGGAACATTCCTCAATGGACTCATGCATGTGGGTAGCGTGCAAATACCGGGTGGCCGTGTGTCAGAACCTCGATCGCATGGCATCACAGAGCAGCTGCGTGATTTGGGCTTCGTTACTGACCGAATGAAAACCGGTACACCGGTGCGTATCGACGGTCGGTCGGTGAAGTGGGAGCTTACCACGCCTCAGTCGGGCGAAGATGATTTTCATAAATTCTCTTATCTTACCGATGTTCACCGCGAGTTGCGCCAACGTGACTGTTACACCATTTATACGAATACTGAGACCCACCGCATTCTCCGTGACGACCTGGCCAATTCACCACTCTACAATGGGCAGATAAAGAGTATAGGTCCGCGTTATTGCCCTTCAATCGAGACGAAGATTGTGACCTTCGCCGATAAGAATGAGCACCAGCTTTTTCTCGAGCCCGAGGGTGAAGATACCCGGGAGTTCTATCTTAATGGCTTCAGCTCATCACTCCCGCTCAATACACAGATTGAAGCTTTACAGACGATACCGGCACTTGCCGATGTTCAGATTTATCGCCCCGGCTATGCCATCGAATATGACTTTTTCGATCCAACCCAACTGCGCCATACACTGGAAACCAAAATGGTGAGAGGACTCTTTTTTGCGGGTCAGGTTAATGGAACAACAGGCTATGAAGAAGCAGCAGGTCAAGGTCTTATGGCCGGAATCAATGCGGCATTGTCAACGCAAGGTAAGGAGCCCTTTACTTTGGCGCGCGACGAAGCATATATCGGCGTGTTGATTGACGATCTCGTCACAAAAGGTGTCGATGAGCCTTACCGCATGTTTACCTCAAGGGCCGAATACCGTATACTGCTGCGCCAGGATGATGCCGATATGCGCCTCACTCCCCGTGGAGCGGCAATCGGTCTGGCCTCTGCGGAGCGCTTGCGACTTATGGAGACGAAACGTGCGCAGCGCGACGCATTGATAGAGTTTGCACGTAATTTCTCAATAAAGCCCGCCCTTATCAATCCCTTCTTGGAGTCAATGGGCACTACCCCATTGACCCGCGGATGTCGCCTGTACGACCTGATTTTGCGTCCACAGCTGAGCATTGAAAAGCTCGCTAAACATGTAGGCCGTCTTGCCGAATTTATCGATGCGGAGATTGAGTCACAACGTCGCGATGAGATAATTGAGGCTGCTGAAATCCTCATAAAGTATGAAGGATATATAAGCCGTGAACGTCAAGTTGCCGACAAAATAATGCGACTTGAGAATGTGAAGCTCGACTATGATACCGACTATTCGTCTATCACCTCCATTACTACGGAGGCGCGCCAGAAGCTTGCTAAAATCAAGCCGACTACCGTAGGGCAAGCATCGCGAATACCCGGAATTTCACCTAATGATATAAATATACTACTTCTGCTAAAAGGCCGATAATACAATACTTAACCACGTTCCACGTGGAACATTGAATCACGCAACAAAACCCATAACCCCATAAACCCATATAATGGAATACATCAAGTCAAAAATCCGCGACGTAGAGGATTTCCCTGCAAAGGGTGTCCTGTTCAAAGACCTAACAACAGCGTTCAAAGACCCACGCGCACTCCACATCATCGGCTTCGACCTGTCGCAGCTCTACCGCAACAAGGGTGTGACTAAGGTGGTGGGCATCGAGTCGCGCGGCTTCATCGGCGGCTCAATCCTCGCCTATGAGCTCGGCGCAGGTTTCGTGCCATGCCGCAAGCCCGGCAAGCTCCCTGCCGACACTATCAAGAAAACCTACGCCAAGGAGTATGGCGAAGACACTATCGAGATCCACCGCGACGCCATCACCGAGGACGATATCGTGGTGATACACGATGACGTGCTCGCCACCGGTGGCACCATGACCGCCGCCTACGAACTGGTGAAACAACTCAACCCCAAGAAAATCTACATCTCATTTATCATCGAGCTCAGCGCTCTCAACGGCCGTGCGAATCTGCCCGCCGATGTCGACGTGAACTCGCTGATAACCTATTGATCGACATCGATTGTCAAAACACGACAAATCACCCGAACTAAAGGCAAAAATTGCCATCCTTCCCGATACCCCCGGCGTCTACATGTACTATGACGCTGAGGGTACGGTGATTTATGTGGGTAAAGCTAAAAAGCTCAAGCGCCGCGTGTCTTCCTATTTCAACCGCACGCATCCATCAGTACGCACCAACCTGCTGGTGCGCGCCATCGCCGACATGAGCTACATCGTGGTGCCCACCGAGCAAGACGCGCTCAATCTTGAGAACTCCATGATCAAGGAGTACAAGCCACGCTACAACGTGCTACTTAAGGATGACAAGTCATACCCCTGGATCGTGGTGACCAACGAGCTTTACCCTCGCGTGTTCATGACACGCACACGGCTCAAGGACGGCGGTAAATATTACGGCCCTTTCACCGATGTGGGCGCTGCTCGAGCTGTGATACAGCTTATTCACGAGCTGTTTCCCCTGCGCACGTGCCGCATCCCCATCACAGAGGAGTATATAAATCGCCGGCAGGGCAGGTTGTGCCTTGAATATCATATACACAAATGCCGCGGTTGCTGTCTGGGGCTTGTCGACCCCGAAACCTATGCCCGTTGGATAGAGCGTGTGAAGCAGATACTGCACGGAGAGATATCCGAAATCGTCGATTACCTGCGCTCCGAGATGGAGCGCCTGTCAATGGAGCTGCAGTTTGAACAGGCACAGGAGCTCAAAGAGAAGTTGCAGCTTGTGGAGAAGTACCGCGCCAAAAGCGTCATCGTGTCAACCACGATCAACGATGTTGACGTGTTCGGTATCGACGATGACGACCGCGAGGTGTTCATCAACTATATGCACGTGCGCCGCGGAGCTGTAGTGCGCAGCTACACCCTACGTTACCGCCGCCGCCTCGATGAAACACAGGCACAGCTCCTGGCCTACGCAATGGATGAGATAAAGCAGCGGTTCGGTGTGGACTACGGCGATGTTATCGTGCCGCTACTGCCTGATACTGAGCTCGATGGTGTTAATTTCATAGTGCCTCAGCGGGGTGATAAGGCCAAGCTGCTCGAAGTGTCAACCCGCAATGCTCGGCAAAGCAAGGTTGATATGCTGAGAAATATGGAACGCACTGACCCTCAGCAGCGTACCGAGAGGATACTCGAGCGTATGAAATCGGATTTCCGGCTCACCGAGTTACCACGACATATCGAGTGCTTTGACAATTCCAACATACAGGGTACCAACCCTGTAGCCTCGTGTGTAGTATTTCGCGACGCAAAGCCCAGTAAGCGCGATTACCGCCATTTTAATATCAAGACCGTTGAAGGCCCCGATGATTTCGCATCGATGAAGGAGGTGCTCACCCGTCGTTACACCCGGCTTATGCTTGAAGGGGAAGGATTGCCGCAACTTATCGTGGTCGATGGAGGCAAAGGGCAGCTAAGTGCCGCCGTCGAAGCCCTCGACGAGATGGGGCTGCGAGGCACCATAGCCGTGGTGGGCATAGCAAAGCGCCTTGAGGAGATCTACTTCCCGGGCGACTCCACACCCCTCTATATTGACAAAAATTCTGAGTCGCTCCGAGTAGTGCAGCACCTCCGCGACGAGGCACACCGATTTGGCATCACGCATCACCGCAACCGCCGGTCAAAAAGCCAGACCGTGTCGGAGCTCGACAGCATCCATGGCATCGGCCCCAAGACCGTGGAGCAGCTCATTGGTGCATTTAAGAGCGTGAAACGTCTGCGAGAAGCTACCGCCGAACAGATAGCGGCTGTGGTAGGTAAATCCAAGGCGGCCATCATCACCTCGCATTTCCACCCCCAGCCCTAATCCCCCCCTCCCCTCCCCCATTGCGTTAGACGGGTAAGCAAGTCCGACGAGTCAGACAAGTCTGATGAAGCGTGATGTTAATTAACATTAGTTAAAATTAGGATGTCGGCGGAAAAAACATTTAGTTAAATAGTGATAAATTAAAATATAATAGTTTAATTTGTGGTCGATTTCCCTTTAAGGGATAGTTATGCCACGACGTGACTAAAGATTAAAGTAGAACTAACATTGTAGAGAGTGATACTACCCAATCAACTCGATGTGTTGCGCTGTTTACCTTAAAGTCAATACCTACAGCCAATTAGACTAAACGCTATGGAAGGTTTTATCTATCGCAATCTAAGCCAGGCCGTGTTTCAACCAAGTAAGAGAGATAATTAACATAACCTTTTAAGTAACACTAAAAAGAATTCTTGCATGAAGAACATTTGTTTTCAAATGACTCGGAAGGCGTGGCTGGTGTTGGCTTTGACACTATGCTGTGTGTTCCCAGCTTTAGCGCAGAAGATCACGGTAAAAGGTACCGTGGTTGACACCTACGGTGATCCCCTGATTGGTGCAACTGTCATGGCACAGGGCACTACAGTCGGAGTAGCCACCGATTTCGACGGTGTGTATAGCATTGAGGTAGCCCCCAATGCCACACTCGTCTTCTCCTATGTGGGTATGGACCCCCAGACCATTGCAGTCAACGGTCGCACCCAAATCGACGTAACACTTAAAGAAAACTCAGTTGTGCTCAACGAGGTTGTGGCCATCGGTTACGGTACAGTCAAGAAGAGCGACGCCACCGGTTCAGTTGCAGTGGTGAAGCCCGACGAAGTACAGGCTGGTCTTGCTACCACCGCACAGGACCTCCTCGTTGGTGCCACCCCCGGTGTGGTAGTCACCACCACCGGTAACCCCTCGGAAGGCGGTAACATCCGTATCCGCGGCGGTGCCTCACTTAACGCATCAAACGACCCTCTGATTGTGATCGACGGTGTGCCTATGGACAATGGCGGCGTGAAGGGTTCATCCAACCCCCTCGGCCTCATCTCTCCTGAGAACATCGAGTCGATGACCGTACTGAAGGACGCATCGGCAACCGCCATCTACGGTAGCCGCGCATCCAATGGTGTGATCATCATCACCACCAAGAAGGGACAATCGGGCAAGCCCCAGGTCAACTTTGCTGCCAACATGTACATCAACACCCCCCGCAAGACCCTCAATATGATGAAGGGCGACGAGTACCGCCAGTTCGTAATCGACACCTTCGGTGCTGATTCACAGGCTGCCGGCGCTCTTGGCAATGATGTAACTGACTGGCAGGATCAAGTGCTCCGCACATCAGTTTCATCCGACTACAATCTCTCGGTCGGAGGAGCACTCGGCGCAGTGCCCTATCGCGTAGCCGTAGGTTATACCAACAACAACGGTATCATCCGCCCCACCTCGATGGACCGCGCCACCGCTTCTATCAACCTCACCCCCAAATTCTTCGACGGTCTTCTCCAGATCAACGCCAATGTAAAGGGCGCTTTCGTGGAAAACCACTATGAGCAGGGCGTGCTCGGTGGAGCTGTTAGCTTCAACCCCACCCTCCCCATCAAGGAAGACAACTGGTTCAACAACTGGACCACCTACACCGCCGGTGGTAGCACCGCAGGCATGGGTACATCGGCTGGCGCTCTCAATACCCTTGCAGGCAAGAACCCCGTATCGCGCATGATGGACTATCAGTCGATAGGTAAGAGCTGGCAGTCAATCGGCAACCTGCAGATTGACCTTCGTATGCCCTTCCTCCGCGAGCTCCGCGCCAACCTCAACCTTGGCTACGACTATGCCGACGGTAAGAACCAGAACCACCAACTCCCCTTCTCTCCCGAGGCTTGGGGCGCAAGCACATTCGTACCTCAGCTGGTGCGCAACGCCGACGGTGGATGGTCGCAGGTAGTTGTCGACGACGTGCTCCAGGAAGCACAACTCAAGGATGGCTACACATCTATAAACTACGAGAAGCAGAAACGCTACAACCTCCTGCTCGAATTCTACCTTAATTATAATAAGGATTTCGAAGCCATCAAGTCGGCCCTCGACATCACAGCAGGTTACTCTTGGCAGCGCTTCTCCAACAAGGGTCACAACTGGAGCCAGGTATACGCTCCCCAGTGGTCGGCCCAGTACTTCTACGACTACAACGAGCAGTTCAACCCCGGCCGCTTCACATCAGTGGGCGATGCAGCTGAGTATCTCAAGCTCATCAACGGCTATCAGCGTTCGGCTACCTACTACTACAGCTCACCCTATCAGCTGGTATCATTCTTCGGTCGTCTGCAATACGGCCTCATGGATAAGTACCTCCTCACCTTCACCATGCGTCAGGATGGTTCGTCACGTTTCGCCGACGGCAACCGTTGGGGCTCATTCCCCTCAGTGGCATTGGCATGGCGTCTGATCGACGAAAGCTTCATGGAAGGTGCCCGCGGCTGGCTCTCTGATCTGAAACTCCGTGGCACATGGGGTATCACCGGTCAGCAGAACCTCGGCGACGGCTTCGACATGGTATTCCCCTATCTCCCCGTTTACAACATCTCCAACGACCTCGGCACACGCGTTCCCTTCCCCGTTGAAGGCTACGACGGCATCTTCCAGGTTACACCTCAGAAGTATAACGCAGCCCTTAAGTGGGAGGAGACCACCACATGGAACGCCGGTATCGACTTCGGCTTGTTCAACAACCGCGTCAACGGTAGCGTGGAGTGGTACAAGCGCACCACCAAAGACCTCCTTGTAACTCAGGTTACCTACCCCGCCGGCTCAAACTTCGGTCCTGAAGGCCCCATGAACCTCGGCGACCTGGAGAACACCGGTATCGAGTTCAACCTTGTGACACGTCCTATCGTAAACAGAAACTTCCAGTGGACCTCAAGCCTCAACGTGGCATGGAATAAGAACAAGATCACCAAGCTCGGCGACGGCTCTGACGTTCCCACCGGCAACGTGGGCAACAACGTCAACGTACAGTTGCAGCGCGAAGGTGAGGCAGCTTACTCATTCTACGTATACGAGCAGGTTTACAATCCCGATGGCACTCCCGCCGAGGGTGTTTACGTTGACCGCAATGGCGACGGCAACATCACCGAGGCCGACAAGTACATCTACCACTCAAAAGATCCCAAGGTGACCCTCAACTGGCAGAACACCTTCAACTACAAGAACTGGGACTTCGGCTTCGCTCTCCGCGCAAGCCTCGGCAACTGGGTGTACAACCAGAACCAGAAGGACAACTCATTCGTATCGGCAGCCCAGGTGCCCCCGATCAGCAACCTGATGGCCGACACTTATCTGTTCACCTCAACACGTTCTACCGAGCTCGTAGCATCTGACTTCTGGGTACAGAACGCATCATTCCTGCGCTGCGACAACATCACCGTAGGCTATACCTGGGACAAGCTGTTCAATGCTATGCGTCTGCGCCTCTACGGTGCCGTGCAGAACCCCTTCGTGATCACCAAGTACAAAGGCATCGATCCTGAGGTATTCGGCGGTATCGATTCAAGCATCTATCCCAAGCCCCTCACCGTATCGCTGGGTGTAGTTGCTACATTCTAATCATTTAAAGTTTTTTCAACTCAAAGCTTTAAGGGTCTTACCTTAACAGCTCAAAAACTTAAAAACTCAATAATCAATGAAATTCACTAAATATCTCGCGATTGGAGTGTTGGCAGCTATGTCGCTCGGCTTCGGTGCATGTACCGACGACCTCAACGTGACCCCCAACGACCCCAACAAGCAATTGGAACCCGCCAATGCCGAGCAGTGGTGGGGATACTTCGGCTCGCTCTACGGCAACTTCCTATATGAGAATGGCCTCACCCCCAGCGGAGTCGACGGTGGTGCCGGCACATGGATGCGCTGCCACTGGAACCTTCAGGAGATTGCAGCCGACGAAGCCATCATCTCATACAAGTGGAACGACCCCGGCTACACCGCCCTTAACTTCAACACATGGCTCACCGACAACATGTGGTGCTTCATGGCCTTCCAGCGTGAGGCCACCACAGCGCGTCTGTGCACCGAGTTCATCTCAAAGGCCGACGGCGCTCTCGCCGCTGGTATCGCCGCCGAGGAAGTAGCAAGCTGGAAAGCCGAGGCACAAGTGCTCCGCGCCTACTGCTACTACTACATGATCGACCTCTTCGGCCGTGGTCCCTGGGTGCCTGGCACCGCTACCGGTGACACCCCTCCCACCTACAACCGCGCTCAGCTCTTTGACGCTGTCACCGCCGACCTGCTCGACGCTATCAACAACCCCGACTTCAAGTCGGCTGCCGACCAGGGCTATGGCCGCGTATGTAAGGAAGCAGCCCGCATGCTTCTGGCCAAGTTCTACCTCAACTCTGAGGTTTACACCGGCATAAGCCGCTGGCAGGAGTGTGCCGATCAGCTCAAGCTCATCGCCCCCAACGCCAATGGCCTGGCCGCAGAGTACAAATACCTCTTCTGCGAGTCAAACGACCGCTATGTTTCTTGCAAGGAGAACGGTGGCGTCAACGAAATCCTCTGGGCTATCCCCCAGAAGCGTGGCGAATATGAGACATGGGGTGGCACAACCTACATGACCGCCGGCTGCTACGACGAGCTCGCTCCCGTATCGGTGCTCGTATCACTGGGCGCAGGTAAGTCAACCTACAACTCCGACAAGAAGGTGCACGAGCTCTCAGGCCCCGGCAACCCCTGGACCGGTGTTCGCATGCGTCCCGAGCTGTCGCAGAACCTTATCGACAATGGTGGTAACCGCAACCTCTCGTTCGGTGCCTACTATCAGGGCAAGGTGGTACAAAACGACGTTGAAGTTGACTGGGACGGTCCCTTCTACAACATCGGTATCGCCAACCTCTACGATTACGGCCCCGGTGCCGACGGCTACATGTGTACCAAGTACACCTACACCACCGAGGAAGACTACTACAACGAGAACGAAGTGGCACCCTCAACCCAGGTGTGCGACACCGACTTCCCCCTGTTCCGTCTTGCCGACGCTTACCTGATGCTCGCCGAGTGCAAGCTCAACGGTGCTAACGGTGTTGACGACAGCTACTTCAACGCAGTGCGCGCCCGCGCAGGTCTGAGCCCCATCAACAACCCCAACGCCACTGAGATTCTCCGTGAGCGTCAGTCAGAGCTCTACTTCGAGGGACACCGCCGCAGCGACCTCGTGCGCTTCAACCGCTACGCAGGTTCCAACTACAACTGGTCGTGGAAGGGTGGCGTCCTTGCCGGTGCAGGTATCGACTCTTACCGCAACGTGTACGCAATCCCCTACCAGTACGTACCCACCGTTGGTCAGAACCAGGGTTATTAATCATCAGTGTCTGACGAATTAAAATTAAAGTTACTACAATGAAAAAACTTTCAATACTTTTCGCAGCGTTGGCCACTATGATTGGCTTCACCGCGTGCGACGCCGACGATGATCCCGTATGGCAAGTGCCCACCCCCGGGTCGTTCGTCCTCAACACTCCTCCTATGGCCGATGAGACCTTCGTATTCACCGAGGGCGACAACCGCGCTATAGAGTTCACCGTGAGCCAGCCCGACTATGGCTTCATCGCATCGGTAACCTACGGTATCCAGATCGATATCGACGATCAGTACAAGGGTAAAGCCGAGGATGGCACCATAGCCCACCCCACTCCCGTTAATGTAGTTCCCGAGCAGCCCACTCAGGCCAAGATCGTTGTGACATCACAGCAGATCTCAGAAGCCCTGTGCGAGCTCCGCGGCATCGACTCCAAGGACAGCTGGGAGCAGATTGACCCCATACCTGTTAAGGTTCGCGCCACTGCCATCGTTGGCGACATCGAGTCGACCTTCGTGGAGTCCAACTGGATCACACTCAAGGCCGTTCAAGGCTACGACGCTATCAAGGAGCCCGGTTACATCTACCTCGTAGGTGCTCCCGAAGGCTGGAAGGGTCCTGACAACCTCAATGCAACCCACTACAGCGATTGGCGCCTGTTCGAGAAGAAGGACGAAATCGGCTCTAAGGTTTACTGGGGTGTATTCGATATCGCCGCCGGCAGCGCCATGTTCCGCTTCTACACAGCACTCACCGGCTGGGATACCGACTCTTACGGCTCACAGGTTGACGATAATCCTATTGACTTCGAGTTTAATGCTGACGGCATTATGCAGACCGAGCTCGTCAAGGGTAAAGGCTCGTTCAACTTCCCCGACTGGGAAGGTGGTGAGATGACCATCTGTGTCGACATGAGCCGCGTGCCCATGGAAGTCACCATGTACAAAGGCAACCAAATGTAATGTAGGGCAAACAACTTAGTTTGTCATCGGATATAGGGAGACGGAGGGTGTCATTCCGACCCCTCCCCCACTCCCCCGTCCAACCCAACTAACCATTAAAACAAAACAGCAAATCATGAAAAAATTCGCTATAATGGCAATGATGGCCCTCGCACTTGGTTTCACCGCCTGCGATGACATCGAGGATGCTCCCGGCAAGCCCCAGGAGAACCCCCAGCTGCCTATTTTCTCAGCTTCGACGGTAGCACTTACCCCCTCGCAGGAGGCTCAGGGCGTAATTAACCTCCAGGCCCTCCGCGAGTCGACCGATCCTATCAACCTTGGCACCGTCACAGCCCAGGGTCTCCCCCAGGGCTACGACCTGGCTCTTAAGCTCTATGTGGCCAAAACCAACGCCTTTGATGGCGCTGTAGAGTGCCCCGTGACTGTCACCGACGGTGTTATCACCACCACTGTAGATGAGCTCCAGGGCGCATACTACAAACTCACCAAAAACCCCGCTCAGGGCACCGTGGCTATCCGCTACGAAGCCTACGCAGTGGCCACAGTTGGACAAGGCAACCAGCAGGTAGCCCGCATCGGTGGTCTTGACCAGTACTATGGCGCTCAGACCCTCGCTCTCGTGCCCTTCAAGGCCGAGAATGAGATTCAGAACCAGTACTTCCTCAACGGCGGTGAAATGTTCCACGCCAATGGCAACGTATACGACGACCCCGTATTCTCATTCTACCTTGCTGTTCCCGCCAATAGCTGGACAGTGAAAACAGCCGATGGCAATGTAGTGTATGGTGTAGAGGATGCCGACGCTAAATCGGGTAACCTCGTTATCAACGGCGAAGCATGCCGCGTGGCCGACGCCAAGAGCCTTGTTGTAGTAAACATGGAGACCCTTACCTACAAGGTAGTGGCCACCTCCGACGTGCTCTACACACCCGGTAACTCAAATGGCTGGAGCGGTGGCGCATCACAGCAGCTCTACACCGGCAACCATACCATTTACTACGGCTTCGCATACCTCAGCGGTCCCTACAAGTACACCTCCGACCCCAACTGGGCAGGTGTAAACTACGGTGACTCCACCACCCCCGGCCTCCTCAGCGACGACGGTGGCGCAGGCAACCTCACAACCGAAGCTGAAGGCCTCTTCTGGAACGAAGTTAACATCGCCAACCTCCACTACAGCATCTACCAGGTAAGTGGCATGTCGGTAGCCGGCACACCCCTCGTACCCTCTGAGGACTTCCTCGTATGGGAGGCTGATGTCAATCTCACCGGCGCATTCACAATCGACGTAACAGGTGAAAAGAACTTCACCCTCGGTGGCAACCCCGGTGAACTGCTCGTAGGTGGCGCAGCCATCAACGGCGGCACAGGCAAGAAGCACATCACTCTTGACCTCTCTACCCTACCCTACGCAGTATACGTAGACTAATACATTATCCCCCCTAAGGGGTGCATAACTATCAATCACAAGAAAGAGCCCGGCGCTTTTGCCGGGCTCTTTCTTGTGCCTTTATATATCAGCCCCACAAGTGCAACCTTTTGCCGATTCAAGGCGTTATTCTTAAGAAAATCGGAATTGAAAATGAGTAAAACATCAATTATACGCAAGGCTATAACAGCCTTTACGGTTATATTAAGCGCATTTACTATGTCAGCACAGAAATCTTACATTTTCCTCGCCCCGGGAGTGGAGGAAGTTGAAGCAACAGCGACCATCGACGCTCTGCGCCGCGCTGAAATCCCCGTAGTCACAGTAGCCGTATCCGACAATCTGAATATCAAGGGAGCCACTGGACAGACATTGGTGGCCGACACACTCATCACGGCCGTAAATACCGACGATGCCGATTGGCTCATTATCCCCGGCGGCGACCCCGGAGCATGGAATCTCGTCGCCAATCAGGATGTAAAAGATAAGATACTCGCCCACTATGCCAAGGGTGGACGGTTTGCGTCGATTTGCGCCGGCCCTGCCATAGTGCTCGCGCCCCTTGGTGTGCTCAATGGCAAGACAGCCACATGCTACCCTGGCCTTGGCGACAACATCAACACCAACGGAGGCACCTACGTGAAGCAGACAGTGGTAGCAGAGCCCCGACTTATCACATCCGAAGGCCCAGGCACCACCCTACCCTTTGCCATCGAGATAATCCGAGCCACCAAGGGCGACAAAGCCGCCAACGATATCGCAGCCGCAATGCTCGTCGGCTGGTAATCCCCCTCCCGAAGTTATTCGAGTTTTTTGGGCATCCAGTGTTGCACCCACAAATAACATCCCCATGATATGCCCAAAGGGCTACGACTGCGGCATAGCCGCAGAACGAGGGTTGCCAGGAGCTGAGATGATACCTGGCGTTGGGCTATGGACGAGAGCCATACCGTAGCCGCGAAATTACAGGTTTTTAATTAATTAGAGTTTTAAGAGTTATCGGAGTTATTCCAATTATTTTAATAATTCCAATTGCTCCAGCTGCTTTCTATAGAGGCTGTGTAGTTTTTTATGGGGTGTTAATGGAATAAAATCGGGAAAAGGGGGCAAAATCGGCTGATTATTCCTAATTTTGCCGAAAACTATACCCCTACGATGAATATAGCACTCTTAGGCTACGGAAAAATGGGTCACGCCATCGAGCGTTTTGCTCGTCAGCGCGGCCACAAGATCGTGGCCATAATCGACCGCGATAACCTCAGCGACTTCGACTCGACGGAGTTCCTGAGCGCCGACGTGGCTATAGAGTTCACCTCGCCCGACTCGGCAGTCGACAACTACCGTCGCTGTTTTGACCGCGGCATCAAGGTGGTGTCGGGCTCTACCGGGTGGCGCTCACAAGCCACCGAGGTGGAGAAGATGTGCAAGCTGGCGGGGGGCACGTTGCTTTGGTCGTCAAACTACAGCGTGGGAGTCAACATATTCTTTGCCCTCAACTCCTATCTCGCCGCGGTGATGAAGCACTTCCGGCAGTACTCCCCCTCAATCAAGGAAATCCACCATATCCACAAGCTCGACCATCCCAGCGGCACCGCCATTACTCTTGCCCGCGATGTGATAGCGCACAGCGATGTGCTTGACGCATGGAGCGAGACACCGGCCGATGGCAAGCTGCTCATTGAGCATGAGCGCGAGGGTGAGGTGCCGGGCACCCATATCGTCACATGGGATTCGCCGGTCGACACCATCACTATCGAGCACCGCGCCAAGTCGCGCGACGGCTTCGCCCTGGGAGCCGTAATGGCCGCCGAGTGGGCCTCGACACGCCGGGGTGTGCTAAGTCTCGATGACATGTATCGCGACTTAATCGCCAAATAAACTTTGAAACACACTCACACACAATGACTAAACAGCAATTTTTAGCCGACCTGCGGCGCCGCATCCGCGATAACAAGACCACACGCTGGATACGTTTCAGCATCGTAGCGCTCATCTACATACTATGGACCGTGTGGATGAACAACTACTGGCTGCTCCTGGGGTTGATACTCCTGACCGACATCTATATCACCGGATACATACCCTTCACATGGTGGAAAAAGTCGAAAAATAAGACCACACGCACGGTGATGAGCTGGGTCGACGCCATCGTCTACGCACTGATACTTGTGTACTTCATATTCGCATTCGTGGGACAGAACTATCAGATACCCTCTTCGTCGCTTGAGAAAACGCTTCTTACCGGCGACTACCTCTTTGTCAACAAGGCAGTCTACGGCCCGCGTGTGCCCATGACACCGGTCAATTTCCCGCTGGTACACAACACGCTGCCTATCATAGGCACCAAGAGCTATCTGAGCTGGCCTCAACTCGAGTATCATCGCCTCCCCGGGCTTCGTTCTGTAGAGACCGGCGACATCGTGGTGTTTAACTTTCCCGCCGGCGACACCGTCATGTCAAACGCCCCCGCGCTGGGCAACATGGATTACTACACGATGTGCCAGATCTACGGTCGTGACCGAGTGCTATCCGACAAGGAGCATTTCGGCGAAGTGATCTACCACCCGGTCGACCGCCGCGAAAACTATGTGAAGCGCGCTGTGGGGCTCCCCGGAGAGTGGATTAAGATTGTCGACGGTGATATCTATATCAATGGCACGAAGCAGCCCATGCCCCAAAACGCACAGTTCCAGTACCTTTTCCAGACCGATGGCATATACTTCACCGACCAGGATTGGGAAGAGCTCGAAGTGTCGGTCGACGACCGCGGCGTATACGAGCCCCTGTCGGCGCGTACTCCCGTCGACGACGAGGAGGCCCTGAATGCCGCCTCTGAGCGCCAGTGGCTCCTCGACCACGGCTTCAAGACTAACGCCAGCGGACAGTGGTATCCCATCCACTCCACATTCCTCACCTCACAGATGCTTGAGCAGCTTAAGAGCAACCCCCATGTCACAGCAGTGGTCAAGGCTCCCGAGATGTACAAGGACAACCTGTTTCCCAGCACCATTTCGCAGAACTGGACACGTGCCAACTACGGCGGCAAGCAGGGCCTGTGGATACCCCGCAAGGGTGATGTGCTCGAGCTCACGCCACAGGCATGGAACATATATGAGCGTGCCATCCGCGTGTATGAGAACAATCCCACCGCCGAGCTACGCTCCGACGGGCGCGTGTATATCGACGGCGAGCCCCGCGACTACTACACCTTCAAGATGGACTACTACTTTATGATGGGCGACAACCGCGACAACTCGCTCGACTCGCGCTACTGGGGCTTCGTGCCCGAGGATCATATAATCGGCACACCCTGGCGCGTGCTCATATCGTTCGACAAGGATAAGCCCATGCTTTCGGGCGGCATACGCTGGAACCGCGTGCTCAAGGACGCTAATCCCGACAAGAATTAGGCACCCGGCTCCCACTTCCATCCACCCATTTCGACGCTCACACCATGCCGATGCTCCCACCACTGCTCTTCCCCCCTATAGGGTATTATCAGCGCATCGTCGCCGGCGATGAGGTGGACTACACCATGCGCTACGATAAGCGTCTGAAAGATGCCCACCGCTACACCATAGCCGACACCCGGGGGCCTTTGCAGCTCACCGTGCCGATAGAGCACATATGGAATGGCGACAATCACTCCGACAAGCGCCCTTTGCCCCTCACATGGGATGATATACCACTGTCAAGCCACAACCAGTGGTGGGATAAGCACCGTGTGGCTCTGGAGTCGGCCTACGGTCGCACGCCTTACTTCGAGTTTTACATCGACCGCCTGTTGCCGCTCATCAGCGCCGACACACCGCAGCGCATCACATCCGTAGCCCAGCTGTGTCGTAGCGCCAACAATATCGTGGGGTCGATACTGATGCTCGACACCATCCGCCATAGGGTAGGGGGAGCCCAGGGAATGCTATGCGATGAAATCACCTACCCGCAGATACGCGCCGATCGCCTGGGCTTCATCCCCGGCCTGAGCGTCCTCGACCTGATATTCAACGTCGGCCCCGAATCACCCCTCTACCTCACCAGTTTTTGACAAATACGTAGGCTATACATGTAAAAATAGCCACGGAGTGGCGGCGTTGTATTAAACTAATTTGATGTGTTTGAATTAAATAATAAAGGAATTAATTTGGATTTACATGATATTTTGTTATATTTGCGAAAGTTATCAGGATATCTGATTACGACACAATAATCATTGACACATTAATCTTCGATGGTATGAGGAAACTTATTGCAATTACTTCGTTCTTATTTGTATTCCTGTTATCGGCATGCGACAACGACGATTATTCGTTATACAGCGAAGCTGACCTGTGGGAAAGTGGATGCCCTTATAATTGGGCTGTGGATGATGATGGCTGTCTCTACGCTACCAACAGCTCTTTTAATCTCGGAGATTTCAATAGACGGGTGCAAAATAAGGTATGGAGAAAAGTTGAAATGCGACGTATAGCCGCCGATCTTGCATCAAACTCCGAGCGATTATTAATTAAGGATATGGATGGAGGTACGTTATCATATACTTATTTCACAGACACGGAGAGAATAACTGTTTCCAACATAAAACGATATTTATCTAAAGAACAACAGGAAAAGGTTGGTACAGAATGGGTATATGGCAAAGAGCCGCTTAATATAGTAGACAACAACCGCATACAGGTTGCTGATGGTTATATACTTGGCATGATTGACGGTAAATATCTGGAGACAACGGGTTATCAAAAGTATAATCCTTACGAAATCAGTTATTACACATATGACGTGTATGAGCCATGCTATAATGTTGACATTCAGAAGATAATGGCTGAGGCAATATCTTGGGAAAAATACGATAGCCTAATCGGGCAATAGACGCACTTCTATACTATCAAACATATTTATAATCAGTGGCATCGGTTATTAAAACCGGTGCCACGATTATAATGGAGACAGCCTGTTGGTATTGAAGCTCAACCGTGAAAATGGCGGTTTAAGTAACCTTAACATGTGGTTTGTGTCATTTTTAAAGTTAAAATGCCTATCTTCGCGCCACTTGTGTTTCAATAAGAACAAAATTCACGCACAATGAATAAGATTTACGCACTATTCACTACATTAGCGCTTGGAGCCACAGTAGCTACAGCTGCTGTGATTTCGCCCGACCAGGCACTCGACCGCGCACTACAGAGCAGCGGCTCGCAGGCCCGCGCTGCCGCTGCCGTTGAGATGCAGCTTGTACACACCACCGTCGACACGGCCACAGGCGAGGCCGCAGTTTACGTATTTGCCGCCGCTGACAATCAGCCAGGATTTATAGTGGCTGCCGCCAACGACGCTTATCCACATGCTCTGTTGGGCTACAGCGACGAGTCATACTACGACGCTTCCAACGTGTCGCCCGACTTCCAATGGTGGCTCACCACCATGGGTAAGTCCGTGGCTCAGGCCGAGACAGCTCAGCCAAAGAGCCTGTCAATCCGCAAGGCTTCAGCAAAAGAAGATATCACACCGATAGTCAAGACCAAGTGGAACCAGTCGACACCCTACAACAATCTGTGCCCGCTGGTCGGCGGTCAGCGCTCGGTGACAGGCTGCGTGGCTACCGCCATGGCTCAGCTGATGAACGTGTGGGCATGGCCCAAGCAGGCTCAGGGTGGCAAAGTGACCATCCAGGGCGTCACCGTCAACTTCGACGAGAGCGTCTATGACTGGGCCAACATGAAAAACACCTACAATAGCTATACTCAAGAGCAGGCCGACGCTGTGGCCAAGCTGATGCTCGATTGCGGCTTCGCCACCAATATGAGCTACAGCCCCTCAGGCTCAGGTGCCAGCGACTTCGTGGCCGCCCAGGGTATGGTGAAGTACTTCAACTACGACAAGCACCTGCAATACATACAGCGCGACTGGTATAGCGACGAGGAGTGGGCCGATGTGATTTACAACGAGCTCCATGAGGGTCGCCCCGTGATGATATGCGGCAACGACGGCACCGTGGGCCACGCCTTTGTGTGCTCAGGCTTCCAGATGCAACGCGGCACTGAGCTGTTCCATATCAACTGGGGTTGGGGTGGCTACTGCGACGGCTACTTCATCATCACCGAGCTTGACCCGGCAGGTAGCGGTATCGGTGGCGGCTCGGGCAATGCCGGCTACAACCGCGGCAACTCGGCCATCATAGGCATCCAGGACCCCGTGGAGGGCCATGAGTACATCCCCACGATGTACTGCGGTGACGTATTCGCCGCCGGCCGCTCCAAGTATGATCGCGCGAGCGATGAGACCGTAGGATTCCCAACAACCATCTACTCGGTATCGACCACCAACCTCGACATAATTGTGGGCCTTAAACTCGTGTCAGCCGACGGCAAAACCACTTATATCGATGTCCTTGACATTGACCTCAACACAGGCTACGGCTTCGCAGGTATGAGCGTGGCATCGGTCCGTTTCCCTGTAGGCTCTTACGACGTTTATCCAGTGTGCACCACCGCTAAGGACTATGCCAAAGGTATCTGGTATCCCGTCTATACGCTCAATAGCACATTGGGCTACGCACACTTCGATGTCACCGAGAGCACTATCACTGTCACCGGCGACCAGGCTTCTCCTTACCTCAACACACAGATTGACGATGTAACCCCCGATGGCTTCTGGTATCGCGGCGTCACCTACGACGTGTCGATGGCAATAAGAACCAACTCCGAATTTGCGGGCAATGTAGCCATGATACTCTATAAAGGCAACACTCTCTACGCAATGAGCGATCCTAAGATAATATGGTTGCCCGATCCCGCCAAATTATACGGCGAGCAGTGGACCATCACTATCCCTGCCGAAATTGACCTCGGACGCTACAACCTGGGTCTGGCCATCCTGGATGACAACACCTTATATCCCATCGATGGGTCTGCTTCTGCTATTGAAGTAGTAGAGGATCCCAGCAAAGGTGTGGCCAATGTCACCAATGTGCTCTTCGTGGGCTCGTCGTCGCGCGGCACTGTAGTATCGCGTCCGGCCACTATCGACTTCAACGGCGACATTAAGGTGGGCTTGACCTGCACCGCCGGCACATGGAATGAGACGCTCGCGGCAGTGCTCCTCGACCTCAACAACGACGAGCCGATGGGTGAGACCATCAGTGTGCCTGTCACTATCAACGAGGGGGAGAGTACATCGCAGACACTCCGTATCAACGCCGAGGAGAGCCAGGAGCTCAAAGCCGGCACCACCTACCAGTTTGTGCCCGTAGCCGTGGGCCGCGGCACCATACCGATGAGCAACAAGTACTATGTGAAATTCACAGGCGAACTTGGCGGTGTGGAGCTTCTCAACCCCGACAGCGACGCTTCAGCCCCCGTGGAATACTACAACCTCCAGGGCATCCGCATCAGCAATCCCAAGTCGGGTGAAACCGTAATACGCCGTCAGGGCGCCACCTCGTCGAAGGTGCGCTTCTAAGCCCTACTCCCATATGACATCAGGGGCTGCGCCAATCGGTGCAGCCCCTGATGTTTTTGTCCAAGATGATGATTAATCGCCCATCGACATAAACTCCTCGACCGGAATAGACTCGTCGGGCTCCTCCTGGCCGAATTTAATGAGGTTCTCACGCCTTTCTCTCGCGTCGAGGTATTCACCCTCAACCTCCTTGATTGCGTCGCGCTGAGCGGCGTTAAAAGCCGTTGCCGCGGGTATGCTGGCCAGGTCTATCCTGAGGCCGTCGGCTATATGCTCTATCTGCTCCTCGGTTTTGGCCCTTTTGAGGTTGTTGATGGCTGTGCGGTATATATTGATGATTTTATCGGTAGCCTCCTTTGCGGCGTCGGTCTGCTGCGGTGTCTCATTCACAGTGTCGAGGTTATCTCCCTTCACTGTGCTGACCGTTGGAGCTGACGACGAGCCTGATCCGACCATCTTGCTGATTTTGTCGCACGAAGGGAGTGTGGTGACGGCAGCGAGCGCTGCGGCTATGACAAGCGTTTTTTTCATGACAGTATAGGGTAGGGGGCTAAACGATGTTGAAGTACGACATAAGTGAGTAGGATATCGACATGTATATCACCATGCCTATGATATCGTTGGTGATGGATATAAACGGGCCGGTGGCGAGCGCCGGGTCGATCTTGAAGCGCTCGAGGGTCAAGGGCACGAAGGTGCCGAACACCGAAGCGAATATCACCACAGCGAACAGCGACAGCGACACTGCGATTGTGGTGGCCTTCCATGGGCCTAAGGTGAATGCTGTGTAGCAGAACACCAGCAGCGATATGATCACCGCGTTGAGCAAGCCCACACCGAGCTCCTTTAATATCTGGCGCACCGAGTTTTTCACATCGAGCGAGCCGTTGGCAAGGCCCTGCACTATGATAGCCGATGACTGTATGCCCACGTTGCCGCCGGTGCCACCTATGAGCGGGATGAAAAGAGCCATTGCGGGATTGGTGGCAAATCCCGACTCAAAGTTGCCGAGGATCAGTGAGTTGCCGATGCCGCCGGCAATGCCTATCAGCAGCCACGGCAGGCGTGCCTTGGTCTGGGCGAAGAAAGAGTCGTCGGTTTCAATGTCGCCCGACAGACCTGATGCCAGCTGGTAGTCGCGCTCCGATGCCTCGCGCACCTGATCCATCACGTCGTCGACGGTGATGCGCCCCACGAGCCTTCCTATCGAGTCGACCACGGGCATTGCCACAAGGTCGTATTTCTCAAAGTCGAGAGCCACCTCGTCGATGGGGGTGTCGGCTTTCACCGCCACGGGGTCAACCTCCATCACGTGCTTGATTTTCGACACCGAGGGGTGGGTGATCATCTCTTTCAGTGGTAGCACGCCGCGTAGCTTCTCGTCGTTGTCGACCACGTATACGTAGTATATCTCGTCCATGTCCTCGGCCTGCATACGCATCTGCTTGATGCACTCGGGCATCGACCAGTTCTCGTTGACCACGATCATCTCCGTGCCCATCAGACCGCCGGCGGTGTCCTCGTCGTATTGCAGCAGGTCGACGATGTCGCCGGCCTGTTCTATGTCGTCGATATGGCTCAGGATTTCGTCGCGGTCCTCCTCGTCGAGCTCCTGGATTATGTCGACGGCATCGTCGGTGTCGAGGTGGTCGATCACCTGCTTGGCTATCTCCTCGGCGGGCATGTCGCGGAGCAGCTTGCGGCGGTCGTCCTCGTCAAGCTCCATCAGCACGTCGGCCGCGGTGTCGTCGTCGAGCTGCTTGTATAGGAATTCGGCCTCCTCAAGGTCAAGATCCTGATACAGCTCCGCAATGTCGGCCGGGTGCAGGTTGGCCAGCTCGCGGTGGGCGGCTTCGGTGTCGCCGCGGCTTATTATGTCGCGGATTTGCTCAAGGTATTCGGGGGAGTATTCTTGCATTATGATTGCCCTTTGCGGAGTGATGATACAATGTTGGTTAACTCTATAAATTGCTCAACCGTGAGCTGCTCGGGGCGCATCTGCCCCAATGCCGCGTCGGGCCAGGGCACTCCAGCCGGTAGCAGCCCTCGCAGCGAGTTGCGCAGGGTCTTGCGACGTTGTCCGAACGATGTTTTCACCACGGTCTTAAACAATGCCTCGTCGCATCCCAGATCGGTGACGCCGTTGCGTCGCATAATCACCACTCCCGATTTCACCTTGGGCGGGGGGTTGAACACCTTCTCGTCGACGGTGAACAGGTATTCCACGTCGTACCACGCCTGGAGCAGCACGCTCAGTATGCCGCGTGCCTTCTTGCCGGCTGGTGCGGCGAGCCGTTCGGCCACTTCGCGTTGCAGCATGCCCGAGCAGGCCGTTACCTGGTCGCGGTAGTCGAGCACCTTGAAGAATATCTGCGATGATATGTTGTAGGGATAATTGCCGATTACACAGAATTTCTGCCCGTCGGGGTATATCTGGCCGAGATCGAGCTTGAGGAAGTCGTGTTCGATTATCCTCCCCTTCAGGTCGGGAAAATTATCGTTGAGGTAGCTCACGCTCTCCGAGTCGAGCTCCACCACCTTCACATCGTGGCCGTCGGCAATAAGATATTGGGTGAGTACCCCCATTCCGGGGCCCACTTCGAGCACCGGGAGGTCCTTATACGGCTCAAGCGTGGCGGCTATGCGCTTGGCGATTGAGAGATCGGTGAGAAAATGTTGGCCGAGAGACTTTTTGGGACGCACTTGTGTCATAATGTGGGTGTGGTGTTTAATCGATTAAACTTCAGTGCAATAACTCGTCACCAACAGTCCGCAAGGACCATTGTGGAGTACAAAGTTAAGAAAAAAGCTGAAAAAAAGCACAAAAAAACTTGCACGGTATAAAAATTCGCCGTAACTTTGCAACGCTTTTCCGAGGAAGAGTCTTCGGGCGCTTAGCTCAGCTGGTTCAGAGCATCTGCCTTACAAGCAGAGGGTCGG
>CAZFEU010000007.1:0-54595 GCA_964517875.1 uncultured Muribaculaceae bacterium | reverse complement strand
CGGTCATGCCTTGCTCCATGAGCTGCTTCACCTCTGCCTTGAAGTGCTTGTCGAAAAGCACGTAGAAGTCGCCAATGAGGTGGTCGCCCTTCTTGCCGGTCGACTCGGGGGTGGCGCCGTTGCCCCACTTCTGCCATGCGAGCATTGATTTGCATATGTGTATGCCGCGGTCGTTGACTATATTGGTCTTTACCACACGGTTGCCGCAGGCTTTGAGAATCTGCGACAGTGAGTAGCCCAGCAGGTTGTTGCGCACATGCCCCAGGTGCAGGGGCTTGTTGGTGTTGGGCGATGAGTATTCCACCATCACCAGTGGCGATGATGCGTCGGCGGGGGTGATGCCGTAGTTGGGTGTGTGGTTGATGTGGTCGAGCACCGAGTTCCAGAAAGTAGGCTCGATGACGATGTTGAGAAAGCCTTTTATCACGTTGAAGCGGTCGACGGCGGGCTCATTGTCGACGAGCCACTGCCCTATCTCCTGGCCCACGGCTTCGGGGGCCTTGCGTGCTGCCTTTACCCAGGGGAATGTGACGACGGTGAGGTTGCCCTCAAAGTCTTTTTTTGTGGTTTCGAGCTTGATTGTGGCGGGGTCGGTGTCAACTCCGTAGAGCTGACTCACGGCCTTGGCCACGGCTTGAGCGATGATTTTATCGATTGACATTGTGAATACAAATCTTAATTTTTGTGCTTTTAGCCCACAAAGATAATAAAATTCTTGCTAACTGCCATTCCCCGCAATTACAATTACATTGACTGGAGGGAGTGGATGGTGGAGAGGATGTCGACGGCGGTGGCTACGGTGTTGACGTTGTCGATGGCAATGGAGCGCTTCCCCTGGCGCTCGCGTATGCGGCAGCGCTTGGGGTTGAGCTGTAGATAATTGAGGATGCGGCCAAACATGGGGCTCTGGTAGTAGGCCTTGTTTGACTCGTCGACGAAGTAGATGTACATCGCTCCCTGCTTTAGTGCCACCTTCTCGATGCCGAGCTGGCGTGCGAGGCGGCGCAGACGGGGTATGCGCAGCAGCTCGTCGGTTTCGTGGGGAATCTTGCCGAAGCGGTCGACGAGACGGTCGGCGAAGGCTTTCAGGTCGTCCTCGCGCTCGATGGAGTCGAGCTCCTGGTAGAGTGCTACGCGCTCGCTCTCCTGTGGCACATACAGGGCCGGGAGCAGCAACTCCATGTCTGACTCTATGACGCAATCGGCCACATACTCCGTGTCGGCTTGTCGGCTTGCGTCGCCGTCGTCGATGATATCGGCAAACTCCTCGGTGCGGAGTTCCGATACGGCTTCTTTCAGTATTTTTTGGTATGTTTCGTAGCCCAGGTCGGCGATGAATCCGCTCTGTTCGGCACCGAGCAGGTTGCCGGCGCCGCGTATGTCGAGGTCCTGCATTGCTATGTGAATGCCGCTCCCCAGGTCGCTGAACGATTCGATGGCCTGTAGGCGACGTCGTGCCACAGGTGTAAGGGGGTTGGTGGGTGGCACAAGCAGGTAGCAGAATGCTTTGCGTGACGAGCGTCCTACACGTCCGCGCAGCTGGTGCAGCTCGCTCAGGCCGAAGTTCTGGGCGTTGTTGATCATTATGGTGTTGACGTTGGGCATATCGATGCCGCTTTCGATGATCGTGGTGGCCAGTAGCACGTCGTAGTCGTGGTTGGCGAAGTCGATTATGGCTTTCTCGAGCTTTTCGGGGGGCATCTGTCCGTGAGCCACGATGGTGCGAGCATCGGGCACCACGCGCTTCACCATGGCTTCGAGGTCGTAAAGCCCCTCGATGCGGGGGTTGACGATGAACACCTGGCCGTTGCGCGACAGCTCGAAATTGATGGCTTCGGCCAGGCGGTCGTCGGTGAGTGCGTCGACCGATGTGATGATGGGGTATCGATTGGCCGGGGGTGTGGTGATGGCCGAGAGGTCGCGGGCGCCCATGAGCGAGAATTGCAGGGTGCGGGGTATAGGGGTGGCGCTCATTGTGAGGGTGTCGACATTGAGCTTCAGCTGCTTCAGCTTCTCCTTGACAGCTACGCCGAATTTCTGTTCCTCGTCTACAACCAACAGGCCTAAATCTTTGAATTTTACAGATTTGCCTATGAGTTTATGGGTGCCGATGATTATGTCGATTTTACCTTGCTCCAGATCGTCGAGTATCTGTTTCACCTGCTTGGGGGTGCGGGCGCGACTCAAGTAGTCAACCCTTACGGGGAAGTCTTTCAGACGGTCCTTGAATGTGTTGTAATGCTGATAGGCGAGCACTGTCGTGGGCACGAGAACCGCGGTCTGCTTATTGTCGACGGCGGCTTTAAAGGCGGCTCGAATGGCGATTTCGGTTTTTCCGAAACCTACGTCTCCGCATATCAGGCGGTCCATAGGTCGTGCGCTTTCCATGTCGGCTTTTACTGCCTGGGTGGCGGTGAGCTGGTCGGGGGTGTCCTCGTAGATGAACGACGCTTCGAGCTCATGCTGCAGATAGGAGTCGGGTGAGAATTGGAACCCTTTTTCGTTTTTGCGTGCCGCATACAGGCGTATCAGGTCGCGGGCTATGTCCTTGAGTTTCGACTTCGTTCGCTCTTTGATGCGATTCCATGCCCCTGAGCCGAGTTTGTTGATTTTTGGGGGTACACCCTCCTTTCCGCGGTATTTTGCGAGCTTATGAAGGGCGTGGATTGACACAAAGATTATGTCGTCGTTCTGATACACAAGCTTGATCATCTCCTGTGTGTGTCCATTGACATTGGTGCGCAGCAGCCCGGCGAATTTGCCCACGCCGTGGTCAACATGCACTATATAGTCGCCGGGTTCGATAGCCTGCAACTCTTTGAGCGACAATGCCACTTTGCCCGAGCGTGCTCGGTCGCTCTTGAGGGTGTATTTATGGAAGCGGTCGAAAATCTGGTGGTCGGTGAATATTGCTGTGCGGGTTGAGTGGTCCACGAAACCTTCGTGGAGAGTGCCGTTGACAGCGGTGAATGGAAAATTGTCGCCACGGTCGTCGAATATAGCCCGCAGTCGGTCGGCCTGTTTGGGTTGGTCACTAAGGATGTATAGGGTGTAGCCCTTGTCGATCAGCGACTTGAACGAATCGCTGATGAGATCGAAATTCTTGTGGAAAATACCCTGGGGTGTGCAGTCGAAGTTGACCGCTGCCGCTCCACCGGCCGAGATGTCGGCGGCGGAAGTGAATCGTAGCATTCTGAATTGTGCGAGCGACTGTGCGAACTCCTCCGGGTCGACTACATGGAGCATTGCCGAAGCGTCGCCTTCTGAGGCCATCGAGGCGCTTGCCGAGAACCCCTCGGCAGCGATTGAGCGGATGCGCGAGGTGATATAGTCGGCGTTTACGCGCGATGCGATGCGCGTCTTGGGGTCGATGAAGCTCAATACCGACTCCCCTCGTGCTTGCAGGGCCACATTGGAGGTGATGGAGATGGCGTTGAGCCGGTCTTGTGAAAGCTGTGTCTCGGTGTTGAATGTGCGTATCGATTCGATATCGTCGCCGAAGAAGTCAATGCGGTAGGGTAGCTCATATGAGAAGCCAAATATATCGAGTATGGAGCCGCGTACGGCAAACTGCCCCGGCTCATATACGTAGTCAACCTCGTTGAAGCCATTATCCCTGAGCCACTTCTCGGCTTCAACCATATCGAGCTGTTCATCTACCGACAGGCGCAGCGTGTGGCTGTCGAGCGTGTTGCGCGATGCCACGCGCTCGGCCATAGCCTCGGGGTAGGTGATGACCATGCGCAGCGCGGGGTCGGTGGTCCAGCGGTTGAGGGCCTCCACGCGCAATATCTGATTGGGAGCATCGATTTGCCCGTACTTGATGTCGCGTCGGTAGCCAGAGGGGAGCATTGCCAAAGCCCCCTCGCCGATGATGCGCGACAGGTCGTGATACAGGTAGCCGGCATCGTCGAGCGACTCACCCACTACCAGCAGCGGCCTGCCCTTTACGTGGGGGAGTGACGCAAGCATCATGGCCACCGACGATCCTGAAAGCCCATAGAAATCAATACCCTTAGCCGAAGTGCTCTTGAGTGCGGCTTTAATAGCCGCCTGGCGCTCCGGCGAGTCAAAAATATTCAATAACGCATGTGTATCCATAATCGGATTACAAAATTACACAACTATAAGTGCAACAAGACTAAAAAACTGCAAAAAAATATCAATATCGCTCGATTTTATTTTTCAGGTTGTTATATCTTTGTAAAATAATTATACATCAAATATGAAGAAACATAGCCAAAATCGCCGTGATGGTGCTGAGATAACACCTCAGGACGGAATTATAGAAGATGCAATAGCCAATGAGGTGGCCGACGCCATTGAACCAGTGATACACCCCACTTTTGAGCAACTTGGCGTGGAGCCAAGGCTACGTAAAGCCATCGAGGAGTTGGGATTTGAAACACCGATGCCTGTTCAGGAGAAGGTGATACCCCACTTGCTCACCAAGGATAACGATGTGGTGGCCCTGGCCCAGACCGGTACAGGCAAGACTGCGGCTTTCGGACTTCCGGTGATACAGCGCATCGACGTGGACCGTCATGTGCCCCAGGCGCTTATCCTGTCGCCTACGCGCGAGCTATGCCTGCAGATAGGCTCTGACCTGGCCGATTTCTCAAAATATGTGCCCGGCCTTGAGGTGCTACCCGTCTATGGCGGTTCGAGCATTGAGAGCCAGATACGCGCCCTGCGCAAGGGCGTGCAGATTATAGTGGCTACCCCGGGTCGTCTTATCGACTTGATTAAAAGAGGTGTGGTGCATCTCGACGATGTGCACACCGTGATACTCGACGAGGCCGACGAGATGCTCAACATGGGCTTTCTTGACTCAATCGATGAAATCCTTGCCAATGTGCCCGCCGACCGCAAGATGCTGATGTTCTCGGCCACGATGCCCAACGAAATAGCCAAGATCGCCAAGAAATACATGCACGACCCGGTAGAGTTTGTGATCGGCACCCGCAACTCAGGCGCCGCCAACGTGCGCCATATCTACTATATGGTCAACGCCCGTGACAAATACCTGGCATTGAAACGCATCGCCGACGACAATCCCAACATCTACGCCATAATATTCTGCCGCACACGCCGCGACACCCAGGAGGTGGCCGACAAGCTGATTCAGGACGGATATAACGCCGATGCCCTGCATGGCGACCTGTCGCAGCAGCAGCGCGATATCGTGATGAAGAAGTTCCGCGACCGCGTGATTTCGCTCCTTGTGGCCACTGATGTCGCTGCCCGCGGTCTTGATGTCGACGATCTTACCCACGTAATCAACTACGGCCTGCCTGAGGACACCGCCGTCTACACCCACCGTTCGGGACGTACGGGCCGCGCCGGCAAGACCGGTGTGTCAATCGCCATCATCCACTCGCGTGAAAAGGGAAGGTTGCGCGAGATAGAGCACAAGATCGGCAAAACCTTTGAACGCCGAGATGTGCCCACCCCCGAGCACATCATAGAAAAGCAGATCTACAACCTGGCCGACCGACTGGAGAAAGTGCAGGTCGACGACGCTGAAATCGATAAATATTTCACAGGCGTGAGCCGCAAGCTGGGCTGGTTGTCGCAAGAGGACCTGCTGAAGCGCGTGCTCTCACTGGAGTTTAACCGTCTGCTCGACTACTACAAGGACGCACCCACCATCGACTTCATCGACGAAAAGCCCGGCAAAGGTGGCAGGAAAAAGCATGAAGATGACGGACAGCCACGCGACAAAGACCGCCGCACGGCATCGAAAGGCATGGAACGTATATACCTCAACGCCGGCAAGCGCGACGGCTTCTTCGCAGGCAACCTTATTGAGGCTCTTAACAAGAATGTGGAGGGACCCCGCGTTGACGTGGGCCGTATCGACCTGCTCCCCGGCTACTCGCTGTTTGACGTGAAGAAGAGCGACGCCCAGCGTGTAGTGGGAGGGCTAAAAGGTGCTGAATTTATGGGGAAGCGGCTATACAGTGAGATAGCCGATGCCAACAAGGACTACGCCCGAGTGAGCGACCGACGCACCCGCGAGGCGGCATCGGGTGGCGAGCCCTACGAGATATTCAAGAAAAAACGCCACGGTGGCTCAAAGAAATCACGCCGATGACTGTATTCACACGTCTCCTTGCTCTGATGGTCATATGCCTGTGGTGGGTGGATGCATCTGCTGTCAGCAATGCCTCAGATGCCTTCAAGAGTGCGCCCGAGGGGATATTCCCTACCATAGGATCATCGCTCAGGCTTGATATGCTTGACTACTATAACGGCGGCTACGACAACTTTGTGCAAAATGACTTCAACGAGCCTGTGAGAATTGACTCCCTTACCGATGACTATATCAAGGTGAGGGTTTCCGACAATTCCTCGGTTGAGCTGACCCTTATGCCGCTGTCGGCCAAGGATACTGCCGTGGTGGTGATCACAACGCTCAATGTGCCGGCCACTGCCAGCTTCGTCAAGGTGTATCATGGCGACTGGGTGGAGTATAGCGACGTGCTGCCGATGTACAAGCTCACCGACTGGTTTACGCCACAGAGCCCCGACCGCATGGACGACATCGAAAATTTGGTGCCCTTCATCATCGCCAGGCTCACCATCGACCCAGCCACACGCACCCTCACAGCCACAAATACCCTCAGCGAGTACTTTACGCCTGAGGACTACGCCAAGCTGCAACCTCTCATGCGCCCTGCGCTCAAATATCAATGGAAAGGCAAGAAATTCCGGCTAATCAAGCCCTGACACTCTCGCAGCTGCAGCGGCAGGTGAGCGCGGCGCTCGCCGTGCCCCCCTTGCAATATGTGTGGGTGGTGGCCGAGCTGAGCGACGTGAGCCAGCGCGGAGGACACTGCTACATGGAGCTGCTTGAGAAGGATCCCGAACGAGGCACCCCCCTGGCCCGTATGCGGGCCATCATTTGGGCAAACACATTCGGCAGGCTCGCGGCCGAATTCCTCGCTGCCACTGGTCAGCGGCTCACCGCTGGCATCAAGGTGATGGTATGTGGCTCTGTTAACAATCATCCGGTTTATGGCTTATCGCTGGTAATCACAGCGATCAACCCGGAGTATACCATGGGCGACCTGATGCGCCGCCGCCGTGAGATAGTGGAACGCCTAAGGCGTGAAGGAATCTTGGAGATGAATCGCCAGCTCGACTTCCCTCAGGTGTGCCTTAGGGTGGCCGTGATATCATCTGACCAGGCAGCGGGCTACGGCGACTTCTGCAACCAACTCTACAACAATCAGTGGCGGTTGCGATTCCACACACGCCTGTTCCCGGCGATAATGCAGGGAGAGCGCTCAGCGCGCTCCATCATCGACAGCCTTGATGTAATTGCCTCGCAGGAGGGGGAATGGGACTGCGTGGTGATAATACGAGGTGGTGGTGCCACCAGCGACCTGGCCTGTTTTGAGGACTACGACCTTGCGGCCAATATAGCTCAGTTCCCCCTGCCGGTGATCATAGGCATCGGTCATGAGCGCGATATCACCGTGCTCGACTACGTGGCGCGGATGCGTGTCAAGACTCCCACAGCCGCTGCCGAGTGGCTTATAGCCCATGGAGCGGCACTCCTGGCCGAGCTCAACGACAAGGGACACCGTATAGTGCGCATGGTCACCGACCGCATCTCCGGGGCCAAGGAACAGCTGTCGTACTATCAGGGTGCTCTCCCCGTAGCTCCTGTCAACGCCGTTGAGCGGGCGCGTTCGCGCCTTCGCAACGCGCTGATGGCGGTGGGGCAGATAGGTGTGCGGCGTATCACCCCCGCACTTACTCGCCTTGACACACTGCAGGCCAACATGCCGGTGCTGTTGGCCGGGATCGTGCAGCGATATGCCGAACGACTTGATGTCAAGGCAAATATGATTGAGGCTCTGTCGCCACAGGCCACGCTCAACCGAGGATATACCATAACCCGTGTCAATGGACGAGCGGTTACCGATGCCTCGCAAGTGGAGAGCGGCCAGGAAATCACCACTATTCTGGCACGCGGCTCGCTCATCAGTACCATCACAACAACGACTCACAGTAATTGATAATAACATCAGCAGAATATGGAATTTGTACCCGTCAACGAACTCACCTACAATCAGGCCACAGCCGAGCTTGACTCGATAATGCGCACCATGCAAGCCGACGAGTGCGACATCGACCGCCTTGCGGCCCTCACCCGCCGTGCCACCGAGCTTATCGCCGAGTGCCGCAAGCGTCTAACAGCCACCGACCAAGAGCTTCAGTCAATCCTCAGCCAGCTCAATAGCTAATCCCCTCACGTAGTATCAGGGAAACCGCATCAAAAAAGCGGACATTTAGTGAGAATACGTCAAACGCAAGTTTTCGTCGAATACAAAACACTTGGCCAGCCTCACGTAGGCTTGGTTTTTGACCAATCACAACGTGAGGTTGGCCAAGGTTGTCCTCTTGCGAGGACGTATTGTTTTATATAGGTTGAGGCCATTTTTGATGTAGTTGCACTAATCTGTCTTAATTTACGGGTTGTTGGGCGTAACGGAATGAAATGGGGGATAAATGGGCAATTTTGTGTCTAAAGTGGGAAATATATGGATTTATTTGCTATTTTTGCCAAAAATAATAAATAGGAATGGACACGGATCTGAAAATTGAGTCGCTTTCACAGATAGCCACGATAGCTGAGGACTTCAGCCAGCTTGACAATGACTATATCTTTGCCCGAATAACCCCCAGAAATCTGCATCACGAGCTATTCACGCAGTCGATGCGCTTCGACGGTATCACCATAGTGCTGTGTACCGGGGGGAGTGTACAGATTGACGTGAATATGCATCCTCACACCATGACAGCCGGAAGCCTAATGGTGGCCACCCGCTCCACATTAATTAATGTAAACGCTGTTGACACCGACAATCTCGACGCATATGTGCTGATACTCTCCACCTCATTCATGCGCAACGTGGCAATCGACCTTAACGCCCTTGCCGCGTCGCCCCGCATATTCTCGGCCGAGGGCAACGACCCTCTGATGAAGCTCACCGACACAGAGACGGCGCTGATGGAGCGATACTTCACGCTGTTTCACCTCAACACCCTCTCCAATACCACCAAGGTCTACGTCACCGCCATAGCCCGCTCGCTTATGGCAGCGATCATGTACCAGCTGATGCAGATAGCCGCAACCCGCATGGCCGACGACGAAGCAGCCGCAGCGCAGCGTCCGTATTCGCGCAAGATGAATTACGTGCACGATTTCGTGTCGCTTGTACATAAGTATTACCGACAGGAGCGTAGTGTGGGATTTTATGCCGAAAAGCTCTTCATATCGCCCAAATACCTGTCGCTTATCATCAAGGAGGCCACCGGACGCTCGGCTGCTGACTGGATTGACGAATGCGTGATACTGGAGGCTAAGAATCTGCTGCGGTTCTCAGGCAAGAACGTGCAGCAGATAGCTTATGAGCTCAATTTCAACAATCAGTCGTCGTTTGGCAAGTACTTCAAGCATCTCACGGGCATGTCGCCCACACAGTTCCAGCAGTCGTAACCGCCATCGCACAGTAGCGAAATGATTGTGCAATAATTTTGTGGGTTAATTACTTAATATCTATCTTTGCGCCAAGGAATACTCCTGATAGTACGTCCTATTTAATCAAAGTTAATTGTTATGTCACAAGAACTCGACTGGACCAGTCTTTCATTTGGCTACCACCCCACCGATTACAACGTGCGCTGTCACTACCGTGACGGCAAGTGGGGTCAAATCGAAGTTTCAAGCTCCGATACTATCAACATCCACATAGCTGCCACAGCGCTCCATTACGGTCAGGAGATATTTGAAGGTCTTAAGGCATTCAGAGGCAAGGATGGCAAGGTGCGCATATTCCGTCTTGAGGAGAATGCGCGACGCATCGCCGACTCGGCCCGAGGGTTGCTGATGGCCCCTGTGCCTGAGGATCTTTTCAGAGAGATGGTAATCAAGGTGGTGAAGCTCAACGAGCGTTTCATACCCCCCTACGAGTCGGGAGCCTCGCTTTATATACGTCCGCTGGAGATCGGTATGAGCGCACAGGTGGGTGTGAAGCCTGCCCGCGAGTACATGTTTATGGTGCTTGTGACACCCGTGGGCCCATACTTCAAGGAGGGGTTCAAGCCCACCAACATCTGCATCATGCGCCAGTACGATCGCGTGGCCCCCAAGGGCACCGGCCGCTGGAAGGTGGGAGGCAACTACGCCGCATCGCTCACCGCCGGGGAGCATGCCCACGAATTGGGATATTCGGCGGTGCTGTACCTCGACCCCAAGGAGAAGAAATATCTTGACGAGTGCGGTCCGGCCAACTTCTTTGCCATTAAGGACGGTAAATATATCACCCCCGAATCGGAGTCGATACTCCCTTCAATCACCAACATGAGCTTGCAGCAGATAGCCCGCGACATGGGCATTGAGGTGGAGTGCCGCCACATACCCCTCGAGGAGCTTGCCGAGGTGCAGGAGGCAGCAGCCTGTGGCACTGCCGCCGTGGCTTCGCCGGTGGCTCAAGTGCACGACCTCGACACAGGCGATAAGTATATCATATCGAAGGATGGCCAGCCCGGCCCCATAGTCACGGCCTTATATAATCGTCTTCGCGCAATCCAGTATGGCGAGGTTGACGACATCCACGGATGGAACACCGTGCTCGATATCTGATAACCGTTGAACGACAGGATTGTGGATTATCAGAAAATAATAGATGAATTATATCCCGCGGGCTCGCGCCTGCGGGATATATATATTACCCACGCCCGTCAGGTTGCGGCATTGGCTGTTGACATAGCTGCCGCTAAGCACCTCGACGTGGATCTCGACGTGCTTACGGCTGCCGCAATGCTCCATGACATAGGTATATATCTCACCGATGCGCCTGGCATCGACTGCTATGGCACAGAGCCCTACATACGTCACGGACTGCTGGGAGCTGAGTTGCTGCGCGCCAGGGGAGTGGACGATGTGATAGCGTCGGTGGCCGAGCGTCATACCGGCGCGGGTATTACCATTGATGACATTGATGCGCAGGGGCTTCCATTGCCGCGTTGCGACTTCTCGCCGCGCACGCTGTTGGAGCGCCTGGTGTGCTATGCCGACAAATTTTACTCGAAAACGCGCCTTGACTCAGCTAAGACTCTTGAGCAAGTGAGGGCTTCGATGGCTAAGCGCAGCCCATCAACCCTGGCACGATTCGATGCCCTACACAATGAGTTTGGCTCGTGAGGTGAGCGAGCAGCCGGGTCAGAATACCAGCCCAACATTGTCGAGCCACAGTGTGAGTCCCTCAGTGCCCTCGTAAGGCTGGCCTGAGGCTGTAGATGCCATCACCATGATGTGGGTGGGAGTGGCGTCGGCGTCATCCCACCCTATTTCGTGCACAGGCACCATCTTCCCCTTGGAGTTGCGGGCGTAGTAAGCCTTGTCGCCATCGAGCAGTCCCATCCATGATCGGTAGTTGGGGTCGGATGTGATGTCGCCGTAGTTCACCTTAAGACGATGGCTGTTTACCCATCCGTTGGTCGACTTGTTGAAGCGTTCGCGGCCAGTGCCCACACGCTTGGCGTATATGTTGCCATCCTTGTCCTCCCAGCGGCGCTGTAGAATTATGAACACCTCGGCATTTTCGCGCCCTTTCAGCACCTTCTTTTTGCCGAAGCCGCTGGAGTAAGTGCGTGTGTCGGCCGATGGCATTGACACCTTATAGTCATACATAAGAGCCTTGGGGCGGCGAGTGAACGGTATGCCCATCTCAAACTTGCTTGTGGGATCCTTGGTCGATTTGACCGGCTCAATCATCTGCCCCAGGAATATCGAGCCAGCCACAAGCACGTCAACATTGATGATGCCCGCAGCCTTGCAGTGCTCCATTATGGTGGATAGTTTGACGCACTTATTGCCTCCCGACCGCTGGTCGGGGAATACGGCGTTAGAGGTTTTGGTGATACCCATCACGTTGGCCATCACGTTGGAAGTGGCCCAGGGCGACCCACCCTCATTAATATAAGGGTCGCTGCTGTTGGTGGTGCGGGTGGGGGCTATCTCATACACCTGCTTGGTGTTGCCGCCGAGCACCGACGACTCCTTGATGTTGCGTGTCACCCATTGCTCGAAGTCGCCGTATTTGATGGGTTCGAAAGTGTCGGCGTGTACCGAAAGATTGCCGGCAGCTATGGCCGTTGCTACAAGAAAGATGTCTTTTAAATTCATGTTGCAAAAGTATAAATAAACATGCGGAGCCGCAAGCTATATAATATATAAACGCCTGCAACGTGCCGAAAAGTAGCCGTCGTTTACTTTCGTTAATAAATTTAAACAAAAATTTTGTCATAAAATAAATTTGTAGATTAAAAAAAATGCCCTACCTTAGCGGAGTGAAAAAATGCGTAAAAAAACAGAGCTCCGCTCTGGCGACGCAATACACAGAATTTTAACCTGAATACCATTAATAACCAACATTAATACCCAACATTTATGAAGAAAAGTTTACTTCTTGGCTGCGCTGCTCTTCTGGCGGCTGGCAATGCTTTTGCTTATGGTACCGACGGTTGTACCTATGAGACAAAAGACGGTATCACAATGACTTGCCTTTGGGCAGTAGGTCCCGACTTGAACATGGCTGAGTACAATGACTTGTTCGCTGCCAATGGCATGAACGGATCATACGCTCGTAACTGCGCTGTTCAGGATGGCGTAATCTATGTTCCCGTAGGTGGCAAGACCGTTGTAGGCGAAGGTGACGACGCAGTAACAACCTACACCTGGAAGCTCGTTAAGTTTGACATTTACAACGGTAACAAAATTGGTGAAGTGCCCATCACCCTCGAAGGTGAGTCTTTCAACCGTCTGCTTGGTTGCAACAACATCGGCTTTGATGACTACGGTCACTGCTGGGTAGGTGAGTACTGGGGTGGCACCGAGGCCAACCTCAATATACGCACCTATGCTCTCAACACCGAGACTGGCGCACTCACCCCGCTTCCCGTAATCAAATTCCCCGCCGACGAGATTGGTTCAGCAGCTCGTATGGACTTCTACGATCTTACCGGCGACATCACCGCCACTGAGGCCGACTGCTACATGATGGGTAACGGTTCGGGTGCTGTTTTCGATGCTTATCGCTTCGTACTTCCCCAGGGCTCTGACGAGTGGGAGAATGGTATGGAAGGCTATGCAGCCTGGATTGCTGAGGACGTGCCCGCATGGCCCGCTAACGCTGCCGGCTGGGGTGACAACCCTACCACAGTATTCGCTAAAGGTTGCAACGACATAGCTTACATGTGCGGTCGTAACACTCTCCCCACCCAGTACTCTTGCGCTGGTGGTATGCCCGAAATGCTTGGCTCATTTGAGCAGGCTGGCGAAGGCTGTTCTCCCGCTAAGCCCGGTGCTACCGGTGCATGGGAGATGGTACTTGGCGACCATATGTATCTTGGCTACGGCGCTGAGCAGGGTGCTGACGGCGGTAAGTGGAAAATCTCTCGCATGGGCGGCACTGCCGACGGCGGTACATTCGAAGGCATGGAGCTGATGTGGGATTTCCCCGCTAAGGAAGAGGTTACCTACTGCTCTGTATCAAACGGTGCTGAGGGCGCTATCCACCCCGTGCTTCCCTACAACGTTAAGGACGAGAACGGCAAGGAAGGTATCTACGTAACTACTTTCTACGGCAAGTCAGAGCTCGGCGTTTATCTCATGGCCGAGGAAGGCTTCAATGCTGGCGTAGTAGCTGTAGAGGCTGACAACACCAACGCTCCCAAGGAGTACTACAACCTCCAGGGCATGAAGATTGAGAACCCCGCCAACGGTCTCTACATCGTAAAGCAGGGCAACAAGTCAAGCAAGCAATACGTTAAATAATCCCCCTCAACGAGGATATAACTAATGCGCAGGAGCGGACCCTAAGGGTTCGCTCCTTCCATTTCTTATAACTCCAATAACTCTCAAAACTCTCACAACACACCCATCAGGTGTGGGTGGTTTCGAAGGCGTCGCCTTTGTGGATGTTGGCCACGGCCTGGTCATAGTACTGGTATATGCGGTTGACATAGTCAACGGTTTCACGGCCGCGGGAATATCCGAATTTAACTACCGGGTCGCGATAGTACTTGCGGTTCATTTTCATCAGCATGGCTTTCTCCACGTTGTCGTCCCACACGGTGGGGTCGTAGCCGTATTTCTTAGCGAGATTGATGGCATCAAACACATGTCCTGGTCCGGCATTGTAGGCGGCGAGGGCAAATTTGGTACGCTCCTCGGGGTCGGGCACTTTCTCGGCCATCAATTGGTCATACCGGTCGAGGATTTTCACGGCTGTCTCGATTGATCGGGTAGGTGACTTCATTTCGGTTTTCTTCAAGCCGAACTGGCGTGCCGTACCTGGCATAATCTGCATCACGCCGCTTGCGCCGGCAAATGAGCGCGCTGTGCTGTCGAAGCGGCTTTCAGTGTAGCCTTGGGCGGCGAGCAGGCGCCAGTCCCAGCGGCTCCCCTCGGCATGGGCTTTGAATAGCGGGTCGTAGGGTGAGGCGTAACCGTTCTTAAATTCACGGTCGAACTTGGCTCCCGATACCGGGGCCACCTTCTGTGCGTCGAGGTACTTATATAGTATGTCGGAGCGCTCCTTGACAGCCACGCCCTCGGCACACCACTCGTCGATGGCCTTGCCAATCTCCCGGTGAGCTATGGCGACTCCCCAGCGGGTGCTCCAAGGGGAGGAGAGCGACAGTGTGATTTGCAGCTCGGGGTGATAAGTCTTGTTGATTTTGGCCGTTTCGCGGTCGGTGGCCACGCATCCGCGGGTGCCATCGGCCACCTCGGCGAGCATATCCTCGATGGCGAGTGAGTCAGGGTCGATGGCCACGATGTTGATGCCACCGCCAATGCGTTTGTCGACCTGGCGCAGGTTCTCCTCGGATGAAGAGCCCTGGAGCACGTAGATTGTGTGCCCCTTAAGGTCGGGGAGGTTGACGAGAGCCACCTCGTCGTGTGGCTGAATCAGCACCTCGTCAACACTCATGGTGGGCCCGCAGAGCACGATTTTGTCGCTCCACCGGCTCTCGGCTTCTGACTCGGGGATTGGAGCAGCAATCAGGTCGACATCACCATCAATGGCCATATCGACAGCCTCGTCGATTGAACGTGCCACAACCCAGCGCACCGACTTGTCGTGGTCGGCGGCAAGGGCTTCCATGAAGTCGTAGTCGTAGCCCATCAGTGTGTCGCGGTAAGAGAAGAACGATGCCGGGCCATAGATGGTGGCTACTCTCAGTGTATCTTTATGAGCAATTGCGGCATTGGGTGTTTCCTCCGATTTCCCCTTGCAACTCAGAAGTGCACCCATGCCTAATAATAGTGTCAATACTACCAGTGGCAGCAGACGCTTGCGATCTTTGAATTTTGGCATAACTTGGGCAATTGATTAATAAAAAATGGGGCTTGCTCGCAAGTCTCATTTATAAAAACGCCTTTGATTTTGGCTTAGTTCGGCTTTTAAGTTAATTTTGTAGTGTAAAAAATTGCAATGTTATGGAATTTCGCAAGGCTCAAGCGGCCGATATGGATATAATCAAGTCGCTGTATGAAGGTGCTTTCCCGGTGGAGGAGCGACGCCCGTGGGACGACTTGGTGCATCGGGCCCTCGACGGCAATCCATTCTTCAATGTTGCTGTGGCTCTGGTGGATGGACGCATTGTGGGTTTTGTGAGTACCTGGCGACTGCCCGCAGCCATGTATGTCGAGCATCTGGCCGTTGACCCGGCGATGCGCTGCCAGGGCATCGGAGGTGAGATGATTGACCGTGTGGTAGCCTCAACCTCATTGCCGGTAATGCTTGAAGTGGAGCACCCCGACAGCGATACAGCCCGCCGTCGTATCGACTTCTACCGCCGTCATGGCTTTTCGGTAATCGACGGAGTGGACTATGTGCAGCCACCATATAGCCGCAACCTGCCCGAAGTGCCGATGCTTCTGATGAGCACGCGCCCTCTGGAGGATGTTGATACCGATATACGTCTGCTTCATCAAATCGTTTATAATCAATGAGAAAGATATTATTCCAGCTATTGCTGATGGCCTTGACGGTATGTGTTGTAGTGACTGCGTGCAGCGGTAGTCGCTCCGACAGGCTCAAAGTGACTGTGTCGATACCCCCGCAGAAGTACCTGCTTGAGCAGATAGCCGGCGACAAGGTGGATGTGGTGACTCTGATGGATGCCGGGTCTAATCCCGAAAACTACAACCCATCGGTGTCGACCATCGTAGGATTGCACCAGTCGGAGATATATTTCACTGTGGGCACCCTCCCCTTTGAGCAGAAGCTGGCCAAGGAGGGGGAGCTGCCGATAGTTGACACTTCCAGGGGTGTGGAGCTGCTACATGGCACACACGGCGATTGCGATCATGATCATGGTGATAATCATGGTGACAGCGACCCGCATATCTGGTCGTCGGTATCAAATGTCAAGGTTATGGCGCGTAATATGGCCGATGCCCTGTGTAAGGCCGATGAGGCTAACGCTGATTACTACCGCTCTAATCTCAAGACGTTTGAATCGAAGCTCGACTCGCTCGATAATGCTTACCGCACGCGTCTGGGAGGGGGTGACGACCGTAGGGCGTTTGTGATATTCCATCCATCGCTCAGCTACTTTGCCCGCGACTATGGCATGGAGCAGATAGCAGTGGGGCAGGAGGGTAAGGAGAGCACCATCAACAGCCAGCGTGAGCGTATCGACCATGCGCGCGAGCATAGCGCCAAGGTGATGTTTGTGCAAAGGGAGTTTGACTCGCGGCAAGCATCGACGGTGGCAAGCGAAATAGGAGTCAACACAGTCACCATCAATCCTATGAATGAGAATTGGCAAGAAGAAATGGATAAAGTAGTTAATGCGCTGGCCGATAATGAGTAAACTTATCACTCTCGACAACGTGGGGATGCGGTGGGATAAGCGCACTGTGCTTGCCGACATCTCGCTTCAGATCAACAGCGGCGATTTCGTAGCTATCACCGGCCCCAACGGCGGTGGTAAGACCACTCTGCTCAAAATTATCCTAAAGTTGCTCCAGCCCTCCAGTGGCTCAGTAGATTATTGGGACGAGGCCGGGGCTCGTATCCAACGCTTGTCGATAGGGTATCTGCCGCAGAAGAATATGATTGACTCCCACTTCCCCATTGATGTGCGCCAGGTCATAGCCTCGGGGCTTCTGGGGCATAAGATGAGTAAATGTGAGAAAAGCGAGCTGGTAGAGAGGATGATTGATCAGGTAGGGCTACGCAGTCACGGCGACTCCCCCATCGGCGACCTGTCGGGAGGGCAATTGCAGCGCGCGCTATTGGGCCGTGCCCTTATCTCCAATCCGTCGGTGATAGTACTCGACGAGCCGTTAAGTTATCTCGACAAGCACTTCGAGCATCGCATCTACGACATTATCGGGGAGTTGGCCCCGGAGCACACTATAATATTGGTGTCGCACGAGGTATCGGCCATCGCCGAGATGGCCAATCGTCACTGGATTGTGGATCACACCCTACATGAGTGTACGGCTGCGCATCACTTCATGCGCCAGAGCTGCGACGACCAGGAATAAGCGGTGATTACCAGCCGCCACCAAAGCCGCCACCACCTGTGTGGCCACCACCAAAGCCTCCGCCGAAGCTACCTCCACCTCCACCGAAACCTCGGCCTCCACCTCCGCCGGGGATGATGACCACAGGAGCCGATTTGGCTATATCATAGTATTTTTGCGAGCGGTTGTGGCAGTTCAGGCAGCAATAGGTGCGCAATCCTTTCCCCTCGGAGGTAGCGGTAGGATTCACCACCACGCGGTCGCTCTCGAGGGTACATGCCCTGGCGCCGCATCGATCGCACTCGGTGTAACTTTTGCTCTTGTTGATGTAGGGAAGCACCTCAGTGGCGTTGCAGTTGGGGCATAACCACACATCGTAATCTACGGAATTTATGCGTTCTTCGGTGTCCTGCGCCGGTGTGAGGTATAGATTGTCGGTCTCCTCGTCAAGGCGTTTCATGGCAGTGCCGCAATTGGCGCAAACGTGTGGCTTGGTGCGCAGGCGGCGCATTGAGAGCCACAGTGGCAGATATGCGATCAGTGGGGCGCCAAGTCCTAAGAATGAGCAGAACAGCAGTGGAGCTTTAAGCTTGTCAAGCCGATTGTAGCGGTCGAAGTCACTGTAATGGCGCGAGGCTACCATGGTGTATACATACCACCCCAGGCCCCCTACAGCCATGAAAATGCTCAGGGCTATCCAGGCCAAAAATAATTCATCAGCCTCGCTGTGGCGCTTGTCGCGCTGAGCCGAGCGCAGTTCCTCGATATTGGCAGGGTCGGTGAGTACCTGGTGGAATGCATTCACGCCCTCAAGCACTCCTTGCTCGAAGTTACCCTCCTTGAAGAGCGGATAAACCTGCTGGCGCATGATGGTGCCTATCTTGCCGTCGGGAAGTACGCCTTCCACTCCGTAGCCGGTGCGGCTCACAGCATATTTTTTGTCCTTTATCACAAGCCATAACAGGCCGTTGTCGCGGTCATCCTTGCCCACACCCCACTCCTCAAACAGGTCGGTGGCAAATGTCTCCGGATCGTCGGAGTCGATGTCGTCGACCACCACCACGGCCACCTCGCATGTCGACACCGAGCGAATTTCGGCCAGTAGTGAGTCAATCTGCGCATTTACCGCCGTTGAAATTATGCCATCGGGGTTGGTGAGGTGTTTGGTGTGGTCGGCCACCTGCACATTGGGTAGATTTTGGATTGTGTACACCCCCGCCTGTGCGGCAAATGCCACCAACGAAAGTAAGAGTATGTGTAGTAAACGTTTCACTTACAGGATACTTAAAGTATTATACTGCCGGTAGACTCATACCCCAAAGCGAGCGGTAAAGATCAAGGGCATATACATCGGTCATGCCCGATACGTGGTCGATGGCAGCTTGGATTTTGCCAAAAAGTGTAGGGTGGTCTACCTCGTATTGCCCGGGTACCTTCGACAGTAGCAGCCGCGAGTAGTTGAGCTCGGGGTGAAGCACCGCCTGTATGAGTTTGTCGAGCAGGAAGGTGATGATGCGGTTACCGGCCAGCTCGATGTCGACTACGTCGGAGGCGCAATAGATTTTATCCCACGACAATGATACGCACCGCTCGAAGGCGTGGCGCTCAAAGTCGGGAATGTGGTCGAGCAGCGAGCCTTCAAACTCGCCCCGGAGTATTGTCGCCTCATTGTCGACGAATACCTGGGCCACGAGCCTTACGAGCAGACCGATCACGCATGAGCGGAGATAGGAAATTTTCTCGTTGGGGTCGTCGACAGCATCCATTACTTTGAGCATCTGGCTCTTGCGGTCGTCGGGGAAGAAGCCGAGTAAAAGTGATTTCACCTCCTCGCTGGTAATGATTTTGAGCTTATGTGCATCCTCCAGATCCATCACTTCGTAGCAGATGTCGTCGGCTGCTTCGACCAGGTATACCAGCGGGTGACGTGTCCAGCGCAGGCCGCTGTTGTCGGAGGGGCGTCGCAGCAGTCCTAATTCAGTCGCTACCCGCTCAAAGATATCACGCTCGGAGGTGAAGAAGCCGAATTTGTTGGGTTTTACGGCGAGCGATGACTCGAAGGGGTATTTTACAATAGAGGCCAGGGTGGAGTAGGTCATGGCCAGCCCCCCCGGACGCCGACCCTTGAACTGATGGGTGAGCAGCCGGAAGGCGTTGGCGTTGCCGTCGAAGTTGACCAGATCGCTCCATTGCTCGGGTGTGAGTAGGCCTTTTAAGGTGTTACCGGCACCCTCGGAGAAGTAGGTTGATATGGCTTTTTCGCCTGAGTGACCGAATGGTGGGTTGCCCAGGTCATGAGCAAGACAGGCAGCTGCTACGATCTCGCCTATCGAACGTAGTTTATCGGCCCATGGCTCATGGGCATGTCGCTTGGCCAGTACCTCTGATACCTCTCGCGCTATTGATTGCCCCACCGACGACACTTCGAGCGAATGAGTAAGGCGATTATGCACGAAGATGCTCCCCGGCAGGGGGAACACCTGTGTCTTGTTCTGCAGTCGACGGAAGGGTGAGGAGAAAACCAGCCGGTCGTAGTCGCGCTGAAAGTCGGAGCGGGAGCCCTGGTTGGGGTTGTGATAATGCTCCAGCCCGAATCGCTTGTCGCATATCAGCTGGTCCCAGTTCATCGACTGTGGGTGGCTATTGGAGGTCATCGTATTTCTGGAAGAGGAAATCGTTGTAGGGGAATCGTTCCTGATGTATCGCTTTAGCCTTATCGTAGAGCATGGTTTTGAGCTCGTCGATATTGAGCTGCTCCTTGGCTGAGATAAACACGCAGTTATCGTTCATCTTGGCCATCCACGATTCGCGCAGCTCGTCAAGAGGTATGTTCTCGCGAGTGCGGGGAGTGAGATCGTCATCATCCTTGGGGGTGAATGAGAAAGCGTCGATCTTGTTGAACACCATAATCATGGGCTTGTCAGCACCGCCGCAGATGTCGTTGAGGGTGCGGTTGACCACCTCGATCTGCTCCTCCCACTGAGGGTGGCTGATATCCACAACGTGTACCAGCAGATCGGCGTCGCGCACCTCGTCGAGTGTTGATTTGAACGAGTCGACCAGATGTGTGGGTAGTTTGCGTATAAATCCCACGGTGTCGGTGAGCAAGAAGGGGAGATTGTCGATGATCACCTTGCGCACAGTGGTGTCGAGAGTTGCAAACAGCTTGTTCTCGGCGAATACTTCGCTTTTCGACAGCAGATTCATCAGCGTGGATTTACCCACGTTGGTATAACCCACCAGGGCCACGCGGGTCATTTTGCCGCGGTTTTTGCGCTGTATGGCCTTCTGTCGGTCGATATGCGCCAGCTCTTCTTTAAGGCGCGATATTTTATCGAGTATTATGCGTCGGTCGGTTTCAATCTGTGTTTCACCGGGTCCGCGCATACCGATACCGCCTCGCTGACGCTCAAGGTGAGTCCACATGCGGGTGAGTCGCGGCAGCAGGTACTGATACTGCGCCAGCTCCACCTGCGTGCGTGCCGTGGCTGTCTGTGCCCGTCGGGCGAAAATGTCGAGGATTAGCGAGGTGCGGTCGAGGATTTTCACTTGCAGCTCGCGCTCAATGTTGCTCACTTGCTTGGTAGATAAATCGTCGTCGAATATCACCATGCTTATGTCGTTTTCGTCGATAAACTGCTTGATTTCTTCGAGCTTACCTTTACCCACGAATGTGCGGGGATTGGGGTAATCGACTTTTTGAGTGAATTTCTTGACTGTGACAGCTCCGGCTGTATCGGCCAGAAAGGCGAGTTCGTCGAGATACTCGTGTGCTTTTGACTCAGGTTGCTGGGGAGTGATCAGGCCCACGAGCACTGCGCGCTCCTCGACGGGTGTGGATTCGGGTATTTTGGTCATGTAGTAATCAATTTTACGCTCATAGAGCTTTATTGAGTGATAACACTTGTGGCACGCCGGGGGTTTACTCTTTAAGTGCTTTCTTGATGGCTATCGGCAGCATTATCGAGGCATATACCTGGATGGCTCCCCCGGCCAGGGTGAATGCCAGCCAGTCGCGCGCTGAGGAGGTGTCGTAGAACATGAAGAACGCAGCCACGCAGAAGAATATAGCGCTCCATGACTCTATGCGGTGGAGCCGCTTTACGCGTATGGCTCTGCCGGTATAGGGGGTGAACAGCCGGCCCGCAAGGGTCATGACCGCTCCGGCTGCGAATATCCATCGAGCTGCATCGGTGGTTTGTCCCATTCTGAAGATGGGTATTGCGGCTCCGGCCATTATCAAGAGCAGTCCGATATTCACCAATAGTGCCATCAATAGCGATGGCTCCTTGCCGGTGGCTTCTTCTATTGTCATAGTTTTCTGTGAATTAGTGTGTTAATTGTCGTTGCTGGATGTCTCGTCGAATACGTACACATCCTCGTTGACCCGCTGGAAATGATAGTTTTCACGTACGATGCGCTCCATGGTTTCGCGGTCGCCTTTGAGGCGGTCGTTGAGGGTCTTATACTTGATGATGGTATCGGTTTTCATCTTGATTTCGTTTTCGAGGCGTTCGATTTCGCGGCTGTACTCCATCGATTTCATCACTGAGTGCTCGTTGAAGAACAGTACAAATATAATGAATGCCAACACTATCATCAGCATCACCGACATATAGCGTCGAAACCATCGATAAGCCCGGGATAAAGAATCAGACATGGTGTGAAATGAGGTCTAATATGCAAAAGTACAAAATTTCTATTAAATTCGCGGTACAACTATTTAATTATTTAATTTGTTGCCATAAACTCTACCCCATGACCGAAAAAGAGATAAAAATTCCATACATCGAAGCTCATTATCAAGAGCTTGATGAGGCAGACCGCCAACTGGTCGACAAAGCTCGTGAGGCTACAAGCCGCGCATACGCTCCCTATAGCAAATTCAATGTGGGATCTGCCATATTGCTCGACAACGGCGAGATTATCACAGGTGCCAATCAGGAGAACGCCGCTTTTCCATCAGGCACCTGCGCCGAGCGCACGGCCTGCTACTACGCCCACGCTGCATTTCCCGACGCGCGTTTCCTGGCCATAGCCATCGCTGCAATAGGCACAGACGGCAAGGAGCTGGACGAGCCGTGTGCGCCTTGTGGTGCCTGCCGCCAGGCTTTGCTTGAATATGAGAAGCTGGCCGGGCATGATGTGCGTGTGATTCTTGTGGGCCGCGACAGTGTGTATATTATGCCATCGGTTAAGTCGTTGGTGCCCTTAGCTTTCGTGGAGTTTTGAAAATCAAGTTATTGCTCACGGCACTGGCTGTTGTGGCGCTCACATCGTGCGTCGCAGGCAGGGGCACGATGGTGTCGGTGGCCGGTGACACCATCACCAGGCATGCCGGGCTTCTGACGCTTGTCGATGCAGGGGAGTATCGTGTGGCCGATATCCTCAACCCGTGGGACACCACCGAAGTGTTGCAGCGCCTGGTGATTTTCCCTGAGGGCACGGAACTGCCACCCGACGCTCCGCAGGGAGTGATGGTGGAGACTCCGCTAAGCAAAACCGTAGTGATGAGCTCAGTGCATCTCGGTGCCATCGGAGAGTTGGGCGCTACAAATGCGGTGAAGGGGGTGGCCGACGCTTCCTACATCAAGATGCCTGAAATAGTGGAGGGGCTCAAGGCCGGAAGTATAGCCGATGTGGGCTCGTCAATGTCGCCCACGCTCGAAAAGATTGTGATGGCCAACCCCGACGCAGTGCTGTATATCCCCTATGAAGGACGCACATCGCTGGAGCTTAAGGGCACACGAAGTAATGAAATCGCAATGGCCGACTGGATGGAGGGTTCGCCTTTGGGACGTGCCGAATGGATGTTGCTGCTTGGCGAGCTGTACGGTGAGCCGGTAAAGGCCCGCAACATCTTTGACCAAGTGGTAAGGGAGTATGGCAATATAGCCCGGGATGCTTCGACAGCTGAGGGCTCTCCGCTGGTGTTGACGGAGAAAAGCACCGACGGTGTGTGGTATGTGCCGGGAGGGGAAAGCTATATGGCAAAGCTGATTGAGGATGCCGGAGGCACGTATGTGTGGCACGACGATACTTCTTCGGGGTCGGTGCCGCTGAGCTTAGAGCAGGTATTTGATAGTGCTTCGCAGGCCGATGTATGGCTCATCAAAACCTACGGCTACGACCTCACGCTCGATAATCTTGCATCGGAAAATCCCCTATACAAGGAAATTAAGGCTTATAAAGACAGCAATGTTTACGGCGTGGACACATCGTCGTCGATGCTGTTTGAAGAGTTTCCGTTTCACCCCGAGCGGCTGCTGCTTGACTATTATCTGATGTTCCACCCCGATACGCCAGGACAGCTACGCTATTACCGACATGCCCGCTAATCAGTCGCGAATCAGGCATATAGCAGGGTTTACGGCTCTTGCTATATTGGTGGTGCTGTTGGTGCCGCTCTGCCTTGTGTACGGGCCGGTCGACATTCCATTGGGCGAGGTGATGAAATCGCTTTTGGGGCAGGAGGTTAGTGAACCCGGATGGCGCATGATAGTAATAGAGCTGCGTCTGCCGATGGCTCTGGCCGCTCTGCTCACAGGGGCTGCCCTCTCGGTGGCGGGGTTGCTGTTGCAGACCACCTTCAGCAATCCTCTGGCAGGGCCCTCGATACTGGGAGTGTCGACAGGCGCATCGCTTGGCGTGGCCATAGTGATGCTTGGGCTTGGTAGCGCATTGGGGGTTGCGGGCCAATATATAGCGACTATCACGGCCGCTGTGGCGGGTGCCATGGGGGTGATAATGCTGCTGATGGTGTTTTCGGCATTAGTGCGCTCAACGGCCATGCTGCTGATTGTAGGAATAATGGTGGGGTATCTCGCCTCATCGGTGATAGCGCTACTTAATTTTTTCGCAACTCAGGAGGGTGTGCACGGATTCATGATATGGGGCCTGGGCACATTCTCATCACTCACATTGGGGCGTGTAGGAGTGATGGCGGCGGTGACGTTGCCCGCTCTCGGAGCGTCGATGTTGATGATAAAGCCGCTCAACGCTCTGCTGCTGGGGCAGCGTTACGCGCAAAGCATGGGTTTCAATGTAAAGTCGGTGCGCAATATGCTGCTGCTCCTGGCGGGAGTGCTCACAGCCGCGGTGACAGCTTTTTGTGGCCCGATAGGTTTCATAGGGCTTGTGGTGCCGCATATAGCCCGAATGATAATGGGCACCTCCAACCATAATATCCTGCTCCCTGCCACGGCGCTGTGCGGAGGGTGCGTGGCGTTGCTGTGCGCACTTATCTCGGTGTTGCCGTCAATGGGTGGTGTGATACCGATCAATGCCATCACTCCGGTGATAGGTGTACCAGTGATTATTTACATTATTGTGGCTCGCCGCCGTCTCTCATATTTCAACTGATATGGCATCACCGATACTCTCAACGTCGCATCTCACAATAGGTTACGGCAGCAAAGTAATTCAGTCGGGCCTCAACCTCGAGATAAATCGAGGGGAGATGGTGTGTCTTCTCGGCCCCAATGGCTCGGGAAAGTCAACGCTGCTGCGTACGGTGAGCGGTGCCCAGGCTCCGCTTAGCGGCATGGTATTGATTGATAATAAGCCTTTACGCGCATATTCCCCGCGCGAGTTGGCCCGGAAGGTGGCATTGGTCTATACTGACCAAACTCTGGCCGGAGCCTTGACTGTGAGGGAGCTTGTGGCGTTGGGCCGGCAGCCTTATACCGGTTTTTTCGGACATCTTCACAGCTCTGACCGCATTAAGGTGGATGAGTCATTGGGTATTGCGGGGATTGAGCAGCTCGCCTCACGGATGGTGGCGCAGCTATCGGATGGTGAGCGACAGAAAGCTATGATAGCCAGAGCGTTGGCGCAGTCTACGCCGCTCATAGTGATGGATGAGCCCACAGCGTTTCTCGATGTGGCGAGCCGCCTTGAGGTGATGACCCTGCTGAAGCAGCTGAGCCACGAACATGGGGTTTCGCTCCTTATTTCCACCCATGATGTGGCCTCGGCGGTGGCAATGGCGGATACTTTGTGGCTTATGCGCAAGGGGGTAGGGGTGACTACGGGAACAGCCGGGGAGCTTGCTTCGACTGACGAGGGGTTGCCTGCGCTATTCGCCGGCAGAAACGTGGTTTACGACCCTGTCGCCTCTGATTTCCGCCCCAAATCTTAATTGGCTGAGCGAGCGGAGCAGATCGGCTTGCACAGCCTGGATGGCGGGAGCGATTGAGTCCTCAGCCCCCGGGCGTGGAGCGTGCTTTAGAAATGCCGTGCCGCTTACAACCCACTCATTCCCGTCGGTTGATAGAAATTGCAGGGGGTTGACTGTGCCATGGGGCGTGACGAGCAGATTGGAGTGGAAACCGCCGTCACTCTCAAGCTGGATTATTTCGGTGTTATTTCCTCCGGCATTTAGGCTCATGCGCTCTGTGCGATTGTCAATCACCTCCTCCCTTTTGGCGGGATCAATGTTGGTGAAAGTGCAGTATACTATGATGTCGTAGTCGGGGTAATCGATATTGAGCCATTGTGTCGAACCATCGTCTGAGCCGCTGCGGTCGGGGATGGTCACGGTAGCCTGGGCGTTGGCGAGCCAGTGCAGGGGTGCTTGCTTAACCTGCACCATAGCCGTGTCGTATAATGGTAGCCGCGGGTAGGCTGTGGGTTTGGGCACCGGTGTATATGCGGCGGCGGGAGTGTCGTCGCTCCATATGCGGCTGTCGCCGCGGTGGCCGCAAGCAGTGAAAAGTGCCGCCGCTGCTGTTATCGCAATGATGATGTGTCGCATCGAAGTATGCCCGAATAACATAGCTTACATTTGCTGGTTCTCGTCCATCACCTTTACACGCACGCTGGTGATACGGTGATGCTCCACATCGAGCACCAGGAAGCGGCATCGACCATACACCAGCGGCTCCTTCTCCTTGGGGAAATCCCCCTTGATAGCCAGCAGCATACCGGCAAGCGTTTCGCAATCGGCGGCTACAGGCTCGTAAAGCTCGGGATCTTGCTCGGTGATGCGGAAGAAGTCGGTGAGCAGCGTTTTACCTTCGAATATATAGGTGTTGTCGGCCAGGCGTTGGTAGGTTTTCTCCTCGTCGTCGTACTCATCGTCGATATCGCCCACTATTTCCTCAAGTACATCCTCCAGGGTGACTATGCCTTGTGTGCCGCCGTACTCGTCAATGACGATGGCAAGATGGATTTTGAGCTTTCGGAAATCTTCGAGCAGGTCATCAATCTGTCGTGATTCGGGCACAAAGTATGGCTTGCGAATGAGGGTTTGCCATTCGAAGGCGGGGTTGAGGTTGTCGACGTAGGGCAACAGGTCGCGTGAGTATAGCACTCCCTTGATGTTGTCCTGAGTGGTTTCATACACCGGAATACGGGCGTAGCCGCTTTCGATCACTATTTCCATCACCTTGTCAAAGGTTGTGGCAATTGAGATGTCGGTGATGTCGACGCGGGGTGTCATAATCTCCGAAGCCGTGGTGTCGCCAAATTTAAGAATCCCCTCGAGCATGTCCTTCTGCTCCCCCTCCTGGATTGAGGTCAGCTCAAGCGCCTGTGAGAGCTCGTCGGTCGAAATCTTCTCGGCACGGCGTGTCACCACCTTGTTTACCAGCCAGTTGCTCTTTACGAGCAGTGATGACAATGGAGAGAAAATCTTGAGCATGACCTTGATGCCCGGGAGGGCGCTCAATGCCCATCCCTTGGGATTGTTGTTGGCGTAGAGCTTGGGTATAATCTCACCGAAAAGGAGTATTAGAAATGTGAGCAGCACCGTTTGCAGCGCAAATTCGGCCCATGCAGGCAGTCCGTCAAACAGCGGTGTAAGTGCGTAGCTAAGAATGATTACGATGGTGATATTCACCAGATTGTTGGCTATCAGGATGGTGGCCAGGAATTTTTCAGGCTTGCTCATAATGCCTGTGATATGCTCACCCTTAGAAGGGTGTGACTCCTCAAGCTCATCGAGGTCGGCGCTATCGAGCGAAAAATATGAGATTTCACTGCCCGATACAAAACCTGAGATGGCGAGGCACAATACAGCGAAAATAATGGCTATGATCTGACCAAGCCCGAAGGTGGCTATCTGGTTGACCAGCATCGATGCCAGGTTGCAGGCGAGCGACGTGGTCGGTAAAGGGTCTATATCCAAGTGTAAATGTATTAGTTAGACAAATTTTTCGCAAATATAATAAAAATCCCTCCCATTACCCCCCTCAATTTATTATCTTTGTAGCATATTCCTATGCAGGAACTAATAAGGATGAGACCATGAGATATCTCAACACACTATTAATTTCGCTGATTTTCATCACTTTTGCCGCATGTGGCAGTGGAGGTGAGGAGAAAATCGACCATATAGCTCAACTTGAAGCTGCTGTCGACAGCAGCCGCTACGATGAGGCGGTGAAGATTATCGACGAGCAATTCGGAACGTCGGTCACCGATACGATGGGAGCCACACGACTTGCGCGCCTGTCGATAGTGTATATGCGTTTGCGCGATGCCATCGACCGTTCCGACAGTCAGTCATGGGCTCAGCGTGCGGCCCAGATTTATGGGCGAGCCATCGCCGCCGATTCGGTTGCCGCAGTGGAGTTCTACAACAATGTTCCCGCCGAGCGTGTGGAGAATGTGCAGGTGATGCGTCAGCTCTATTACGCTCCCGAGCAACATAGGCAGATTGGTGAGACATCGACCTGGGAGGAAGAACAACATCAACATTAATCGTCATGGACTGGAAAGAGGCACTACAGAATCTCAATCTACCCGATTCGCCCGCTGATGAGCAGGTGAGTACGCCCGCTGCTCCTGTACAGGAGGGCGCAAATGAAGGCACATTGCTGGTGGAGCTCGACCGCAAAGGCCGACGCGGCAAGGAGGCCACCATCATCAGTGGTTTCACCATCGACGATGAGCGTGTAGCAGCATTGGCCTCACAGCTCAAGACTAAACTGGGCACCGGAGGCTCAGCCCGCGGCGGTGAGATACTGATTCAGGGCAACCGTCTCGATGCTGTAGCCTCGCAGCTCATTGCCGCCGGATTTAAAGTCAAAGTAAAGAAATAACCATCGTAACATCACACCGCTTTGCTCACAATCTACAAGGCTTCGGCCGGCTCGGGTAAAACCTATACCCTGGCCAAGGAATACATACTCCAGCTCGTAGCTTTTAAAGTTAAGACCGATGCTGACCATCCTGACGCTTCGCGTCGCTATAAGTTGCGTCAGCCAGGCGAGAGGGCTCACCGCTCTATACTGGCCATTACCTTCTCCAACCAAGCCACCGATGAGATGAAAAGCCGCATCATCGCCGAGCTTGCCGCACTGTCCGATGTGAACAAGGAGAGTAGTTATCGCAACGACTTTGTGCGTGAATACGGTTTTGACCCCCAGCGACTTGCTGAAGTGGCACGGCAGGCATTGCAAGACTTGCTTTTTGATTTTCGATTTTTCAATGTGTCGACCATCGACTCTTTTTTTCAAGGGGTGGTGCGGTCGTTTGCGCGCGAAATCGATTTGCCGGGCAACTACGAGGTGGAGATGAACGACAGTCAGGCTGTGGGAGTGGCCGTAGCCGAGATGTTTCAGTCGCTCAACGACCCCGGTGCCCAGGATAAGCAGCTGATGAGATGGATTATCAGCTACATGAACGCCAAGCTTGAAGAGGGGGGTAAATTCAATGTCCTCAACAGAGGCTCGGGCGTGCACGGCACTGTGGTGCAGGGTCTGACCAGGCTGATGAATGAGGACTACCACAGCAATGCCCAGAGCATAAATGAGTATTTCAGCAGCGACCCCATGCGCATTGTGCGATTCGACCAGGCTCTTGCCGAACGTAAACGGATTTTGCTCCAACGCTTCAAGGAAAATGCCCAAAGAGCGGTAAAAGCAGCCGACGACTATGGGCTGGGTGATAAGACTATCAACAGCACTATCCGCGACCGCATGAACCGATGGGCCGCCGGCGAAAGCTATGACCCGAACGATGCCACAAGGGCGTCGCTCAACAATATTGCCCCTGATGTTATGGCCAAGAGGTATTACGCAGCCTATGTGAAGGGTAATGATGTGCCCCGGGCTGTCGACGATGCCATAGTGGCGATGCTTGCTGAGGCACCCGATCTTGGCCGACAGATTGACCATGTGGATGTGATACGCCGCAGCCTGTTTCTGTTCGGTCTGCTGGGATATATAGGGGAGTTTATATCAAACTATCGCCGTGACAACAATACGATACTTATCTCGGATACCAACGAGCTGCTCACACGCATTATGCAAGATGAGCTCACACCATTTATATATGAGCGTCTGGGTGTATTCCTCGATCATTTTCTGATCGATGAGTTTCAGGACACATCAAAGATGCAGTGGCGCAATCTGCGTCCGCTTGTGATGGAGAGTCTGAGTAATGGTGATGACAATCTCATAATCGGTGATGAAAAGCAGTGCATATATCGTTTCCGCAACTCCGATCCGGAGCTTCTGGCAACTATCGTAAGGCAGGATGTCAACGAAGGGCTATCGCATGAAGTGACGGTGGAAAGGGGAAATTGCGTGGCCGAGAATACCAACTACCGCAGCACACCAAATGTGGTGAAATTCAACAACACACTGTTCCCGGTGCTTGCCCGCCAACTCGATGCCAATACCACTTACGCCAACACCGTGCAGAGGGTAGGCAAAAGTAATTCGCAGGTGAAGGGGTATGTGAAAGTTGAGGTGATGGATTGTGCCAAACGAGACGAGTTCACCGAAAAAACACTCAGTAGCCTGGCACACGAGGTGCGCCGACAACTCGAGGCCGGTTACCGCCCCAGGGATATCGCCGTGATCGTGCGCGAGCATATTGAGGGGCAGCAGGTCATCGACCACTTGCTGCGGCTCATGGAGGGGGAGTGCCCATTCTTTACCAAGCGCTTCGACATCACATCAAAGGGAGCGCTCAAGATATCTTCATCTCCCTTGGTAAAACTTATAATCAGTATATTACGACTTATTGACACCCCCGAGGCTTCCACCGGCGAGCGCACATCGTCGGCTATGAATCTGGCACAGCTCACCACCCGATTTGAGTATTATTTCAACCGAGAGGGGCTTGATGCCACCGAGTCGTTGAAGCGTGCTCTCGAGGATGAGTCAGGACATATCGACCGTATAACCCGCGATGCCGTGACGATGCGGCTGGTCAATCTCCACTCGATAGTCGAACACATAATAGGCACCTTCATAAGCCGTGAGCAGCGCGATGCCAATTGCATATTTCTTTCGGCATTTCAAGATCTTGTGGTGGATTTCTGCTCACACGGCCAAGCTGATGTGCACTCATTTCTGCAATGGTGGAACAAAAGGGGGCATAACGAGCTGCTTGCCACCCCCGACGATCTTGATGCGCTCACCGTAATCACAGCTCACGCCAGCAAGGGGCTACAGTTCAAGTGTGTGCACATACCGTTTGCCACATGGCAGATGGTAAAGCTTTCATCAGCCTTCCGCGTCTCGTACGACTGGTATCTTATGACCCCGATACCAGGTATTGATGCGGAGTTGATACCACCGCTGATTCCGTTGGAAAATATGGCGGCTCTCGAGCGCACATCGTTTGCAGAGCAGTTCCGCAACAGGGTGCAAGAGCAGCGTGTCGACAATCTCAATGTATTTTATGTTGCCGCTACTCGTGCTGTCGATGAATTGATTATCAATACGTTCACGCCTAATAGAGGTGGTGCCACCATAGGCAAGTGCCTTGTTGATGCATTGGGGCAGATGCGGGTCGATGACCCCGACCTGACTGTTGAAATGAACATCGACGGCGCTATTGCTACCGTGGGAGCTCCTCTAAGCCGAGAGCAGAAGGAGGCAATCGACCGGGAGAAGATTGGTGAAAAAGCGGTCAACCAGACACTGCCGATGCCCCCCTACGACACCACGATACGCCACAATGTGTGGAGCCTCACACGTGTTGACGACCTTGTGGATGTGGATCGTGCGCGTGAGCGCGGCACATTCCTCCACGATGTGCTCAGCCAGGTGCGACGCCGCAGCGAGCTGCCGTTGGCCATGCGCCGGCGTGCCCACCGGGTGGGGCTGTCGCCGCAACAGGAGAGTGAGTTCCTTGAGCTGCTCACCCGGGCTCTTGATGATGAGAGAGTGGCCCGGTGGTTCGACGGGTGGCATCGTGTGCTCAACGAGCGCACCATCGATCTTGACGCTAACGAGCGTGAACGTCCCGACCGCATAGTGTGGATTGACGACACACATATCGAGGTGGTGGATTATAAGTTTGGCGAGCATCACGACCGCTACTTCAAGCAAGTGCGCCGCTATGTGGATCATCTGGCATCCATCTTCCCCGGTACAAATGTGAGTGGATACCTGTGGTACCCACTCACCGGTGATATCGTGCCTGTGCCCACACCCAGGGTGTGACAGGTGGCCTTATTTCTTGAACAGTAGGGGCGTGAATTTACTCAGGTATATGCGCCAGTTTTTCCAGATGTGGCCGTCGGGGCTCTCATAGTAGGTGTAGGGATATCCCTTATCGTCGAGTAGTTTGCGGTACTCCTTGTTGGCGTCGTAGAGGAAGTCCTTATCGCCAATGGCTATCCAGTAGAGTGCGGGATGCTTTTCGAACTGTACTTTAAGTTTGTTGTCAAAGTCTTGGTATATAGATGATTGCACATCCTTGCCGGGCATTATTGCTGCTGAGAACAAGCCCACGTAGTCAAACATGTCGGGGTATTGCTTGGAGATGTGCATTGAGTGGAAGCCACCCATTGATAGACCGGCTATTGCGCGCCCTTCCTTGCTGTTGATTGTGCGGAAGTTGGTGTCGATGAAGTCAACCACCTCGGGGAAATGGGTTTCAAAAGCACCGTCCATTGTGTGAGGCAGATTGGTGGTGGGCGTTACGAATCCGAGGCTCGACTCGCCGGGAGCGGCCTGTAGCGCGGCGTTGCCGTTGGTCATCACCACTATCATTGGTTCAACCTTCCCCTGGGCTATGAGGTTGTCGAGAATCTGGGCAGCGCGTCCCAGCTCGGTCCATGCGTTTTCATCGCCACCCATGCCGTGGAGCAGGTATAGCACGGGATATTTCATTCCCGATGTCTCGTAGCCGGCGGGAGTGTAGACGGAGAGACGGCGATCCATGCCCAGCGTGGGGCTGGAGTACCACATTTTAGATACTGAGCCGTGTGGCACGTCGGCCACCTTATAATACTCGGCCTGAGGGCCGTCGATGAGAAACACGTTGGTCACCGACGCTATGTCGCGGAGCTGGTATACATTGGAAGGGTCGGTGATTTTCAGCCCGTCGACTATCAGTGAGTAGCTATAAAGCTCGGGCTGGAGAGGGGTGGGAGTGGTGTACTCCCACACACCGTTGTTGAGCGTGAGGTTGGCAGTGCCCGGGGCATCAAATTCGCCGTAAGGTGTGTTGACTTTCTGGGTCGGCAGGAAATCTCCTGTCACTTGTACTTCCTTGGCGTTGGGAGCCACAAGGCGGAAGGTTACGGTGTTGTCGTCGTTGACTTGGGGTGAGATTGTGGGTGTGCCGCCCCACAGGGCCTGCTGGGCGTTGGCTACCAGCGCGGTTGCTGCGATAAAGCAAGCAAACAGATACTTTTTCATTGGTTACAACAGGTTATCGTGGTATTATAGGTTATTGAACCCAAAAGTAGATATTATCATACAGTCATGGGTCTTTATAGCGTTAAAGTAAGTTAACGTCTATTGTTGTTCGATTGTGATAAAGTTCTCCTCGCTGCCGGGAGCTTCGAAATTCTGACAGAAATGAGTCAATTGAGCCGGAGTGACTTTCATGTCGTCGGGGCCGCTACCCCTTCGCGCATTAAGGCGTAGTTGGAGTGTAGGTTGGGAGGCATGAAGGTATATTATTAGAGGCGTCACCCCGGCTTGGCGACATATCTGTGCGAGCTCATTGCGGCGTTGACGCTTGCAAAGGGTAGAGTCAATCACCACCCGCTCGCCACGCTCCAGAGCCTGGCGCAGCAATGTGTCAATGCGCTCATTGACTGAAGCGTAAGCTTGTTGCACTTGCTCATGCGGTAGCTCCTTCAGTCGTCCGCCGTGGGTCGCCCATGCCATTCTGTCGGCCGAGATGAGCGTATATCCCTGATCGGTAAGAGAGCGCGCATAGCGAGTTTTGCCCGACCCGCTTATGCCGCACATCATTACCACCTGATGTTGGAGTATGTTGCGTTCCATACTTTTCCGGCAAAATTAGCGATATTTACGATATTTATTTGTCGACAAATATGCGATTTATCCAAATGCTATGTGCATATTACCGCATGTCATAGAGACAGTCAACCCCAAGGCTTTAAAGGCTCTTGTTACGGTGTTGAAGGTAGGGTTGTAGCCTCTCTCTATACGACTTACCTGTGCTTTCTTGACACCCATAAGCTCGGCTAATTGATTTTGTGTCATGTTGCGTTCTTTTCGGGCTTTCTTTATGGCCTCTCCAATATGGTATACTTGGATTGCTTCTTTTACTTCTTCCTCATAAGTGTCACGTTCGGGGGTACCTATCTTCCCGAGATGACGATCTTTTAGTTCCTCAAAAGTTGTAAAATTCATCTGTGCCATATCAATTACTATCAGTTACTTTTCTTTGTTATCAAAATACTCTTTCCTTATTGCTTGCGCTTTCTTAATCTCGCTTTTTGGTGTTTTTTGGGTTTTCTTTATGAGTCCGTGGGTGGCTATTACAAGTGTGTCACCGGTCTTATCCCAAAACGCAAATAGCCGATAAGCAATGCCTTGCCACAAGGTTCGGAATTCCCATATATCGGTATCTCCAAGTTTTTTGAATAATTCGGGGTCTTTTACGCCATAGGAAACTTTGTCTATGTTGTAAAATATCTTGCGAATGACTGCATGGGAAAGGCCATTGAAAAATTCCTCGGCCTCCTTAAGAACCACGAGTTTAAAGAGCGGTTTGTCCATATCAGTTTGTATTGCTTGGCAAAGATATGAAAAAATCTACATATATAGAAACTTTTGGGTGTTTTGTGTTGAAATTGATATATTTTATTATTTTTGTGGGCACAATACTATATAAGCCCTGAAATTAGCCTAACATCTATGTCATGAAGAAATTGCTGCCATTGCTTTGCGCAATAATATATATCATGCCTATGCATGCCGCCCAGGCAAGCGTGGAGAGCCTGCTGGTGCGCCTTGACTCGGCGATAGCCAACGAGGATAGCTATGTGCAGGCCAAGTTGCGACGTATCGACGACGTGCGTGCCAGCCGTAAGAAAGCCCGTACACCTCAGGAGATTTATTGGAACAACCGGCAGCTTTTTGACGAGTACTATGTGTTTGACGCCGACTCGGCGATGCACTATGCCAATGAAAACCTCAAATTGGCAAAGCTCACCGACAACAAGCAAGGTGAATATGAGTGGCGCATTAATAAGTCGTTCACGCTGTCGGTGATGGGTCTGCTCGTTGAGGCCAAAACCGAGCTCGACTCCATCAATTTCGATGAACTCGAGGATGCCAACAAGATAAAGTATTATGGACAGATGGCCTACCTGTATTCGCACATAGGGCAGCTGGCCGACCATCGTATCATTGGCAATGATGACTACGACCGCATAAGTCACACCTACGAGGACTCAATAATGTCAATCATCACCCCCGATCACCCTGAATACCTGTGGTATGCGGCATCGGCGAAAATCGATAAGCCGGAATTTCCGGAGGAGCTGTTCGAGAAGCTAAAGGAGTCGGTCGACACCGGTGGGCTCAGCACCCGCGTGGATGCGATGAACTGCTATATACTGTCGCGTGTGTACGAACGCGAGGGGGATCATGAAAACCGTATGCGCTACCTGATACTGTCGGGACTCATCGACGTGCAGATCGCCAACCGCGACATTGCTTCAATCAATGAGCTTTCGGGAATCCTTCAGGCCGAGGGTGACATCGAGCGAGCTTATAATTATGTGAATTTCAGCCTTAAACAGGCACTCTTGCTCCCCAACCGAGTGCGAGCCGCATCGCTGGCCAAGACGGTGTCGGAGGTGCATCAGCTGCATGAGGCCGAACTTAGGAGCACTCAGCGCAATCTCACCATAGCCCTTGTGGTGCTATTCGTGATAATGCTGGCGCTGGTGCTGATGATAGTGATGTACAGCCGGCGCAGCCGCCAGTTGAGGAAGTCGCAACGCAAGCTTGAAGATGCCAATAAGGAGCTCACCGCACGCATGGATGAGATAATGCGCAATAAGAGCGAGCGCGACAAGTTGATAGCCAACCTTAAGGAGGCCAATACCCGCAACGAGGAGATTTCGATGGCTCTGAGAGAGGCCAACTATGTGAAGGAGGAGTGCATAGGTGCCACGTTTGCTTTGTGTTCGTCATATATCGACCGCTTTGAGAAGTATCGCAATGAAGTGATGAAGCTTATCAGGGCTCAGAAGTGGAAGGAGCTACAGGAGGAGACACTGGCGGCCACCTATACGCATCGCGAAATGAAGGACTTTTATGCCAATTTCGACACACTCTTCCTCAATATCTACCCCGACTTCGTGAGTGATTTCAACACGCTTTTGCGGCCCGACGAGCAGATCAGCGTGCCCGCCGGCACACTTAACACCGAGCTGCGAATCTACGCCCTGGTGCGTCTCGGCATCACCGACTCGGTGAAGATTGCGGCTATGCTCCACTGCTCCACCCAGACCGTCTATAACTATAGGCTGCGTATGCGCAACCGATCTATTATCGACAAGGATCGATTTGCCGAGGCAGTGATGTCGCTGGGCAAATTCAATCACTGATACACCGGCCCTCACATGCCAAAATAACTAAAAACAGCAAAATACCGACTTACACAACCCCCAAAACAACTTACATTTTTAAAATTTTAAATATCTGATATATAGGTATAAATAGATCTCATGGGCTTACATTTGTTGTTACATTGTTAATGTAATAAAAAATGTGTTTTTAAATTTGTAAACCTCAAGAAGGTAACCTTCATTCACTGCAAGCCAATTTAAATCAACCCATGAATAAACTATTCGCTACATCGTTATTTGCTGTTTTGCCTCTGTTGGTGAGCTCGTGCTCCGACAGCAATTCTGATACCCCCACACCTCCGCCGGCACAGGTGACCATAACCGCCACGCCGCAGTCGGTAACATCGGGATACGACGCTTTCGAGACCACCGTTACCGTCACCTCTACCGCCGACTGGGCCATTGCTTCTGATGCCAGCTGGTGCACGGTTACACCCACTGGAGGAAGCAAGGGTCAGGCTACCAACGTGAAAGTGAAACTGACATCCAACGGCGGTGCCACCACACGCACTGCCACCCTCACCGTAAAGAGTGGCGGCAAGGAGCTGGCAATCCCCGTGAGCCAGGAAGCACGCCCCACACTCAGTGTGTCCACGGCCAAGGTGAGCTTCGGAGCCCAAGAGTCGACCACCACTATCACGGTCGATGCCTACACCGACTGGAGCGTGAGCTGCGATGCCGACTGGTGTGCCGTGACCCCCACATCAGGCGAAGGCGGCTCGGCTACAGTGACCCTGAGCGCCACGGCCAACACTACCTCGGCCGAGCGCAACGCCACCCTTACATTCAAGGCCGGCGACCTCACCAGCGAGGTCATCGTTAACCAGTATACCGACGAAATCACGGCTCCCGAGGGGTATACTCTGGTGTGGCATGATGAGTTCAACCTGCCCAACGGCTCGATGATCAATACCCAGGAGTGGTACTACGACGACTGGGCTCCCGGCCATGTCAACAATGAATTGCAGCGCTACGTGCCAGGCAAGCTCGGCGACGCATACACCGCCATAATCGAGGACGGTATACTCAACATCATCGCGCGCAAGTACAATAATCAAGTAATATCGGCGCGTATCAACACCCGCCAGCTATGGCAATATGGATACTTTGAGGCACGCCTTAAGCTGCCCAAGGGGAAAGGCACCTGGCCTGCATTCTGGATGATGCCAGCCAACGGCGGCAACTGGCCCCACTGCGGTGAGATTGACATCATGGAGGAGGTAGGTGTTAACCCCAACTACACCTCGTCGTCGATTCACACTACATCGTACAACCACACCATAAATACTCAGAAAACAGCCGAGCGCTACACTGCCGGTGCCGAGGAGGAGTTTCACATCTACGCACTTGAGTGGACCCCCGACTATATCCGCACCTACGTCGACGGCCAGCCGTTGCTCTACTTTGCCAACGATGGCAAGGGCGACGACAACACATGGCCTTTCAACAAGCCCTTCCATCCCATCCTCAACCTGGCTTGGGGCGGCTCCTGGGGCGGATGGAACGGCGTGAACGAGTCGGCACTCCCCGCCACATATCAGATTGACTATGTGCGCGTGTTCCAAAAGAAATGATATAATAGTTTTATATACAACGGTATAATTGGCCTATATTCACTTTATATTAATAATAGCGATAATTGTGCAATTTTATAAGGGAGAATTAGATTTTTAAGTTTGTGTCGGAGGGCCCTCGAGGTCCGAGAGCCCTCCGTCCTTTTTTTTGATACAGTAGAGACAATATTAATAACATAACCAACTATAACCCATATTCAATAAACCACAAACCATTATCAGATGAAAAGATTAACCTTATTTCTGATTGCTCTGATGGCATGTCTGGGTATATACGCCCAGGATGTCAGTGTATCCGGTACGGTGGTGTCACAAAGCGACGGCGAGCCTCTGATAGGCGCGTCAGTGCTTGTGAAGGGCGCCAAAGGCGGCGTCGCCACCGATTTTGACGGAAAGTTTACAATCAAGGCCCAGACAGGTGCCACCCTGCTCATCTCCTACATCGGCTATACACCTCAGGAGGTGAAGGTGCGCGGCAATATGTCGGGTATCACCATCTCGCTTCTTGAGGACGCACAAATCCTCGATGAGGTTGTGGCTATCGGTTACGGTACTCAGAAGAAGAGTGTTGTTACCGCCGCCATCTCAACCGTCAACTCTGAGACTCTTGAGCAGACAGCGCCTCTTAACGTGGCCAATGCTCTCAAGGGTGTCACCGCCGGTGTCACCGCCACCACCGCCAACGGTCAGCCTGGTGCTACCGCCCAGATCCGCGTGCGTGGTATCGGCACCATCAATGACTCCAACCCCTTGTATATCGTCGACGGTATGCCTATCGAAGGTGGTATCGACTACCTCAACCCCAACGATATCAAGAGCATCGAGGTACTTAAGGATGCTGCATCCGGTGCCGTCTACGGTGCCCGTGCCGCCAACGGTGTAATCCTCGTCACCACCAAGTCGGGCCAGTCGGGCCGCGCCAAGGTGACCTATGATTTCTCTTACGGCTGGCAGTCAAAGCAGAAGACTGTCAACATGCTCAATGCCACCCAGTATGCCATCATGAAGAATGAGGGCTACATGAACATCGGCCAGCCCGCTCCTTACGCCGACCCCTATAGCTACGGCGAGGGATTCGACTGGCAGGCTGCTATATTCAACGACAACGCTCCGGTGATGAATCACCAGCTGTCGGTTTCGGGTGCCTCGGAGAAGGTCAACTATTACCTGTCGCTGGGTTACTACGAGCAGGAAGGTATCATTGGCGGTAACTACAACCAGTCCAACTACAACCGCCTGACCCTACGCAGCAACAACACCTATACCCTGATGGACGAGTCGAAGAAGCGCACCTTCCTCAATAAATTTGTCCTCACCACCAACCTGTCGTACGCCCGCATCCACTCTAAGGGCTTCGGCGGTGGCGGTGCTTACTATGGTGCGCCTATCACCAATGCTCTGGGTATGTCGCCCATGCTTACTCCACTGCTGGCTCCCGGCTCTGACCTCTACAACGAGCAGCTCGCCTACTATGCCGGTAACGAAAAATACGTGCCCCGCTACAACGACGCCGGATACCTTTATATGATTCCCGAGGCTCACGGTGGTGGCTATCAGGAGCTTGACAACCCCTTCTACCGCTGGTCATTCCCCTCAGGCAAGAACTGGAGCCATAAGTTTGTGACCAACATCATCGGTGAGCTGCAACTGTGGGATGGCTTCAGCTATCGCCTCAGCTTCGGCGGCGACCTCTCATTCTGGGGGAGCGACAGCCATAGCGAGCCCTCTTACTACACCAACCTTGTTAATACCGACGCTATCCACGCATCGGCATCTTCAAGCATGAACCGCGGCTGGGTATGGCAGGTTGAGAATATCCTCCAATATGACAAGACCTTCGGCAACCACCACGTTAACGTAGTGCTCGGCCAGTCGGGCAAGCAGTCATCGGGATGGTGGATCAATGCATCGGCCAACAAGCTCTATAACTTCGACAAGCCCTATGTAACCGTGGCACAGGGTGCTCCCGGCGAGGCTGACGGTGGCAACCGTACAGGTAACGCCGGCCCCAACTCGGCATGGCCCAAACTGCTCTCTTACTTCGGACGTGTATCATATGACTACGCCGGCCGCTACATGGCACAGGTGACTTTGCGCCGTGATGGTTCGTCGCGCTTCGGTGCCAACCACAAGTGGGCTACCTTCCCCTCATTCTCGCTGGGATGGAACCCAACGGCCGAGTCATTCCTCGAAAGCCGTCCTCAATGGTGGTCTAACACTAAGGTGCGCCTCTCTTGGGGTAAGAACGGTAACGAGTCAATCGGTGACTTCGCTTATACCGTGCTCACATCGGGCAACAACAACTATTACTTCGGTCCCGAGGGCGTAAGCTCAACTTACGGTTCAAAGGCATCAGGCCTTGCCAACCCCGACCTTAAGTGGGAGGAGTCAACACAGACCGACTTCGGTCTTGACTTCGGCTTCTTCGACAACTCGCTGCAGTTTAACATCGACTGGTACAAGAAGACCACCAACGGCATGCTTATGACCATGATGATTCCTACATACGTGGGCGAAACCAAGCCTATCGGCAACGTAGGTAAGATGGAGAACACCGGTGTCGAGATGAACCTCCTCTGGGCCCACAACTTCGGTCCCGTAGAGTTCAACATCGGCGGTAACCTCTCGTATGTGAAGAATAAACTCGTCAACCTTGGTAACGCCGACGGATGGCGCACCGAGATCAGCAACGGTACAGCCGGCGATATCGCACGCTCGATGAACGGCGAAGTATTCCCCTTCTTCTACGGCTACAAGACTGCCGGCGTATTCCAGAATCAGGAGCAGGCCGACGCTTACAATCAGAAATACGGCCTTGTACCGAGCAACGTATCCTACTATGCTCAGCCCGGTGACGTAATCTTCGTCGACACCAACGGCGACGGACAGATCACAGCCGACGACCGCACCAAGATTGGTAAAGGTATGCCCGACTGGACCTACGGCTTCAACCTCGGTGCCGGCTGGAAGGGCTTCCAGCTCACAGCCTACTTCCAGGGCGTTTGGGGCAACCAGATCTACGACGCATCGCTCCGCGGCGATACACCCGCCAAGAACCTCCCCAGCTGGATGCTCAACCGCTGGACCGGCGAAGGCACATCCAACAAGATACCCGTTTACCGTCTCGCTGACTCACGCAACTGGCAAAGCTCTGACCTGTATATCCACTCAGGCGCTTACCTGCGTTGCTCTAACCTGACACTGTCATACACCCTCCCCGCCAATATTACCCGCAAGGTGGGCGTAGACAACTTCCGCGTATATTTAATGGGTGAAAACCTCTTTACCGCCACCAAGTATCATGGCTTCACTCCTGAGGTGGGCGACGGCACCAGCATCGGTATCGACTACGGTAACTATCCCGAGGCTCGCACCTACACTATCGGTTTCAACCTGTCATTCTAATCCATATTTAAAACTACAATAATGAAACTAACAAAATATATAGTTTTAACTGCGGTAGCGGCCATGGGACTCGGAGCAACCTCTTGCGGTTCGGACTGGCTCGACATTACCAACAACACGCAGGATCCGGTTGAGGATTACTACACCACCGAGGACAATATTTTCCAGGCTGTGGTAGCTGCCTACGACCCATTGCACTGGTTTGACTACGCCAACAATTACACCGGCCTTAATATCTATCCCGAGGTGATCGCCGACCAGGTATTCCCCGGTGGCGGTGACGTGAGCGATATGGACCAGTGGAAAGGTGTGTTCAACTTCAACATCACCCCCACCAAGGTGCTCGACACCAACTATTCCAACGCATACTCAGGCGTGAAGCGTTGCAACGATGCCCTCTTGTACATGAACACTTACTGGACACCCGCCAACGAGCTTCAGGAGCAACATCGCAAACGCTATGAGGCCGAGGTGACAGCTCTGCGCGTGTTCTTCTACAACCAGCTGTGGCACTGGTGGGGCAATATCGTTTACTACACCGAGCAGCTTTCGGGCGACTACATCGCACCCCAGTATACAGCCGACCAGGTTTATGAGTTCATGATCGAGGATCTGGAAAATGTTATTGCCGCCAACGCTCTTCCCGAGAAGTGCGAGGGAGCAGAGCTGGGCCGCGTCACCAAGCACTTTGTATACATGCTCTATGCCGAAATCGTAATGTATCAGAACGATACATCGCGCTATCCCACCGCACTCCAGTACATGGAGGAAATCATCAACTCAGGCAAATATGACCTGATGGAGGATTACGCACAGATCTGGACCGTAGCCGGCGAATGGTGCAAGGAGTCGATATTTGAAATCAACTACTCTGACTTCCAGGCTACCCGTAACTGGGACTGGGGTGGCACCGCCGGAGGCACCGTAGTGCCCTGTATGATACTCCCCCGCGGTTACGACAGCCGCGACGGCGTTCACGACAACACAGGCTGGGGCTTCTGCACCGTGCGTCCTTCGACCTACGCATCATATGAGGAGGGCGACCAGCGCCGCGACGCTTCAATCTGGGCTCCCGAGGCAGGTTCTTACACAATCGGCTATCAGGACACCGGCCTCTTCCTGGCCAAGTATGCCGGCATCATCGGTGGCAACTCAGGTCAGCTTGCCGACGCTGTGCTCAACTACAACAACAACTTGCGTCTCTACCGCTTTGCTGAGGTGCTCCTCAACGCTGCCGAGCTCGGCTCACCCAACAAGCAGCAATACCTCGACCGTGTACGTAGCCGCGCCGGTGTAGGCTCAATCACAGCCACCACCGACAATATCATCCAGGAGCGCGCACTTGAGTTCCTCGGTGAAGGCAAACGCTACTGGGATCTCATCCGCACCGGCCTTGCCAAGGATTACCTCGTGCCCGGCAACGAAATTCCCGACGACCGCAAAGGCACCTACACTGACAACAAGAAGTACATCCCCTTCCCCCAGTCAGAAATCGACCAATGCCGCGGTACTCTCAAGCAGAACGACCAGTATTTCCAGTAAACCACATCTACTAAAAGCATTTTAAAGATGAAATCAATAAATAAAATCTTCAGATTTGGTATCTTGGCCGGAGCGGCATTGGCTATCACCAGTTGCGCCGACGAAGACTACAATCTGCCTTCGCAAGCCGGTATACCTGTGGCTTCAAACTACACGATTGGGGTGACGGTCGATGAGCTCAACAATGTGGAGCTCAACATACTCACCGCCGACGGACAGAAGGCAATGGGCGTATATCCCATTTGGTACGTTAACGGTAGCACCCGCCCCTCTACCTCACTCACCTACCGCGATCTTATCACCACAGCCGGTGAATATCCCGTGGAGATGAAAGTGGGCAACTCTAATGGCGTGTCGGAAGGCTCGGTCAACGGCGTCATCGTTGTTGAAAAGACCATCTTCGACTTCACTCCCTACATGACTGCCCTCACCAATGGCTCTACCAAGGAGTGGGGTGTCGACGGCACCAAGCCCGGCAACATGGGTTGCGGCGAAAGCCCCACCAACCCCACCAACTGGTGGAGCGGCGAGGCTGGCTGCAAGGAGGCTGAAGGTGTGTACGAAAATATACTAACCTTCGGCTACACTGGCCAGGAAACCACAGGCTCTTACGTGTTCAATCCCGGCAATGCCGGCACTGTTTACGTCAATGCAGGCGTGCAGTCGCTCGAAGGTCTCAACGTCAACAATCCCGGCGACGGTCAGGACTTCCGCGTAGCTGTGGGCACACAGGAGACTACATTCACCCTCTCGCCCGAGGGCTCAAGCCTCTATCTCACACTTCCTCCCCACACACTGTTCCCCTACATCCCCTCGACCGACGGCTTCAATGCTCCCAAGTATCGCATCGCAAGCTTCAGCCGCAACGAGATCGTTCTGACTCAGGATCTCCCCGGCATTTCTTGGCAGTACATCATAGCTCCTAAGGGTGCGGCCGACGTGACCACCACAGGCTTCAAGTATGACTTCGAGCACAATCTGTGGAAGGATGCTGAGGTGACTGTACAGTCCACCTGGTTTGCCGACGGAGGCTGGGCAGAGCTTGCTCCTCAGCCCACTGTTGAGCTCACCCCCACCAAGGGCTTCACCTTCACCGCTCCCGAGGCTACCGGTAATGACCAGTGGCAGGGTCAGGTACACATCGGCACCAACATCCCCGTTAAGGCCGGCGTGACCTACGACTTCTCTTGCAACATCACCGTTCCCAAGGATGGCGCTGTCACCGTTAAGCCTCAGATGGATGGCGACGACAACGTATACTTCACAGCTGACCGTGTTAATGTTTCGGCAGGTGGTTCGATCGTATGGTTCTCCGACGTAGAGGGCTTCGACGGCACTCTTAAGATTGCCTTCGACTTCGCGGGCTTCGGTGGATGCACCATCACAGTCGACAACATCGTGTTCAAGGAGCACCAGTACGACGACGGCACCGTGATTCCTGCCGCTGCTTCGGCTCCCACCATCTCCGACGAGGATAATATGTTCAAGGCATTGGAGGTAGTGAAACATTCTACATGGTTTGCCGACGGAGGCTGGGGCGAGCTCCCCGTGCAGCCCGTGATTGACTTCACCGCCGATGGCTACACATTCGTGGCACCCGCCGGTGTGGGTGGCGACCAATGGCAGGCACAGGTTCACATGTGGACCAACGTCAGAACCTCGGCCGAAGACAAGTACGACTTCCTGATGACCATCGAGTCGACAGCCGACATCAAGAACGTCACCGTTAAGATTCAGAAGGGCGACTCGCTTGGCGAAAGCACCGACGATGATGGAACGTATATCGCTCTCGACCGCATAGATGTGTATGCCGGTGAGCCCACGCTCTACTTCTTCAAGGGCAAACAGGGTATCGACACCAGCAACCTGCAGGTGTGCATGGACTATGCAGGCATACCTGAAGGTGCCAAGGTAACAGTATCCAACATCAGGATGGCTGTGACCAAATAACACTTTCTGAAACCGCAGTATCATGTCCCCGACTTCCCATATAGGGGGTCGGGGACTTTTATCTGAAAAACGATATGAAATTAAAAGACACATTGCTGGGATGCCTCGCTGTAGCGACTGCATTGACGCTTTTCCCCCAGTGTGGCATGGCCGGCACCGAGGCCACACAGTTTGTGCAGGTGCAGGGTCCCGACCTGGTGAAACCCGACGGCTCGAAGTTATTTATTGTGGGAACCAATCTCGGCAACTGGCTCAACCCCGAGGGCTACATGTTCGGCTTCGGCCGCATGAACGCTCCCCGTCAAATCAATGAGGTGTTCTGCCAGTTGGTAGGTCCCGACAACACTGCTCGGTTCTGGCAGCAATTCAAGGACAATTACATCACCCGCCAGGATATCGACTTTATCGCCGCTACGGGTGCTAACACTATCCGCTTGCCATTTCACTATAAGCTCTTTACCGACGAGGACTATATGGGCCTGACTTCAAATCAGGATGGATTTGCCCGCATCGACTCGGTGGTGTCATGGTGCAAGGCCAACGACCTGTATCTGATACTCGACATGCACGACGCCCCCGGTGGTCAGACCGGCGACAATATCGACGACTCCTATGGCTATCCCTGGCTTATGGAAAGTCCCCGCAGCCAGCAGCAGTTTATTGACATATGGCGTAGGATAGCCGAATACTACAAGGACGAGCCCACCATACTGGGCTATGAACTCATCAACGAGCCTATAGCCACTTATTTTGACAATCAGGACGAGCTTAACTCCAAGCTCGAGCCTCTGCACAAGCGTGCTGTGGCGGCAATCCGCGAGGTCGACCCTCACCACATCATACTCATCGGAGCTCCGCAATGGAACAGCAATTTCGAGCCTCTCCGCGACACCAGCTATGATCCACAACTTATGTTCACTTGCCATCGCTACGGCGGTCCGGCCACAGCCGATGCCATCCGCTCATATATCGACTTCCGCGACAAGAGCAACCGCCCTATGTATATGGGTGAGATAGGTCATAATACCGACCAGTGGCAGGCCGATTTTGTGAAAGTGATGACCGACAATAATATTGGCTACACATTCTGGCCCTATAAGAAGCGCGACGACTCATGCATGATGGGCATCGTGATGCCACAGGAGTGGGAAGAGGTGAAGAGATTTGCCGAAGGCCCTCACCACACCTTTGCCGAGATACGCGAGGCCAAGCCCGACCGCAGCAAGGCCCAAGTGGCCCTTGACAAGTTTATCGAGCAGTGCAAGGTGGCCAATTGTGTGCCCCAAACAGGATATATAGAGTCAATGGGGCTTGTAACACCCTCAAAATAAACCGTAAAACGATATGAAAAAGTATTTTGCATCGATACTGCTCTCAGCTGCGGCCATGCTTGGCTCAGCCGCTACCCCGGTATATCTCGACGACACCAAGCCGCTCGACGACCGCGTGGAGGATGCTTTGCAACGCATGACCTTGCGTGAGAAAATTAACCTGATTCACGCCCAATCAAAATTCAGTGCTCCCGGTGTGCCTCGTCTCGGCATTCCCGAACTATGGTGTACCGACGGCCCCATGGGTGTACGCCCCGAGGTGCTGTGGGATGAATGGGAACAGGCGGGCTGGACCAATGATTCATGCACCGCTTTCCCCTCGCTTACCGCCCTTGCCGCAACATGGAACCCTGAGATGGCTCTACTCTATGGCAAAAGCATCGGCGAAGAAGCTCGCTATCGCAACAAGAGCGTGCTGCTCGGCCCTGGCATCAACATTTATCGCACGCCTCTGAATGGCCGCAACTTCGAGTATATGGGTGAGGATCCCTATCTTATCTCGCAGATGGTGGTGCCCTACGTAAAGGGAGTGCAGAGCAATGGCGTATCAGTATGTGTAAAGCACTTCGCCCTAAACAACAATGAAATCAACCGTCACACATCCAACCCCATCGTTGACGACCGAACCTTGTATGAAATCTATCTTCCGGGCTTCAAGGCAGCTGCCCATGAGGGTGGGGCATGGTCGTTCATGGGGGGCTACAACCTATTCCGCGGCGAGCATGCCAGCTACAATCCCATACTCATGAACGACATTCTCAAGGGTGAATGGGGCTGGGATGGTGCTGTTATATCCGACTGGGGCGCTGTGCACGATACACCCTCGGCGGTAAAAGGGGGTCTGGACATGGAGTTTGGCTCATGGACCAACGGCCTTACCAACGGTCGCTCCAACGCCTACGACAGCTATTTCTTTGCCGAGCCCTATCTTAAGGGTATTCAGGACGGCACTTACTCCGAGGATGAGCTCAACGACAAGGTGCGCCGCGTGCTACGGCTCACACTGCGTACGGTCATGGATCGCAACCGCCCCTTCGGCTCGATGGGCTCGGACGAGCATGTGGCTGCATGCCGAGAAATAGGCCAGGAGGGTATAGTGCTGCTCCAAAACAAGGGTAATCTACTGCCCCTCAATCCCGACAAGGTGAAGAAGGTGGCAGTAATCGGCGAAAACGCTATCAAGATGATGACAGTCGGTGGTGGCTCGTCGTCGCTCAAGGCCCGCTACGAGGTGACACCTCTCGACGGCCTGAAATCGCGTCTGGGCGACGATGTGGAGATAGTATATGCCCGCGGATATGTGGGCGACACCACCGGCGAATACAACGGTGTAGTCACCGGCCAGGATCTCACCGACCCCCGCTCGCCCCAGGAGCTTCTCGACGAGGCTGTGAAGGTGGCTCGTGAGGCCGATGTAGTGCTATTCTTCGGTGGCCTCAACAAGAGCGACCATCAGGATGCCGAGGACTTCGACCGCCTGACGATGGACCTCCCCTATAATCAGAATGAGCTCATCGAGGCGCTGGCCAAGGCCAACCCCAATCTCGCTGTAATTAATATCAGCGGCACGGGAGTGGCAATGCCCTGGAGAGATAAGGTGCCGGCCATCATGCAGGCATGGTATCTCGGCAACGAGACAGGCCACACCATCGCATCGGTGCTCGCCGGCGACGTGAGTCCCAGCGGCAAGCTTCCCTACACCTACTACGCATCGCTCGACCAGGTCGGGGCTCACAAACTGGGTGAATACCCTGGCCAGAAGAGAGTTGATTCACAAGGCAATGAGGTGTGGGATATGCCCTACAACGAGGGTATTTATGTGGGATATCGATTTGTCGATAAGAACAAGCTGAAACCTGCTTTCCCCTTCGGCCACGGCTTGAGCTACACCGATTTCAAGTATGGCAAGGCCACTGTTGACCGTGCCGAGGGTACAGCTAATGATGTGTACACGATTACCGTTCCTGTCACCAATGTAGGTAAGGTAAAGGGTAAGGAAGTGGTGCAGCTCTATGTGTCAGATGTCAAGTCGAGTGTAGACCGCCCGGTCAAGGAGCTTAAAGGCTTCAGCAAGGTAGAGCTCGCACCCGGCGAAACACAGCAGGTAAGCATCACCGTGAAGGGGAGCGATCTGGGCTACTTTGATGCCGACAGCCACCAGTGGGTGGTGGAGCCCGGAGTGTTTGAGGCTCTCGTAGGATCATCGTCGGCCGATATCCGCTCCAAAACGAAATTCACCATAAAATAATACCACATGAAGAAAATCACAGTAATTCTGGCGCTGGCAGCAGCCGCTCTGCCTCTGTCGGCCCAAATCAAGCCCGCGATTGCTCCCGACCCGGCTATCGAAGCCAAGGTGGAGGAGATTGTAAGCAAGATGTCGCTCGACGATAAGGTGGGGCAGATGTGCGAGGTGGTTATCGACCTTGTATGCGCCGATCAGCCCGTCAATGGGAAGGTGGTAACTGATGCCGCCAAGCTCAAAACCGTATTCGACACTTACCGCGTGGGTTCGATACTCAACACCGCCCAGGGCCACGCTCAGGATGTGGATACCTGGCACCGCCTGATAGTAGACGTGCAGAAAGCATCGATGAAATATATCGGCATTCCCGATGTATACGGCGTAGACCAGAACCATGGCACCACTTACACCACCGGTGGCACTCTGTTCCCTCAGGAGATCAATATGGCTGCGAGCTTCAACCGCTCGCTCGTAGAGGAGGGAGCACGCATATGTGCTTATGAAAGCCGCACCGCCTCAATACCCTGGGTTTACAACCCCGTGATGGATCTGGGACGCAATCCGGCATGGAGCCGCATTTGGGAGAGCTTCGGCGAGGACCCCTATGTCAACGGTGAAATGGCCGTTGCAATGGTGCGCGGCTATCAGGGCACCGACCCCAACCACTTGTCGCAGCAGCAGGTGGGTGCCTGCCTTAAGCACTATATGGCTTACGGCAACCCCGTGAGCGGCAAGGACCGCACACCCGCTTCGATCAACCCTGTGGATCTGCGAGAGAAATACTTCCACCCCTTCAAGGTAGCGATTCAGGCCGGAGCGCTGTCGGTGATGGTCAATTCGGGCCTGAACAACGGCATGCCTTTCCACGCCAACCATGAGATGCTCACCGAGTGGCTTAAGGAAGGCCTTAACTGGGATGGCATGATCGTGACCGACTGGGCCGACATCCACAATCTGCACACCCGCGACAAGGTGGCCGCCGACTACAAGGAGGCTATCATGCTCAGCATCAACGCCGGTGTGGATATGTCGATGACACCCTACGACGTGGAGTTCTGCACTCTGCTCAAGGAACTTGTGCAGGAGGGTAAGGTGCCGATGGAGCGCATCGACGACGCAGTGCGCCGTATCATCCGCTTCAAGCTGCGTCTCGACCTGTGGGCTCACCCCTATACCAATCCCAAGGATTATCCTCTCTTCGGCTCAGCCGAGCATGCCGCAAAGTCGCTCGAGCTGGCAGCGCAGAGCGAAATCCTGCTTAAGAATGACAACGGTATCCTACCCATCAAGGAGGGCACTAAGATACTCCTCACAGGTCCTAACGCCAATACCATGCGCTCGCTCAACGGCGGCTGGTCGTACACATGGCAGGGTATTGACGAGGCTCAGTATCATGAGCAGTACAACACAATATACGAGGCTTTCTGCAACCGCTACGGAGCCGACAATGTGACCCTATGCCAAGGCATGGAGTATGTGCAGGACTACGGCAAGTGGGAGCTTGAGCAGAACATCGACATCCAGGCAGCCGTTGAGGCCGCCAAAGGTGTTGACGTGATCGTGGCCTGCATAGGTGAGAACTCCTACTGCGAGACCCCCGGCAATACCAACGACCTGACTCTGTCGGCCAACCAGACCGCCCTGGTAAAGGCTCTTGCCCTCACGGGCAAGCCCATCGTGCTTGTGCTCAACGAGGGTCGTCCCCGCATAATCCGCGAGATAGAGCCTCTGGCACAAGGCATAATCTACATCATGCTTCCGGGCAACTATGGTGGCGACGCATTGGCACAGCTCGTGGCCGGCGACCGCAACTTCAGCGCCAAGCTCCCCATCACCTACCCCAAGTGGAGCAACGGTTTTGCTTTCTACGACCATAAGCCCTGCGAGACTGTGGCAACTATGTCGGGTGCATACAACTACGATGCCGACATTGACGTGCAGTGGCCATTCGGCTACGGCATTAGCTACACCACATATCGGTACTCGGATATAGCGGTCGACAAAGCCGAGTTTGCCCCGGGCGACGACATCACCGTGTCAGTGACCGTGACCAATACCGGCGCTCGCGACGGCATGGAGCCCGTGATATTCTACAGCACCGACCTGGTGGCATCGCTGTCGCCCGACGTGCTGCGCGTGCGTGGATTCGACAAGGTAGCGCTCAAGGCTGGCGAAAGCAAGCGTGTGAGCTTCACAATACCCGCATCCGACCTGGCATTTGTAAACTATCAGGGCAAATGGACTCTCGAGCGCGGCGAATTTGAGTTTACCATCGCCAACCAAAAGGTGAAAGCCACCTGCACCGAGACCATCGTCTATCCCACCCCCAATATTTAGTCCATTTTAGTCCATTTCACACATACGCCGCCCATCCACCGCAGGGACTCCCCCGATGGATGGGCGGCTTGGCTTTTTTATTGGAGGTGGTAAACTCAGCGGGGGTGTCGGGTGTTTGTTATTCATAGTTTAAGATAATCAGATTTCGCAAAAATATGGATTCAACTAATGGACAAGCGGCTCTTGAACAGGCTGCGCTGAATTACCACCGTTACCCTCATCCAGGAAAGATTGAGGTAGTGCCAACAAAACCTTACGATACGCCTGAGGATCTTGCCCTGGCTTACTCTCCGGGCGTGGCTTATCCGTGTCTGAAGATAAAGGATGATGCCGACAAGATTTTTGATTATACCAACAGGGGTAATCTTGTTGCGGTAATATCCAATGGTACGGCGGTTCTGGGTCTTGGCAATATCGGCGCAAAGGCATCTAAGCCGGTAATGGAAGGTAAGGCATTGCTGTTTAAGATTTTCGCCGGGCTGGATGCGTTTGACATCGAGATAGACGAAGACGACCCACAGGAGTTTGTCAAGACTGTGGCGCGGCTCGCCCCCACTTTCGGCGGAATCAACCTTGAGGATATAAAGGCTCCGGAGTGCTTTGAGATTGAACGTGAGCTCCGCTCCAAGCTTGATATTCCGGTGATGCACGACGATCAGCATGGCACAGCCATCATATCGTCGGCTGCGCTGCTCAACGCATTGAAGATTCAGGACAAGGATATCGCCAAAGTGCGTGTGGTGGTCAATGGAGCAGGGGCGGCAGCTATAGCATGCACCAAGCTGTATTGCGAGCTTGGCGTAAGGCATGAAAACGTTGTGATGTGCGACAGTAAGGGTGTGATACGCCGGGATCGTGCCAATTTAGACCCTACAAAGGGTGAATTTGCCACCGACCGTGATATCCACACCCTGGCCGATGCTATGAAGGATGCTGACGTATTTCTGGGCCTTTCAGTAGCAGATGTCGTCACTCCTGAAATGGTCAAATCTATGGCCGACCGTCCGATAGTGTTTGCCCTTGCCAATCCCTCACCCGAGATTGCTTACGATCTTGCTGTGGCAACACGTAAGGATATAGTTTTTGCCACGGGTCGAAGCGATTATCCCAATCAGATCAACAATGTACTGGGATTCCCTTATATATTCAGAGGCGCACTCGACTGCGGTGCCACTGAGATTAACGAAGCCATGAAGGTGGCTGCAGCCAAGGCTATTGCGGCACTGGCGCAGGAGCCGGTACCTGAAAGCATCAAGAATGCGTACGGTGTGAAAGATCTTGCTTTCGGCCCTGACTACATTCTGCCCAAGCCGTTCGACCACCGATTGCTCACGGTGGTGGCACCGGCAGTAATCAAGGCGGCTGAGGTGTCGGGCGTAGCCACACGCCGTGTCGACGACATGGACACCTACCGCACCAAACTCGAAGAAATCATCTGCACCAACAAAGCCCTCATCGACTATCTGATCAAGGCCCAGACCACCTGCAGCATGAGATGATAGCAGGGCTATTTATGCGATACCAACCCCTGGGAATATGGGGGTAATGACGATGCGGGGCTGCCTTTGAGGGCAGCCCCGGTGCGTTGAGAGAGAGGAGAATGGTGATTGGATGTTTTTAGAGCTGTGAATTATTTATTTTATTTCTTGTGTCCCTGGCGCTTGTTGCGGTAATATTTCACCATCTCGCGGGTGAATTTGCGCTCTGCGCCTTTAAGTTGAAAAAGTTGGCGTTTAGTTAGTATTTCTTTGAATTTGTCGTAGTATTTCAGGTCGATTGCCCCCTCGCGGGTGCGGATGTTGAACAGCTTCTCTGAGGCGCGCTCATAGTCATCGTCGGTGGCTTCGTCCCCCTTGGTGGCGATGTTCTCCTCGAGGGCGCGGCATTCGCCGTTGAGTTGTTCCAGCTCATCCTCCATCTGGTCGTAGAGCACGAAGAATTTGCGTTGCTGTTCGCGCGACAGGTCAAGCTCCTTGGTGAGGAATTTGTGTTTGTATTCACGCATCTCTTTGGCCCATTCGGTGAATGATGCTTCGCGCTGTGGGTGGGCCGACGCTGAGATGGCTATCACGGCTGCGAGCAGTAGGGGGATTATGTGTCGGAATTTCATCGTTGATGCTGTTTAATGTGCGAGCGCTACATGCGAGGCCGAGGTGTCGGCGGGGTCGTCGTCGAGGGCTTGTATGGCGCCATCGAGGTCGGCATAGTCGATATCGTCGAATATATAGTCGATGTCGTCAAAGTCGTCGGCGCCTTGCTGCAGGTCGTCGATGGTGACACCCGATTCGTATAGCTGGTAGTACAGGTCGCTTTCGTTGTAGTCGGGGAGTATGTATTCTTCAACGAATGTGTCGTTGGAAAGAGCCTCGGCAACCGCCGGGTGGCTTTCGATGCTCAGATCAATGTCGTTGGAGCCCATGAAGTTAAATATGTGGAGCATGCACCATATGCCGGCAAACATTGCGGCCATGTAGGCGTAGGGCCTTATTGTGTACCAGAACCCGCCGGTTGGCTTGAGCGTGGCAGCAGCGGCCGGCGCCTGGGTGATCTGGGCTTGCATGCGCTTGACAAAATCATCGAAATAGCCATCGGGCACGGTCATGCCCGTGCGTCGATTGATTTTCGTTAATATGTCGGGTTGTTTTGCCATGGTCGTTTGTTTCTGTCTTTGACTATATGTTGGTCGAAAGGTTTAATCGTGATTGTGATTTTTCGGAGGGGATCAGTCGTTTTCTATGAAAAACTGTTCTATCTTCTTGGTAGCCAGGTGGTAGGAAGCTTTAAGGGCACCCACCGAAGTGCCGAGTATTTCGGAAATTTCCTCATATTTCATGTCATCGTAATATCGCATGTTGAATACGAGGCGTTGTTTTTCGGGAAGTGAGGCGATTGCTTTGCGTAGTTTGAGGGCGAGTTCATCGCCATCGATGTGCTCGTCGGCCTCGATTGCAGCGGCAAGTGCGCCGTCGTCGCCGTCGAGCGACATGGCTTGACGGCGTCGTTCGCGGTCGATGTGGCTGATGCTTTCGTTGAAGGCGATTTTGTGGAGCCAGGTTGATAGTTTAGCGTCGCCCCTGAAGCTGTCGATCGATTGCCACGCCTTGATGAATACGTTCTGAAGCACGTCGTTGGCATCGTCGTGCGACTGCACCAGGCGTCGTATCTGCCAGTATAACGGCTCGGTGTACTCACGTATCACCTCGCCAAAAGCTTCGCGGCATGTGGCGGGGTTGCGCAGTCGGTCTATGAGCGTTGGCGAGTCGGTGGGCATCGTTGTCGGTGTCGTAATTTTTGCAAAGTTAACGATTCAATTTTGACTGCTGGTTATGGAAATGGTTAAAATAACAAAAGAGTTGTCTCCCGACAACTCTTTTGTTACAAATACACAATTATCTATAAAACAACTATTCGTTTAAATATCAGCCGTTGGGGCTGTGATGGGGCGGCTCGTGGCGGATGCGGGCATCCGTGTTGAGACGGTGAGTGCAGTCATGGTGGTCATGCTGCTATGTGTTGCAATGGGGTGAGTTGCGCGCTATAGGGTCAGGCGTTGACGATTGCGCTCGAGGACTTATGTGTCTCAGATAGTGAATTTTGGCTTGCGTTGTGTCTGAATCCCTTCTTGCTGCGTGAATCCCTTGAAATGCGATGCAAATTTAGATATATTTTATAGCTGCGTCAAGTGGGAATAATGGGTTTTTGGGTAAATTTAAGTAAATTAATGTTAAATGAGATGGGTGTGGTGTCATTATGGAAGGAGTCGGGTGATACAACACGTATAAACAAAAAAAATTACTCGTCATCTCGACGAATAATCTTCTTACCTTAAATCTAATACCA